>NZ_JABXKN010000064.1:0-6767 GCF_017115065.1 Nostoc sp. JL23
GGCTGCCGTCGGCAGCCCCTTCATCCCCCCTTTAAAATGATTATCATTACTGTTGGTGGAATAGTTTATTTTCTGGAAGTCCCTTAGATAGTTCTGAGGATGCTGTAGGTGTGTTTTTCACCACCATCAGCCATCACACTGAGTTCTTTTTGCACAAACTTTGGCAGGAAGCTGAAACTTGGGTACGGTGTAGATAGGTCATCTGCAATAGTTCTACAGCAATATTAACACCTTTAGAAAACTTCCTAAAAGCATTCATATTTAGTTATTTTATGAAATTAATTTTCATGACTAAATTAAAGCCTATATATCAAGTTTAACTTAGTTAATTCAATCAATGATGCAGGGAACTTAAGGATGAATAGCCATTACCAAAGTCATCTATATGCAATCGCACTCCCATTTATTAAAGTTGCCAAAGTCTTTCTATTGTAAATTGGCTATTTTAGATAAGCGTAGTTTCGATAATCTCCCGCCAGTATCAAAGGTAGAAGTTTAAGTAAGGTGATTTCTGAGAAAAAATTTACCGATGCAGGTAAAGTATGATCTTGATGAGTAGGGATACAGGAGCAAGCATTTGGATACGTTAGCTGTTTCAGGGACACCCAAATCATTAACGCGATCGCTGGCACTGAAAAAGCTGAACTAGATATCAATAGTAAAGATAAAGCACAATTAATTAATGAATTTTTCATTGCTATTCCTTGGCAACCTTACTGAGTATCTGAACTAATCTATAGATACGTGTAGCCGATTAGTTCAGAAGTGTTATAAAAGACTTACTTTTTAAAGATTTTATGGTAGTTAAGCAGATATCTCACCTCAGAAAAAACGGATGGGTAAAAGGCAATACGGTTCGGTTAATAAAATTATCTGTTGAAGCGAGCAGGGGAAGCAGGGAGACAAGAGAAGCAGAAGAAGAGAAATTGCTTAACAATAACTCTTTTTCCTTCCTTGCCTCAAGAGCTTATCCGAACCGTATTGGGATTAAAGGTTTTTATAAAAATGAGAAAGGAGAATTTGTTGCCATCCCTGAAGTACCAAACGGTGCAGTAAAGACTATTAGTTTTGTTCATAGTGAAATAAGCTCAGTTTTTGGCATCGCTTTAAGTGCGCTTATCCTTGCTTGTGGATTAACGACTGCTCCGATACCAAATCATCTTTTTACGAATACATCCACCCGTAATATGTTGTCGCTTTTTTCCAGTCAGGTTGCAATATCGACTCCTACTTTTAAAACTACAGAACTAGAAAAATCCGTTTTTGACGAAATTAATCGATATCGGGCCTCTATTGGACTGCCAAAATTGACCCTAAATGCAAATATCACTCGACAGGCAAGAATTCATAGCCAGAATATGGCTAAAGGTAAAACCCCATTCAGCCATCAGGGATTTGAACGGCGAGTCAAAGCTATCCCTCTTCCCTACAACAGTGCGGCGGAAAATGTTGCTTTTAATCGGGGATATAGTAACCCTGTAGACGAAGCTGTTACTGGTTGGATCAAAAGTCCGGGACATCTAAAGAACCTTAAAGGAAATTATAACCTGACTGGAATTGGCGTTGCTACTAATAATCAAGGCGAAGTCTACCTTACACAGCTTTTCTTTCGCACTAGGTAAATTTAATTTCTGATTGTTTTGCACGATAATAATGTCCCTACCCTATCGGTTATTTCCGACCCAAGGTGTGTCCAAAACACAAGCTTATATTCCTTGGTGAGATATGACGATGGCTCAACGACATTTCGCTTGCTCTCCCCGTAAACTCTTGCTTACGGTTGGTGTTTTCAGCAATTTTCACCATTAACCGCTTTCGTCCCCGCTTTACAGAGCGAGATAATCAGTCTCTTCCGTAGGGGCTACCATTATCTGGTATTTTACGTGCTTTCAACCCCGCACCAGGGTGGTAGGACTTGGTTTTCTAGGATACTTAACTTCATATTACAGTGGACAAATCATAAACGAGGGCATCTCAATATCGCTGTACCCTCCCAAAAACTGGAAAGGCAAACACCTTCCCCTGTTCGCGCCAACTCCTGAACTTTTAAAATGGTGGAAAGCTTCTACCAAAGATACTGAAGCTGAAAAAAGAGTACGAGCGTCAGTTTCTGCTCGTTCTTCACTCTTCGGCAGCAGTTGATTGAGCTTTGGGTGCGGAAACAGCAGCAGGCTAGCGCGGACATTACATTACTGTGCTTCAAGAACACCAGGGATTTCTGCCCAATGGCACATCGCCTTGCGGGAGGTGGTTGGCGATCGTCTCATTTAGAAGAAGACAATCGCAGAATTTTTCGGTCTACTGACGGGAGCAAGAAGTGCTTTGAAATTGCAACAAGGGTGAAATTGCAACAGACTGCACTTGCTTGACAATACCATCTCCCTGAATAATCACCTGGGAACGTGACTGAATTAATTCCCGTATCTGCGGACAACCTAGAAATTGAGTCAGTTCTGTTAAAGCAAAAAGAAACTCTGTATTTAATTTATCTAAAGATGGTCGCAATATCTGGTTTAAGTCTGGCACGTGAGGAAAAGATTTAATGCCTTGCTTTTGCCAGTTTTGAAAATCAACTGCTTGGATAAGTTTTCCTGCTTCTATTTGTGCTTGAAAAAATGCTGCAACTGTATCGGGTTCTAGGCTATGGATTGTTGCTTGTTGCCTAACCTTTAATAATAACTCTTGTTCACGCTTTCGATCCTCGATAGGACGTTTGTGATTCCATTTCCATCGGGCTACATCATGTGCAATTAGCAATCTTTGCTGGATCAATTTTAGTAATTTATCTACACGTAATTGTTGCTCTGCACTTGTAATACCTTGAGGATTTGCTGATTGTAACAACCCAGAGTTCTTGGCAGCAAATTCTAATTTGAAGCTAGCAGCAACTACTCTACTACTGAAAAAAAGCTCAAAGAAAATTATGATAATAAACAGAAGTGGATACTTTGTCAAAAAACTTAATTTCATGTCAAAAAACTTATGCAGCCTGCTAGTTATTAGTTTTTTTACAGTAAGTTGATAGGAATATAGTATTTAAATCTCAAGCAAAATATCTCATAGTTACTCACAAAAAGCAAGCTCATTACAAAACAATAAGCTGTTGCGTATGCAGGATTGAAATACAATTACAGACCGAAGAAGTAGCATTTAATCAAATGCAGATATTCTTAAATCTCGTGCAGAGTCCCTGCTGCAAGCTATCTGTGCTGGCAATCCTACTACCTGAACTTGAGTATGAACGTCGGTTCCGAGAAGTTCTTCACTATAAGGCAGCAGTTGATTGACCTTTGGGTACGGAAACAACAGCAGGCGAATGCAGATATTACCTTGTTGTGTTTCGAGAAGACTGAAGATTTCTGCTAAAGCGGGTAAGGGTATTGAAACGGCTGATGATCTGAGTGCAGCGAACCGACAGGTCGGCGCTTCGCTATCGCAGTTGCAGAAGCCATCCGACAGTTACAGCCAAGGGTGTTTACGCTGGAGAATGTGCCGCGTTATCAGAACAGTCAGAGTTTTGCCATCATCCTGAATGCTTTGGAGCAAGAGGGGTACTCAGTCGTTGAGGGCGTGGTCAACATGGCTGACTTTGGTTTGCCCCAGGCGCGGCGGCGGTTAGTCCTGATTGCAAGCAAGGGTTTTCATGTTGCCCTACCTTCGAGCGCTACACCTTGCGGTTGGTATGAGGCGTTCACGAAGTGTGCCGAAGGTATCGCCCATCTCATTCCTATGATGCTCGACTCTCAACTACTGCTCAAGCAACAACAAGCTTTGGAGAGATTTTTAGCCGGAAATGCGCCAACACCATTGCTAATAGAAAGAGTTGGGGGGCGTACAGAATCCAAGTACAAACCTGGATATTTACCTTGCAATACGATATTGCGATGCCTGCGGCGGGCTGCGCCTACGCATTTCACAGATCACAAAGGTTGCAACCGTAGCAAGTTCGCTGATATCTGGTTGCCTGATGGTACTGTCAAGTCTTTGTCTATTGAGGGGGCGGCGAAGTTACAAGGGTTTCCCGATTGGTACGAATTTCTCAGCGAGGCAGCAACGGCGGGGTCAATTATCGGCTATTCCGTGCCTCCCAGTTTCGCAGGTCAATTATTCATGTCAGCACAAAGTATTTTGAAAGGAGCTTACTTATGACGATAAGGAGCGACACCGATATGACTTAACAAAAACATCTAAAGATATATCAAGCGAATCAACAATTTTTTCATTGCCGCCGCAATTGAATGTACTGTATGCTGTTTTCGGAAAGCAAAAAAGTAATATTTTTTACCTAAAAATTAACTTGAAGATGAAGTAACTAATGCTGCGTTCAAAAAGTGTGTGGCTTGTTCCGGTAGTGCTTTCATTAGCAAGTTTCGCTTTAGATACTACAAAAGCGATTGCACAAACTAATTATGAATTTGAGGCTGTTTACAATTTAGAAGTTAGCTTGAGGGAGATTGCGCCGAACATCTCGGTGGGAACGGTCGTTGGTAATAGTCTTAATGCTCCCTACGGTTTGACTCAATTATCAAGCATGAGCTATTCTCGGCTCGATCCTAATACTGGTATATCTACAGCTAGCCCAGATGCAGTAACGTTTGGTTTAGAAGGTTTACCACCGCTCATTGACAGGTTTTTTAGCAAAGACAGTGATGATAGTTTGATTGGTAGCAGTACCGCCACTGCTACAAGTGACCTCGAAAACCTGACAGCATCAGCTTTTGGTATTCTGACCATTAGTGGTGGTACAGGTAGATTTAACGGTGCTATCGGTACACTCACCCTTAGCGATAATTACACCATTAGTCCAGACCCAACTGTTCCTTTGATAGGTCAGGCTTTAGTTAGCGGCTCCTTCCAGATACCCACTTCAGTACCGGAATCGGGAAATTCCTTATCGCTGGTGGGCATTAGTGCAATTGGTGCTGCTTTCCTGCTACGCCGACATCATCACCAAGCCAATATGTAGAGTCAGAGTTCATCAATAACGCTATAGCGATCAGCCACGCTGGATGGAAACTGACATTTTTTTTGATGGCAGTGATGATGTAGGCTCATAGTGTTGATTTGTATTTTACTTGGTTATTTAACTGGGAAAAAATTAGGTCTGATGCTACAACTTTAACTCAGCTTCAAGCTGAAGTTAGCGCGTGGTCACAACGTGTCTTAGATATGTCGGGATTGTTATCAGAATCAACTGCGAGCGCATAGGGATTGTAGCAGAGTGGGTGATAGAACTTCAAGAACTCAATGAGCGAGTTGATACCCCACCCGCTACAAAATAAGCATTTGCACAGGCTTTAATTGCTAATTCTAGTAACTCCCTGTCTCGCCCTTCTTTACTTCCTGAATATTAGACCTGAATCCTTACGAAAGTTTTAGATTTGGGCGCTGGTACTAGACTCTACTCAGGTATGCTTCAATCAGTCTTTCCTAATGCAGAATTACCTTACTGGATTTAGCTTTTAAATGCCTATTAGCTTACTAAGGCTATATTGTGATAGAGCGCTACTCTTTATAAAGGGAATCCAAATGAAAGTGCAACATACAAAATTAGTTTTAGCTGGATTGCTGATAATGGGATGCATTGGATTGCTGCGATCACTACCCGTCCTTTCACAGCCCAGCACCCCAACTCAGTCAACGGCAATCAGAGAAACCTACCAGGGGAGTTGGACAGGTCGGCTGCAATACGTCGGTTTTCAGGGTCAGATGCTGCTATTTATAGATAAATCGGGCAAGCTATACGGCAGTTTTGAGTCTGACGATGGCGACAGATTTGCTCAAATTAGTGGAACCCATCGCGGCAATGCGTTTCATCTGACATTTACGCCCACCCCAGACAGTAGTTATTTAGGAAATAGCTCAGAGCCTTATATCGTTAATGCAATTGCCACATGGAAAGGCGGAAATCGCTTTATCCTTGGAGTTCCAGGTTCAACAGGTCATCCACAGTCCTATATTTTTGAGCGAAAGTGACCATCTGGCAATTGCTCACTGGTCTTTTTTAGCGTGCATTGGCACAACCAACACTTTATCTATTCGGTTTCCATCCATACTAACTACTTCAAAGCGTAGTCCCACCCACTCAAAATGTTCAGCGACCAAGGGAATATGCCCTAATTGGTTGACGACAAATCCCCCTAAAGTTTGATAGTTTACCTCTGCCCCTGGTAACAACTTTCTGATATCTAAAATCTCTTTCAACTCATCAATTGGCAACAGTCCATCTAACAGCTATGATTACTGAAAATGATGATTCAGTGGATGCAGTCAATGAACTGGTGAGAAAAATCTCTATTAAAGAAACTTAGCTAAAAATAGCTCAACAGTCTAATCTTATTCAGACTGCTGAAGCGTTAGAAAATCAACTATCCCAATTACAACAAGAATTAAGAGATAATTCAGACACACAATTACAATCATTGATGAGCTTGTGAAATGCTTACGACGACAACTGAGCTTTTTAGAAGTGGGGCTTACGCCTGCGCTAAAATATGATGTTCCCATTCTGAAATAATGGCAATTGAATCACTTGGGTTTGTTTGGCGTTATCAAGGTTAGACAACGAAATCCCCAACAATCTGACACTACGATTCTCCAGTTCAATTGACTCAAACAGGGCTTTGGCTATCTCAAAAATCGTAGATAATTCACTTATGGGAGCAAGCATTGTCTTACTGCGGGTTATCTGATGATAGTCAGAAAACTTGACTTGGTAGGGTCGAGGTGTGCATTACTGCATCACCCCTCCCATTCGGAACCGTGCT
>NZ_JABXKN010000001.1:0-6743 GCF_017115065.1 Nostoc sp. JL23
CTCTCTGACATTAAAAGCTGTAACTCCTATTCCGCATACATTAGAGCTTTTCTTAATCTATATCCCTTGCAATAACCGTATCTGCTCCGGTATATGGCAGTGGTTCGATGACATCGAACGATCAAATATCTGGCATGTAGTTAGATAAAAGCGCGTTGATATCCTTGTCATGCACTGCTTTGACGCGATCCTTAATTAATTTGAGGATCGCAGCTTCACTCGTTCTTTCTTTATCTGCGCTTTTAGTTTTTTCTCCAAAGTAGACTTGGACTTCTTTAAGCTTTTATAATTATTTCTCCTGCTCAATAATTACCCCATCCACCATCCGAATTATCCGCTTTGTTCTAGCGGCAACATTGGCATCATGGGTAACGATCGCGATCGTCGTACCTTGTTGATTTAACTCAGTCAGCAGATTCATAATCTCCTCGGAAGTTTTGGTATCTAGTGCGCCAGTCGGTTCATCGGCGAGGACTAAGGCGGGGAGATTCACTAAAGCACGAGCGATCGCGACGCGCTGTTGTTGTCCGCCAGAAAGTTGATTGGGACGGTTCTGGATGCGATCGCTTAAACCAACTTGGATTAATGCTTCTGTCGCCTGTTCGACCCGTTGCGACTTATCAACATCGGCATAAATCATCGGTAGCATCACATTCGCCAAAGATGTGAGTTTTGGCAAGAGGTTGAACTGTTGAAATACAAACCCAATATATTGATTGCGAATATCTGCAAGTTCATCATCATCAAGCGTAGTCAGATCTTGACCTGCTAAAAAATACTGTCCACTGCTAGGTCGATCGAGACAACCGATAATATTCATCAGCGTCGATTTGCCCGAACCAGAAGCTCCCATAATTGCGACATATTCGCCCTCCTCGATCGACAAATTCACGCGCTTGAGGACTGGGACTTCGATCGTGTCCAAGTGATAGGTTTTAGTAATATCTTCGAGAGAAATCATACTTGCCATAATCAATCCCCACGTAGTGCCAAGATCGGGTCTAGTTTTGCCGCATTACGAGCAGGAATACCGCCCGCTAGTACCCCAACAATCAGCGAAAGGACAAAACCCACCACCACTGACAATAGCGACACCACAAAGGGAAATTTGAAGATCGTAGCGGTAGCAAAAGCGAGGGCTACACCCAACCCAATCCCGATCGCACCGCCAATACTCGAAATGACGATCGATTCCATCAAAAATTGATTCAGAATTGCGCCGCTAGTTGCACCGACGGCTTTTCGCAGCCCGATTTCCCGCGTCCGTTCCATCACGGACACCAACATGATATTGGCAATCCCAATCCCACCAACTACTAGCGAAATTCCCGCGATCGCACCAACCATCAGCGTCAGCGACCCCATAATACTCGTGAAAGTTTTAATCAGATCCACTTCATTGGTGACAGTAAAATCATCCTCTTTGGGTAGGCGAATATCATGGCGCAGCCGCAGCACATTCGCCACCTGAAATTCCGCTGCTTCAAGTTGGTCGGGATTACTCGCTTTTACCCAAAAGCCGTTAATTGCCACACCTGTGAGCGCATTGTTACCAACAATCTCAGCGGACATATTAGTTAGGGGCAGATACACCATATTATTCGTATCTTGCAGCCCGACAGCCCCTTTCCGCTCCATCACCCCCACTACGCGATAACGTTTACCCTGAATCCGAATATCGCTACCGATCGCCGTTTCTGACGCAGCGAACAGATCGTCTCGAACTTTGGCACCAATTACCACCACTGCTTTGGCTGTATCTAAATCCTGCTGCTGAAAAAATATCCCTAATTCTGGTCGGACATTTCTCACGTCTGGAAAGTTTAAATCCGTGCCGATGGCAGTGATTGAAATGTTGACGTTACCCCGCACCACCTGAACACTTGGGCGGTATAAGAACGCTGACACTGCTGTAGCAGCGGGGACTTGTTTGGCGATCGCTTGGGCATCTTCCCAAGTAAGCGTACTAGCAGAACCAGCCCCCTGACTGATGCCGCCCGTTCTCGCTGCTGCTGCGGAGACTTGGAGGATATTGGTACCCAATGCTGCAATGCTCGACTCGGTGGATTTTTGAACTCCCTGACCGATCGAAGTAATCGCAATGACAGAGGATATCCCAATAATTACACCCAGCATCGTCAATCCGCTGCGGATTCTATTACTCCACAAGGTTTCTACTGCCATCAAAAATATTTCCAGCAGCGAGATTTTGCGCTTACTACGGCGAGATGAACGTAGAAGGGATTTGTTCGGCAAATCCCCTTCTCGGAGGGGTGCCCGCAGGGCGGGGTGGGTAGATCTACGCATAAATTTAAGTATCCACAAATGGTGATTTCGGAGATTGTAATTTCTGACTATCTACGTCAACCCCCACCTGTAATCGGAGTAACCTTACGGGTTCCGGGTGGAAAACTGAGTAAAACCCGTTCGTTCCCAGTTAAACCAGACTTAACTTCAGTCTTATCGTTAACAGTCGTCCCCACCACGATCGGCATAAATACCGGATCGCCGCCTGTTTTCGCCACATATACACCCTGAGATGCTTTCTGCTGAACGATCGCAGCCGTCGGCACAACTAGCACCTGGTTCAGTTCTCCGGCTTTGAAATCGATCGTCACATTCATCCCTTGACTGAGCAGTTTTTGGGGGTCGGCAACCGCTACTTTCACCTCAAAACTGGTCACATTTTGTTGTACCAATGACTGGGTAGCAACTTGTGTCACTTTGCCCTCAAAGGTTTTGCCAGAGTAAGCATCCACTTTAATTACCGCTACCTGCCCGACACGGATTTGGGCAATACTGGCTTCGGCTACCTGCGCCACGATTTCATTGGTAGATGCTAGAGCCAGAATTGAAGATGATGTTGCCGAAGTCACCGCACTACCCGCCGTTGTGGGGGTCACAAACGCCCCTGGATCGGCATATTTACGAGCAATAATCCCTGCAAAGGGGGCGCGAATCACGGTATCGTCGATATTCCGTTGAGCGATCGTGACTGCCCCTTGGGCTGCCATAACTTGAGCGCGGGCTTGAGCGATGTCTTCAGGGCGCGATCCTGCTTTGAGTAGATTTAATGCTTGCTGGCTCTGCTCTACTTGCGCTTGGGCACTATCACTAGTCGATCGAGCAAGACTCAATACTTGTTGAGAGATGGCTCCCTGTGCTTGTAATTTTTGGTTACGGCGCAGGTCTTCAGCCGCTTGCCTGTAGGTAGCCTGAACTTTATTTAGGTTGGCTGTAGATCCAGCGATATCTTGCGATCGATTCCCCGCGATGACCTTATTCAAATTTGCCTGAGCAGCAGCAAGGTTTCCTCGTGCCTGGAGCAATTGCCCTTGGATGTTTGAATTGTCCATATAGGCGACAATCTGACCTGGTTTGACAAAATCGCCTTCTTTGACCAGCAACTGCTTCAAAACACCGGAGGTTTTGGGACTGATATTGACCGAACTTTCGGGTTGCACGGTACCATTGGCGGATACCAAAATTGTTAGATTGCCCCGTGTAACTGCTGCTGTCTGAATCTTGCTTTGTGCCTGCTGTTTAGCGACTGTCACTAATTGGTTATAAACAAGATAACTCAGACCACCAGCGAGCGGGATTGCCACTAGCAATCCCATCAACCACTTGTTAGTTTTGAATCGATTGTGTAGCTTCTGCTTGGCAGAATCAACGCCTTTCTTGAAATTCAAGCTAATACTCGACATTGTTACCTCAAATTTTGGTGTCAGGCATTGGTGCAGCCGAGCCAACGCCTTCAATTTCGGACATTAGCCTCGATTCATACCACGATTGACTTCTCGACTGACTTGAACGTAGGTTCGATAACCATGCCGCTCCAGTCGGTTGGCAGCCCGCAAGCAGGATTTAGGTGTTGGCAACTCATAGTTTGAAACGGCTCTATCATAAAATTTGGGTTCGATAACCACGCCGCTCCAGTCGGTTGGCAGCACGTCGGGCATCGCGACGATTGTAGTGCTTACTCACATAAATCCACTTGCGATCGTCATGGCTGCGGTAATAAACAATAAACAACCGATCGCTATTTCGGTTGCGATCGTACCGGTCGTCACGATTTTGGTTGTCACGATTTCGGTTGTCACGATTTTGGTCGCGATCGTACTGGGCGAGCGACGTATTCGGCTCTCGATCGAGGTTCGGACTAATTTTTTCTGAATCTAGTGCTTGTGCCGTAAAGGGCGTAGTCACTACGAATCCCGTACATACCAGTGCCAGCAAAATTATCTTTTTCATCAGATTAGTTTCAAAGTGTAAAGTATCGGTCGATTAATTAAATTTAGAGTTTAATTAATCGACAGATACTTTAAAGTTAATCAATAAAATAAATGAATCACTCTCTCTAAAGAAACAGATAAAAATATCATAATAAAATGAATTATTACGATGTTAATTTTTGCGTTGCTTTATATATGAATTGCACCTAAAAAAACTCTATTTCAAGACGCACAACTAGGTTCTGACAGGCTTTGAGCTATTGATTTTATTAAATAAAATAGATTGCAAACAACTTACAACTTCCTCGCATTTATAAGGCATGGTAAACATGAGTAGATTTATGAAATAAAAAAGATATTTTAATTTCTATTTAGGAAAATTATCTAAGGCTGCTCATACTAGTAAAACCACCCATCATGGAGAATGAATGGTTTGTTGACTAGGTTTTGATGACGAAAGCCCTTAATTCGACGATTTTACCGTCGCGAAAACGCCAGATATCGCAGTACGAATAATGAGCCGCCTTCCCGTCTTCGTCCTTCATTGTGATGTCGCCGAGTGCCGTGACGAAATTACCTTCAGCAATTAAGTTAGAGACCATAAACGTTGGCGGCTCGATGTACGTCATTGCCATATATTGGCGAACGGCTTCTTTTCCTTTAAGGGTCTTGTCGCCTACAAACGTCCATTCCGTGTCGTCGGTGCAGCATGACAAGAATCCTTCATTGTTGCCTTCAGCGATCGCCGCGTTTGCTTCTTCTAAGATTGCTTTATTTTTATCTGACATCTGAACTTCTCCTCTGTTCAAGTGGATGCTTTAATGAAGCGGTTTCTCTACCGATGTATCCTTCTCCTCAGCGACGCCGATGAACGGCAGCGACGGCAGAAAAACTCGAACGCAGTACTAGAGGCGTTAGACCTCCGCTACTCTGGACACAGCACTCCTTTAGATTTGTGCCACGCCACCATCGACGAATAGCTCAATGCCGTTGACAAAGCTGCTGTCATCTGAAGCGAGAAAGACAACGGCTTTGGCGATCTCGTCGGGCTTGCCGACTCGTCCCAATGGGATAGTGCTAGCTTGGCTCTCCACAAATGCTTTCAGCTGCTCTTCACTGAGTCCCAAGAGATTGTAACCGGGAGTCGGAACGACACCAGGGCTGACCGCATTCACTCGGATCTGGCGGTCTTTGAGGTCGAGTATCCAGTTGCGGGCAAACGATCGCACGGCAGCTTTGGTGGCGCTATAGACGCTGAAGGCTGGGGTGCCCTTGATGGAAGTAGTGGAGGCATTCAGGATGACGGAAGCGCCCTCTGGCATCAGCGGCAGCGCCTTCTGCACGGTGAACAGTAGACCCTTGACATTGGTGTTGAAGGTTTTGTCAAAGTGTTCTTCGGTAATTGAACCCAGTGGAGCAAATTCGCCAATGCCAGCATTCGCAAAGATCACATCCAAGTGACCTTGCTCTTGCTTGATCGTGGCGTAAAGACGATCGAGGTCTGCCAGCTTTGAGACATCGCTCTGAATGCCCATGACGTTCTTACCAATCTCGTTTACAGCAGCATCAAGTTCAGTCTGGCGACGACCCGTGATAAAAACATAGGCACCTTCAGCGACAAATCGCTTGGCAGTGGCAAGACCAATACCGCTGGTGCCGCCAGTGACAAGTGCAACTTTGTCTGAGAGTTTTTGTGACATAGTGTTTTCCTGGTTGAGTTTAGGGATTACAACTTTGATTACGTCTTGTTCAAGCAGCCAAGCCGCCATCATTTTTGAGGCTCGCGCCCGTGATAAAAGCGGCTTCAGGACTGACGCTCAAGGATTGCAGCAGGCTCGGCTGGTTGGGAGTTGCATAGACCAGACGATCCTGCGCTTGAGGCGTACCGATCGCATGAAAATAAACGGCATGATTTTCTACGTTTGCCTGGGACGCTGTGCCCTGCTTCGGTTCAGGGAAACGAGCGTAGAAAAAGCCGGAGCCGTCCTTAATCCACGCGATGGTGGTGAACCTCGCCCATTTGACCTCATCGCCCAGCACCTTGCCCGTGTTGACATCCAGCACCCGAATGGTGCGCCAGTCCGTGCCGCCATCCTGCACCGCATAGGCTAGACGCTCGACATTGGCCCGCTTGGTTTCGGGATAGGCGATCGCAGGTATGGTTGCTGCGGAATCCGAGCAGGCGGAAACGAAATAGGTGGCAAAGAACAGCGGGAGAGCGAGAAGGGCTGCGCGGCGCATCGGTGTTTTTCGAGATGAGGGTCGAAATCCAAAGAGGTCGAATTCTAGTACTTCTTGTCGTGATTTTACATTTTTGATCATTTCACTATCCTTGCGGGTGTGGTGCCGATATTTTTGTAAGAATGCGGAACACCTTTGGGAGCGGTGATAAACCAACCTGCTGTTGCTGTCACAGTGCGATCTCCAATCTGAAAGGCAAAGGTTCCCTCCAGAATGTAAAACGACTCGTCTTCGCGCCGATGGAGATGTAGGGGTGGTCCGGCTTGT
>NZ_JABXKN010000157.1:0-48446 GCF_017115065.1 Nostoc sp. JL23
TAGTTCATCGTTTTCATCCCTACTTTTATCATAAGTGATTATCCGAACATGATATTACTTAAAATATTTTGATTTTTTAAGTAAAATTACACATTAGCAGTAATTGATTTCTGGCTGCAAAGCTAATTGCTTTTGGTATCAATGCCATCGCAGAGGTGCTTGTCGCTCACATTGGGTGATTGTAAATAACCACGTAGCCTAGCACAACTGTAGACAATTAAATCATCTAGGTTATTTAAGTAAGCCCAGACTTTCACGGTATTGTCAGAACTAGCAGAAGCGATGGTCTTGCCATCGGGGCTAAATGCGACGCCAATGACCGCATCGCTATGCCCTTTGAAGGAGGTGATTTCTTTAGCTGTCACCGCATCCCAGACTTTCACGGTTTTGTCAGAACTAGCAGAAGCGATGGTCTTGCCATCGGGGCTAAATGCTACGCTATAGACCGCATCGCTATGCCCTTCTAAGCGGTTTCTCTCTTGAGTATTGTAAATTCCTCGCTGTAGTGCCAATATAGCTTGTTGGTTAGCCTCTTGTTCTAAATTGGCATTTTTAATTGGTCTACCTAAAATTTGTCTACCTGACTGTGTAGCTGCAATCATAGCCTCAAGTTGCCTGTCAGAAAGTAGAGCAGTCTCTGAACTTTGCGCCAAAGAAATGGTACTTTGTTGTGTTGCTTCCTTAGCTTTGTTTTGGGCGTTCCACCATTGATAACCCGCAAAGATAGCTACTCCAGCTAACCCCATACTAAACAAGGTAACAACTCGATTTTGTCGCCGTGCTGCTGCCAACTTTTCTTGTTGGCGTTCTTTCTCTTCTCGTTCAAGGCGATTTCGCAGTTCTTGACTCTCTTGAATGTAATCCTGGGCTAACCCATTCAGCATTTGCCAATCACCAAATCTAGATAAATATACTTCTGCTACTGCTAACCTGTCATCTTTTCTCAGAAACCCTGGCTTTTTCTGATTCTTTTCCCATTCTTGCGCTTCCGCTTCAATTTGTCGCTCAATGGCTATTCCCAACTTATATTCCTCTTTCCACTCCCGCAACATTTGCCAATGGCGGATTAAGGCTTCGTGGACAACATCTAAAATGACATCCTGGGAATCCGGCTCATCCGTCTTGGTAATTAATCGTGCATCTTTACCAGCTAACTTCTCACTCACCTGTTGCAACAGTTCCAAGGAATGATGAGAATTAACCAACTCCCGTAAACGCACGCGCCGCCGGACATCTGTGGTTTCTCCCATTTGCGTCAATTCCAGAAAAATCCGCCGCGCCACCGTTTTTTCTGTTGCTGAAAGATTTTCGTAAACTGCATCAGCGCGTTTTTGTAGCGTTCCTTCCACCCCGCCTAAATCCTCATAAGTTTTCAGGCTGAGAACCTCATCGCCTTGATTTCTCGACTCACGCCACAACTCTGTCAACGTATATTGCAGCAAGGGCAAACTTCCGGGGTAATCCTCAACATCATTAATTAGTTGCTGTTTTAACCTTCCCTCTATGCCTAATCCTACCCAATCAGCCGGTTTAGTAATCGCTTCTTCAATTTCTTCACGGCTTAAGTGTTCGACGTTGATATAAGGTTTATTAATTCTGCTGGCAAATTCGGGATATTCTCGCCATCTCCCCCGAAAATCCGATCGCATTCCAATGAAAATATAGAGGTTATCTGTACAGTCAATTAATTCCCGCAAACAGTCAAAGAATTCTTGGCGCTGGCTGTCATCGCACATAGTAAAGCATTCTTCAAACTGGTCGATAATCAAGATGACTGGTGTGTTTAATGCTTTTAACCTCTCGCCGATGACATGGGTAAAATTACCCCTCCCCAACCCTCCCCTTGCAAAGGGGAGGGAGTTAGATTTTCCAGTCTCCCCCCTTTGCAAGGGGGGATTAAGGGGGGTAATTTGACTTGTGTCTACACCATAGCTTTCCAAGGAAACTGCAAAAGCCTCCTGTAAACTGTTAACAGGAGATTCTTTAGGCGTAAACGGAGTAATATAAGTCCAGCGATCGCTTCCTGGAATTTCTTGTCCTAACTTAAGTTGGTAGAATAACCCAGCCCGTAACAAAGATGATTTCCCACTACCAGAACCGCCCAATACAGCAATGAGGCGATGCTTATCTCTTACCTGTTTAATCAACTGCCCAGTTAACGCACTCCGCCCATAAAAAACCTCAGCATCTTCCTTTGTCTCGCTAAAATACGACAAAGAACGATAAGGACACTTATCCTGAAAGCTTTTTTGCGAAAACTTAGTTGTCAGCAAAATTGCGCGTGGCGAATTGGCAATTAACGGACGCTGGACTGTATTCGGCATTCGGCTGATAATGAAATCTGCCAATTTGTGGCTATTGATGATCCCATCTGCGTCATTTTCCGGGTTCAATCCTGCAAGTAACGCCTGTGTCAACAACCCCTGCGCGTGGGGAATTTCCACTCCAGTTTCGTAAGAACGGGTTGCAGTAATTAAACAGTAGTCTTTATCTGCGGGAATAAATTTTAACAATTCACCGCTATAGCAGCAATCTAGCCAAACAACAACTCGTTTAGCCTGACTTCTTTGCAACTGCTCACCCAACCAACTTAAAGGTATACCATAGATTTCTGCTTCCGGTAAAACATCACTGGTAGCTAGAAATACTTCTTCTTTGCCCGCTACAGTTTTGCACCACCCATGTCCTGAAAAAAAGAATAACGCTGTTTCTGGCGTGGGGTTTGGATCGGGAGGATTGAAAAGATTAGCGATCGCTTCTCTTAATTCTTGCACCTTTACCGCGCCTTGGCGGTCAATTTTACCTTCTCCCTTCGGGTTTAAAGTTCTAGGTAAACACTGAGCGCGAAAAGGTCTATAACCGTATAGTTCTAATTGTTGGGCAATTTTCTCTGCATCCTCTGCTGCTGCCGTTAGCGGCTTTAGAGTCGTGTACTCTGGGTAATAATTAATTCCAATAACTTGAGCAGCCCATTCCGATGCCATTTTTCTTACCTGACTGACTCTGATAACTTTTTGGTTAAACTGTAGGCAAAATCTGTCTACAGCATTCGTTTAGTTTGTATGAAAAATCACTAGAATCCAGTGCAATAAACTAGATTAATCTACCCAGAAAAAAGGTATAATAAACAACATTAGTTTTAATAAATTATTCTTTTTAGACATAGAATATCAAAACTGAACATCAAATATATGCTGTAATTATCTCACTGAAATTACGTTTATACTATTCGTAGTGAGTTTGGTACAAAAACCTATGAATACAAAGGCTGACAATACTATCATCGCTTTTCTCTTGGCGTTTCAAGACTTAAAAACCGCCCTTGGAGAACAAGAAAAACAGAATTTAAAAGAAGTTGCCAAGCAATTAGACACCCAACCCAAAGCTTGGGAAGATTATATTAAAGGACTTTTATTAGAAATAATTACCCCTAATCCTGAGTTAAATCAGTCTTATCAATTGTATAAATCTAAATTAGATAATCTAGAAGAAATTCCTGATGATTTACTTCCGACTGAAGCAGAAATTAGTAGGCTCAATACTTTTGAAAAGTTCACAATAACTAGAGGCTTTAAACCCAAATATGAAGCGACAGGTTACGAAAGCCAAATCAATAATGTTGTAGTCATTGTTGGTAGTTCTTCTCAACCAGAAGAAACAGTGAAACAAGTCAAATTTTTAGAAAAATGGAAACAATTTTTATCTCAATCCAATCAATCAAATTAGTTTTGCCATTGTGATGAGCGATTTAATCTATCCTACACTCGATTTGTTTTTATATGCTTTAAAAACTTCTTTAAACACAACTGACGCAGAAACACAAAAAAACCAAGCAGCTTTTTTAGAGCAATTTCCCTCCGATACTCAATTCTACGATCCTGATATTGAAACCGAGTATTTAGAGATTACCAATCCTCCTCAAATTAACTTTATTTCTAATAATAAAAGTTTAGAAGGATACTATTATCCTGTTAGATTAAATGACACTTATGGCTTACAACTTGATTGTTCTGTTAATAATCAAACCGAAACTCAACCAGCTAAGTCTTTTGCAATCTTAAAAACTGAAATAGAAGAAAAAGTAAATAAAGAACTGGCAATAATTGGAAAAACCTGGCTACTTTCTGGTTGGCTACCAGAAAACTCATCTCAGAACCATGAAGATATTGCCAAAGAGTGCTATCATGCTTTATTTAAAGATATTTCTTGGCAACCAGAAAAAGGTACTTTTTTAGACGGAACAGTTTTTGAAGTAGGGCGATCGCAATATATAAATCAGAGCTTAATAAACGTAAAAACTCCTCTAAATAGTAATGAGCATCATGTGATTATTACTATTTATAATAATCGAGAAAGTGCAGAACAAGCGGCAGAATTTTATAAAGATTGGATGGGTTTATTTTGTTATCGCAGTAAGATTTCGTGGGCTTATTGGCAAAGTCGTTTAGTCAAAGAATCTCTGCTAAATCATTATAAAAGAATAGAAGAAAATAGAAAAATTACCAACCAAATTAACTATTTAAAAGAAAGGCAAAACCTTGTCACTTCTCGCAAAATTTTAAATAACGTTGATAACATTCTTCAGCAATACACAATCGACTTACTAAACCTCTCTTTCCAAAAACAAATTATTGAAATTAATTTATCCAATTATCAAACACGCTTGGCTTTGATTAAAGAAAAAACAGGCGGAAACAATCAGTTAGATTTTCTAGAAAAATTTAGCGAACTAGCCAACAAAAAATATTTACCACAAATTACCAAAGATATCGAAAATATGCAGCTTGGCTTGCAACTTTTAGAAGATACAATTAACGCTACTCGCAGCCGCATAGAAGTTGAAAAATCTGAACGAGAGCGTAACTTTCAAGAGCTTGTAGCTGTTGCTGGTGCTGGGATAGCAACCGTATCTCTGCTAAAAGACCCTGCGAAAGAGTGTCAAGATAAATTTATAAAAGGTAACGTTCACTTATTGTGCGAATATCCTTTCAGTGCCAGCCTGATGGTTGGAATAATTGTTGGTTTTGTGGTTTGGTGGCTGAGAAAAAGATTGCGATAAGCGAATGAACAAGTTACTCATAAATCTCGCACTAACGGATCAATCAATTCATCAAGGGACTTCCAAAAAATAAATTATTCAAATAAACTAACCACAGAGACACAGAGGACACGGAGAAATGAGAGTTTGAGAGATTTTTTAGGTTAGGTAGTTGAGTGTTTTTTTATTTGGAAGTCCCCAAGGATTCGGTTACGTTCAATATAAGCATTAATTTCATCTTGATGATCGCTGTAATAACTCAATGCATCAAACACTTGTGCCAAGCTTAGATGAGGTAAACCTCGGGGAATTTCTTCAGGAGATACACCCATACGCCAAGTTTCAACGATCGCCCTTGATGATTACTGTATAACCAAAAACTACGGTTAATTTATCGATTAGATGCATTTAATGCCTGAAAACAGGTATTATAAGAATTAATAAGAAATCAAATCTTAATTCTTACATCTGGGTTGGAAAAGCATTGAGTCCCAGTAAAGAGACTCGATGAAATCAGTGTAACTATTGATTCTAACTAAGACCGCCATGAACCCTAGTTTTTTAACTGCCCATACTCCAACCACGATCGCTATTGTTGGCGGAGGTTTTAGTGGTTCTCTAGTCGCTACCCATTTATTGAAAACTGCCAGTCAACCCCTCACCATTAAGCTGATTGAGCGTAGCGATCAAATTGGCAAGGGAATTGCCTACAGCACAGATACTAACTGTCATTTGCTGAATGTATCGGCAGGCAACATGAGTGCATTTGCCCACGATTCAGGGCATTTGTTACGTTGGCTTCAGCACAACCGCGATGAGTTAACAGCATTTTTTTCAGAAGAAGTCAATGCCAGTACCTTCATACCTCGTAAGGTCTATGGTTTATACATTCAATCGGTTTTAGCAGAAGCAGAAGCCACAACACCTAGTGATGTGCGACTAGAACGCTTGACCGATGAAGTGGTAGGCGTACAGCCTGAAGAAAAGGGCGCAATGATTTCTCTGCGTAGTGGTCGCTGTTTTGCCGCAGACAGAGTTGTGTTGGCATTGGGGAATTCACCTTCTGCACCCCCCGCTATTCAAAACCCCAACAGTAATGATGATTATCTGCGGAATGCTTGGTCAGCCGATGCTTTAGCAGACCTTGATGCTGATGCGCCTGTGTTGCTAATTGGTACGGGACTGACAATGGTGGATATGGTTTTATCTCTGAGCGATCGCCAGCATAGAGGTAAAATTTATGCTGTGTCCCGACGAGGATTATTTCCCTTAAAACATCAAGCGGCTCAACCTTATCCCTGTTTCTTGACGCCAGAAAATTCACCGAAAAGTGTACGCGACTGGTTACGTCGGCTACGTGCCGAGGTGGAAATTGCGACTGCCCAAGGCTACGACTGGCGGGCAGTAATTGATTCTCTGCGTCCCATAAATCAGAAAATCTGGCAAAAACTACCGACTGAAGAACAGCAACGTTTTTTGCGTCATCTAACACCCTATTGGGATGTGCATCGTCACCGCATTGCCCCAAGGGTGGCGGATGTTGTCACTGAAATGCTGGATTCTGCTCAACTCACCATTACCGCCGGACGGATTCGGGAGTATGAAGCTTTGCCGGACGGTGTAGCTGTTACCGTCTGCCAGCGCAAAACCCAAACTAATCATATCTTGCACATCAGCCGTGTGGTGAATTGTACAGGGGTAGCAGCAGATTACCGTCGCTCGCCTCATCCTCTGATTACTGATTTGCGATCGCAGAAATTAATTCGCCCCAACGCCATCGGTTTAGGATTAGATACAGATACCCACGGTGCTTTATATGCAGCAGACGGTAACGTTTCGACGCTGCTTTATACCTTGGGAACTCCCCGCAAGGGTGACTTGTGGGAAACTATCGCTGTACCAGAATTACGGGGACAGGCGCAGGAATTATCTAAGGCGTTGTTGCAGTCGCTACCAGTGCGTGTGCGGACTATTCCAACGATGCCTTTGTTAAGCGAGCGCAGTGCAGAGATACCGCAGTCAACTTTCCTATTTCGCCAATTTTTTGACCCTGCAACTAGTAGTTACACTTATTTAATTGGCGATCGCCAGACAGGAGATGCTGTTCTAGTCGATCCTGTATTAGAGCAAGTTGACCGCGATTTGGAATCTTTGAATGAACTGGGATTAAAGCTACGCTACTGTCTAGAAACTCACCTCCATGCCGATCACATTACAGGGGCAGGCAAACTTAGGCAACAAACAGGCTGTCAAGTGATTGTTCCCCAGAATACTGCTGTGACAAAAGCCGATCGCTCCCTTGTCGGTGGTGAAATCCTAGAGGTAGGATCGGTAATCATCGAAACAATTTTCACACCAGGACACAGCGCCAGTCACATAGCATATTTGGTAAACAAAACCCATCTGTTAACTGGTGATGCCTTATTTATTCGTGGTTGTGGACGCACAGATTTTCAGGGGGGCGATCCTGGAACTTTATACGATGTGGTGACACAACGCTTATTCACCTTGCCAGATGATACTTTGGTATATCCTGCCCATGACTATAAAGGACGCACAGTTTCCACTATTGGCGAAGAAAAGCGACTTAATCCCAGATTTAGCGATTCCTACGGAGAGCTTTGCTATCGCAGCCGTAGTCAATTCATTACCATCATGAATAATCTCAAATTAAGTTATCCCCAGAAGATGAATGCAACAGTACCTGCGAATGAATACTGTGGTGATTTTATCCCCCAAGAAAGCTTAGACCCGGCTACGAGTTCGGCAACAGATGAAGAACAAAAACAAATAGAACTCACAGTCATGACTAATACAGAAATCTACAATGATTACTTTGCTATGTATATCTAGAGCAGAGTGAAAATCAAAATTTTTCTACCCAAGGTCGCAATTCCACTTCCCAAGTCCAAGCATTGCGAGGTTGGCGGAGAATGCTGAGATAAGTTTGAGCGATCGCATCTGGATCGAGTAAACTATCTGGGCGATCGTCTGTTTCTATCCGGGTAGCAGAACGAATTCCTCCATCAATCACAAAATGCGCCACATGGATATTCTGAGGAGCCAATTCACGGGCAATGCTTTGAGCCAAACCCCGTAAAGCAAATTTACCCATTGCAAACGGTGCAGACTGAGGATAACCCTTAACACTGGCGGAAGCACCTGTAAAAAAGATCGCTCCTCCACCCGCAGCTAACTGACGTTTTGCCGCCGCTTGTGCTACCAAAAAGCCACCATACGCAGTAATTTCTAGTGTTTTGGCAACATCGGCGGGGTCAAGTTCCACAAATGAACCCCGAATGCGCCAGCTAGGATTATACACAACCAATGTTGGTACTCCTAGTTTTTGTTCGACATCTGTAAATAGTTGTTCAACTTCATCTAGTTGAGAAGCATCAGCAGTAAAATTAACGGCTCCAATTTCATCAGACAATGCTTTGAGCTTATCAATTTGTCGCGCTGCTAAAGCAATAGTAAAGCCTTCTTTTGCCAATAAACGGGCTAGTGAGGCACTGAGTCCACTACCAGCCCCAACAATCAATGCAACATTTGCCATATCCTCAATTTCTCCTTGTTCATACCCTTGACGGATCGCAATTAGGGACTTGCAAAAAATAAATTATAGAACTAGCCCTTTCAAGGTGAGTAAAAATTTTGCTCAAAAAATTCCTCTTTAATCTCTTAACTCTGTGTTCTCTGCGTCTCTGTGGTTAAATAAATTACTTTTAAACCGCAGAGGCACAGAGAGCGCAGAGAGAAAAACAGAGATTTTACGAGTCACCTTGAAAGGGCTAGTCCTAAATTATCCCAAATTATTTCTAGATTTGTAGAGGCGCAAGGTCTTATGCCCCTACGATTGGATATTTTTTAACTGGAAGTCCCTAAATATAAACACAGTTAACTACTAGCTACTTTCTAAGGAGTTTGTAATACTGATATCAAATCTATTTGGTACTCTTTAGAGTCGCTTTCAATCCGAATAAATTCATTTAATGGTTTATAGGCATCGAAATTTTTGAGATTCTCCTCTTTATTTATAGCATTCTCTAAATAACTTAAAGCTAATGTTGAAGTGACATAAATATTTCCATGTTGCTTGAAACCTTCTATCATTTCATATTCAGGCGGATAATCTTTTACTAAATGTTCGGCTAGATATCCTTTTAAAATTATTCCTTTTAATCCCGTTTCTTTGTACCCTTCCTTAGCTATCATCAACGATATAGTATCATCATCGAGATGAGAAAAATTATTGTAATCCTCAAAAAATGGGCAAACAATTTTCATGAGCTTTTTGATAGGATTTTTAACTTTCCCGTAGTTGGGATCTTGCTGTTTTCTACGTTTGGATTCACCCATGATATATCTCCTAATTAATCAAACAAATTGTACTCGCACTTAAAGGGTTTGGTCATTCCGTCGAAGTCGATTTTCATATATTTCCCACTTTAGAAGCGATTATTAAGCCTGTCCTAACAAGACAAGCACTTTACTTAAGTTTACAAATTAGCTCTGATAGAGTTAGCTATTCAGTCAACCTCCTGACTTTTTAACTTAACCCTCTACCTGCTCTATCTCTACACCCATTGCTTGGTCTAGCTCTATGAACTTTGGCCCGGCGATCAGAACTACGATCATCATTAAAATACTCGTCACCATGATGATGCTCACGACGCTGGGATCTTCAAAATTACTTGTAGCTACTAACAATGCTGCGGCAAAATTACGTTGAGCTGTTCCAACTCCTAGCACTCGTTGGGTATCGATACCAGGGCCGCCCAAAAGATAACCCACGCTAAAGGAGAAGACTATGAAAACGGCACAAACTAAAATTGCACCTGTTTGTAATAAGCCAATGATATCGTTAGTGTGAACTATCAGCCTGACAACCAGACCTAAAAGCAATCCAGCATTAGATAATTTGAACAAAATTGGCTGGATAGTAGGGGCGATCGCACTGAATTTTGCTTTGATGAATAACCCAACGATCAATGGGCTAACCATCATTAACAATAAAGGTTTGGCAATGTCCCAGGAATTAATTTGCACACCTTCCACCACTAAGGGCAGTACAATCGGCATATAAAAAATTGTGCCCAGCATTAGCAACATCATTAATCCCACCGAGAAAGCTATATTGCCTTTGACTATGTGGGCAAGTTTAGGTAGTGCTGGAGGCCCTGATGCTACTGCCATAATCAGTAAGCCATCTCTGAGTGGTTCGCTTAAATGTACTACTTGCAGTAACAAATATACAAAAAGCGGTACTAGCACAAAATTTGTCAGCAGCGATGAGATAACTAAGCGGGGGTTGCGGAGTGGTTCCCAAATCTGTTGTACGGTGAGACTTAAACCTGCACCCAACATGGTGAACACGATAAATGTGAAAAGTGCGAGTTTATCGATTAGTGACAAGATTTCGTTCATAATTTTTTTTCTACGCAGAGTTGCGGAGGGGCAGGGGAGCAGGGAGCAGGGGGAGATAAGGGAGATAAGGAGAATAACCAATGCCCAATGCCCAATGCCCAGTCGCTATTACTTCAATTCCAGGGTGACTTGCTGTAAGTTGCCGGTGAATGCAAAGGGTGTTTGGTAAGTATCTACCGCAGGTGTGCCAGTATCTTGACCAACATCAAAGGTTTCATCTAAACCAAATCGGTAGCCTATAGTTTTATCAATGCGACCTTCGGCAACCTGTCGATCGTTGATCGAAAGCTTACCAGTACCACCAGCTCCCGGAGCGCCACCGTCATAAGTAAAGTCAAATTTGATTTGGGATTTACCGATCGCAATTGGTTGGGAAGATTGAATAATTGTGCGATCGCTATTTAACAAGTTGTAAGCAAAGGTGGGTTTACCTTCTTGCAAGAAGAAACTCCAACCCGCAAAACGTCCGCCTTGGGTAACTAAAACGCCTTCAGTACCATCTTTGGCAGCATCCACATCGGCAGTGATGCTAAAGGAGCGATTCTTAATATTGGGAGCGCTACCTTCGGGAATGCCTGCAACAGATGTGTAATAAGTAAAGCTATTGCGTCCTGTGATTAGGTTGGAACGGATTTTGACATCAAACCTTTGAAGTAAGCGATCGTCCAAGGGCAGAACTTTGTATTTCTCTGCTTCCTTCAGAAATAGATTTTGTAGTTGCACTAACTTGTCAGGGTTCTGCTTGGCTAAATCGTTGGCTTCACTGAAGTCTTTGGTAATATCGTATAGTTCCCAATTATCTTCATCGAAGGTAGTTTTGGACACACGCTCCCAAGGTAAGCGTCCATGACGGGCAGCTGCTACCCAACCTCGATCGTAAATGCCACGATTGCCAAACATCTCAAAATACTGGGTTTTGTGATGGGATGGTACAGCAGGATCATCAAAGCTATAGACAAGGCTAGTACCTTCGATAGGTTGTTGTTTTACACCGTTGACTACCTCTGGTTCTTCAATCCCCACAGCTTCCAGAATTGTAGGCGCAATATCAATTACATGATGGAATTGGCTTCGCAGTCCACCACGATTTTTGATGCGTTCGCCCCAAGCCACAACTAAACCATTGCGGGTTCCGCCGAAGTGAGAAGCAATTTGTTTTGTCCATTGGAAGGGGCTATCTACTGCCCAAGCCCAAGCTGCATGAAAATGATTGAAGGTTTTTGGCCCACCTAAATCATCTAAAGCCGCGAGAACTTCTTGAGGACTTTCTGCTACGCCATTAAAGACTTTTAATTCATTGATACTACCTGTTAAGCCGCCTTCAGCACTCGCACCATTATCGCCGGCGATGAAAAAGACTAAGGTGTTATCCAATTCACCCAGTTGGTCGATCGCATCAATGACTCTACCAATTTGTGCATCGGTATGGCTGAGGAAACCTGCAAATACTTCCGCCTGACGCGCATAAACTTTCTGCTCGGTGGGAGTAAGGGAATCCCAAGCTGGGAGTTCTGCCGGGCGAGGAGTCAGCTTAGTATCGGCGGGAATTACACCCAAGGCTAGCTGACGAGCAAAGATGTCTTCGCGTAATTTATCCCAACCTCGATCGAATTTACCCTTATACTTGTCGATCCATTCTTTGGGCGCATGGTGTGGGGCATGGGTAGCGCCAGTAGCAAAGTAGGTAAAGAAGGGTTTATCAGGAGCGATCGCTTGTTGAGTACGAATCCACTTAATTGCATGGTCTGCTAAATCGGGGGTGAGGTGATAATCAGGACGATTTGGTTTCTGAATATGTTGGGTATTTTCCACCAAGGCTGGACTCCATTGATTGGTATCACCGCCCAGAAATCCATAGAAGTACTCAAAACCTAAACCTGTCGGCCAGCGATCGAATGGGCCTGCTGCACTAGTTTCATAGTCTGGGGTATTGTGCCATTTGCCAAAGGCCGCTGTGTTATATCCATAGTCTCGCAATACTTCAGCGATCGTTGCCGCACTTCTAGGTAAAATCGCTGTATAACCTGGGTAGCCTGTGGCTAACTCCTCAACCACACCTGTATTCACAGAATGGTGATTGCGTCCCGTAAGCAATGCGGCTCTGGTAGGAGAGCAGAGTGCTGTAGTGTGGAATTGGTTGTAACGCAATCCCCTTGCTGCTAGACGGTCTAAATTAGGTGTATCGATCGAACCGCCAAAGGTGCTGGTTTGTCCAAAACCAACATCATCAAGCAACACCAGCAAGACGTTTGGTGCATTTTCTGGAGCCTTAATTGGTTTGGGGAAGTCTGGTTGTGATTCTTTGTAAGTCAGGCCAATTTTGCCTTTAAAAGATGGTTGGGGTAATGGCAATTTGTCGCCATAGTCCGCCCAAGCAGGTAGAGGTAAGAGACTAGAAAATATTAGCGTTAGGGCTGTCAAAAATGCGATCGCACCAGAAGTTAACTTGAGAGATACATACAAAGAATCTCTCTTGTGAGGATCAGTCATACAATTTTAGATTTGGGATTTTGAATTTATAGGTAGTGTGCTGGAAGGCAAATTTTTAACTAGCCGAAACCCGATATGAGTAGTTCCCGTATCGGGTGATTCTGACTCCCGCGCCGCCGGACGGAAGCGACTACAGTAATTGGGAGCGCAGAGATACGATCCCCCCTTGATCACGTGTAACTCTGACTCATCAGGCTTTTTGGGATCAAAGCTTTGATTTAAGGCAATAGGATTAATTTGATCGGATTTGCGATCGCGTCCGATTTGAAATAAATCACTAGTCCATTCCCACACATTGCCGGTCATGTCATAGAGTCCATAACCATTGGGTGCA
Organism: Nostoc sp. JL23; assembly: GCF_017115065.1. NCBI lineage: Bacteria > Bacillati > Cyanobacteriota > Cyanophyceae > Nostocales > Nostocaceae > Nostoc > Nostoc sp. JL23. The sequence goes on from NZ_JABXKN010000157.1 coordinate 13,290, forward strand.
AAAGAACCGACGGGAGCAATGCCCAAGTGACCATCGGCTTTGGTGTTGAAAAAGGGAAAAATTCCTTGCCAAGTGTTGGCTCTATGTTCAGAATATTCATTGCCCCAAGTGTATGTTGCACCATCCAAGCCAGCACGGGCGGCGTATTCCCATTCGGCTTCGGTGGGTAGGGATTTTTCTGACCATTTGGCGTAGGCTAGGGCATCTTCGTAAGCTATGTGAACAACTGGATAGTTGGATTTGCTAACGATTGCACTGTCTGGCCCAAAGGGATGTTGCCAATTCGCGCCAGTAGTCCAATGCCACCAACTCAGAAAGGAAAGTTGTTTGACACCCGGTTTTGCCATCTCAAACACTAAGGAACCCGGTAATCGCTGCTCATCGGGTAAATCGGGAAACTGTTCTTGAGATAAGGGGCGCTCTGCAACTGTTACATATCCTGTAGCTTTGACAAATTCACCAAATTGTGAGTTTGTTACTTCATATTTATCAATACAGAAGTTAGTCACCGTTACGTCTCTAGGCGATCGCTCCTCCACAAAACTGGAATTATCAGACCCCATTTTGAACGCTCCTCCTGAAATCATCGCCATACCTTGGGGACAGGGATTGACTGTGGCTGCCAATGCGGTTGTATTGATGAATAAGAGTGCGATCGCTATTCCCTGAATGAATATTAGTGTGAGAAAACAATATATTTTTCCATCCCTAATATTCTCAATTTTGTTACTTTTAATTGAATGCCTGTAGTTCATCAATAAGATTCAACTTTTCTTAAAACTTATATTATTTTCAATCATCAGTTGTTTGAATGAACTTGAGAAGAAGTTATTTTTTCTCCTTCGTAAGCTAGGGCTTGGTCGCCTGCTTGGGCAAATGTTTGGGCGAGTTCAAGCAGTTTTTGTCGTTCTTGCTCGTTAACGATACCAGTCGGAGGCGGCATTCGTTTTTCTTTAATTTGGCGCACCGTTTCGTGTCGTAAAGAGAGCGCTTGATTTGGATAACTCAGCAATAATAAAGGATTCTGCTTCGCTGCGTTATCTGGACTATGGCAAACAATACAAGCGTGTTGACGTAGATTAACTTCAAATGCACGATAAGCAGCATCAACTTTAGCAACGTGTGGGTTTGATGGAGAAAACAAACGGGTATATAGTGTTACATAAGGTTGCTTTTTGCCATGAGCATCATTCCAAACCCAGTTACCATCCCATACATGATTTACTACTGGTCTTTGTGAGTCAACCACAGCTGAACGTAGCGCCCCTTTGAGCTTTTTCTGTTCTAGAAACAGAAGTAATTCAGTACTTTGCTGGTAAGAATTCCACTTTTTCGATGAGTGCCAAAAAGGATAAGGATAAGCACCAATATCAAGCTGATTGCGGAACTGAATGGGAAGGTGAATCACAATTAAATTGTTTACCTGTTCAACTTTTGGTTCACCTTTGAACATAAAAGTGGCTAGGTATATGCGACGCCAAACCAATGGATCAAATACAGTTGTTTGATTATCTTTGAGATTGTAATTACCGACTTTGCTTTGAGCGCCCCACAAGAAGGGTGCATTCATGGTTTCGCGGAGAGTTGTTAGCTTAGTGAGTTTGTCAGCGCATGAGTTGAAGGCACCTAAATTTTTAGTATCAGAGACAACGGGACAAGCAGCAATAATTTCTTTCCCTAATTTCTTAGCTAGTTCTATGTCCGGCGATGCTTCTTTTGCTGATACTATATTTTTGGGATTGAGTGCTTGTGTTGTAGATATCAAGAACGCGTTCGTCGAAGACGTTAGCAAAGCTATCGCTACTGCTATGCTCAATAACATAGATCGCGTAGGCGCAGCCCGCCGCAGGCATCGAGAGTAAAATCTCCAAAGATCAGACATTGTAGAACTCTGAAACTAAATAGGATTTAAGTAAATGTAGAGACGCGAAATATCGTGTCTCTATATTTTCCAAACAGTTAAAGCCTTAAACTGTGATTTTTGTACCATCAAACTTGGTGAAGGTGAAACCTGCAAATTTTTCGCGGAACGTTAGCTTTTCATCTCTGAGAATGCTGATGGCGATCGCTTCGCCAAGGGCCAACGACGCTGCTGCATCTGTGCGCCAGTGAATCCCAGCACTATCACGACCCAAGCCAATATTTGCCGCCAGTTTGTTCAATTCGCCGCCCACGGTCAGCACTGGGCCTTGATAGGGAATCAACTTGGTGGGATCTTTGGGATCGGGTACCACCGGATTCGGAATCACATAACTCTCATCAAATAGTGCTTTCAAAATCGTGACACTGGCACCTGCGGACACCGAAGCGCCCCCTGGATAAGAAGAGTGGAATGGTGCCCCTTCAGGAAAAGCTTGCGGTAGCAGATAGGATTTGTTTTTGCTGAAAAATCGGTCTAGTACTTCTGAGTTAAAAACATCGGGGTGAATCGGATAGTTTGTTTTATTCACCTTGTTGTTGTGAACCAACCCACCATAAGCTTCTGCTCGCAGACGACGGTGAACATAGTACTTCTGCCAATAAGCCGCTCTGATTGCATGTGGAGCAACCCAAGCGATGAGAGATTGTGAATACCCTGGACCAAATGTCGCACTACCACTCGCTTGGGTCTTCGAGTTGTTATAAGGATTACCGGGATTGTAAGGTGAGCCAACGCCACCAGCTAGGAAGTTATCAATGGCTGGCTTGGCGAGTAGAATTAGAGCAGCATTTGCATAGACGGGTGGTGGCGTGTGGGCAATCTCTGACTGGTCGCGCCCGTTGATAAAGTAGCGACGGGTTGAGTCAAACTTAATCGTTCGACCAGAATCGCCACCATTTTGCACCAGCAACCACTCGTTATAGTTGGTTTGAAAACTGTTTTCGGGAATAGCTAGGGGAACACGGTTAAGCTGAACATAACTCTGTGTTCCTGCGGGCACAGGACGCAGTAAAAACTGGGAGACGTATGGCCCCACATCTACCCCTGGTAACGTGTAGTAAGTCGTTCCACCAGAGCCATTAACGTAAATCGCGGTGCCTCGAAATAGGAGTTCGGGTGTAACTCGTCCGTTCTGTTTAGGCCCTTTGAATGCTGACAACCGATTCAGATCCTGAACTGCTGCCAGAATCAGCGGGTTAGTTGTATTATTGCGGAACTCGCTAAAGGGTATATCCTGCAACAGTTGTTGCCAAGCAATTTCGAGGAATTCAGCCGCCTGCTCTGCACTATCAAGGGTAGGTGGCACTGGAATTGTCAATTGGCTCGGACTCAGCCCACTCAAGCTAACCGCTAATGGACCGAGCGGTTGTACCAACTTCCGTTTGCCACCCAGGATGATCTTTTCATACTCATTGGGATCATCGGAGTTCAACGCATTAATAAAAGATTGATAAGCCTTCAAATCCACTTCGCCCAGCTTGTTATGGGGTAATCCTCGTGTATCCGTCGCAATTTTGTTAGCATACTTCGCCTCATCTCCATTGGTGGGATGAGGAGGAATAGGAATTTCCGAATTAACCTTGGCTGCTCTTGTACGTACTTGAAAAGCTCTATTACGTAAGTTGCTATAGTTAAACCTTGCACCAGGTCTTTGGGCCTGGACAACATTTCCTCCTTTCTTCAAGGAAAAGGATGAGCTGAAAACCCCTGCCACAACACTAGCTGCACTAAAAAAACCGGCGCGACCGAGAAATAAACGTCTGCTGCCGCGACTACCAAAAAAACGTTTGCTAGCTACACGGGGTTGTTTCAGTTTATCTTCACTATTAACCTGAGTATCCTGCTCGGAACCTTGATGAGAATTTGGATCTAATTGCATGAGATGTTCTCCACTAGAAAAAATAATGCAAAAATTTAGTCATAAGTGAATACATGACCATCTGAAAACTAGAACAACGAGCCACACACAAAATGCCCACCTCTAGAGAAACAGGCTAATCTAACGAGATTTGGTGATGATATCTGGGGTTACTTTACTGGAAGGTAACTTGCATAGGAGTGATATCAGGTTCGGTTAAACATTTAATAATATCTGTAGGTTGGGTTGAAGAACGTAGAACCGAATGTGAACAGCGTCTAGTAGAGAAGGGCTTCCCGCAGGGGAACCCAACATTTCATCCTTGTTCATCTTGGGTTTTACTGCCGTTAAACTCAACCTACATTGATAGATTTTATTAGAAGTAATCACCCAAACTTGATATGATTCTCCTGGCAGTCATACCAGCACTGAATGCCGATATTATGCCTTCATTGCATGGCTGTTATAGTTTTGTAGTTGTAATCAGTCCGATCGGATGTTGCCGGGATTAAAGCACAGCTAAAACCACCGCTTGTTTCCAGTCAGGCTAAATAATCCTGTAAATCTATCGGTTTACCGTATTTTGTAGACATTAAATCAGACTTTCTCACAATCGGTGATAAAAATCAAGAGGTTTTTACAATAAACTTAGCAAGAGCGTGAAAGCCCCAGAGAAACAGGCGCGCAGCGTCGTATTCTCTGCTTGAGACTATGGATGAAACGCGACGCGATGGGTTTTGATCGAGTCTCAAAGGCGGTTGTTGTTGAAAGGTTCAGTTGAGAGAACTAGGTGTAAGGCCTCGTAGAAATGGAATTAGCCTTTATTGGGCTGGGTAATTAAGCCCAACTCTGCATAAATTGGATGCACTATTTTTCTTATTTTGGGCAGTTGTCTACTAAAGAAATATGCTCCTAAAATACAACAAACACCGCCAAATAATAAAGAATTATCAACGCCAAAGTAACCTGCCAATGCTCCGAAAAATAAATTACCAAAAGGCAGTATTCCTAAAAAACCAGTTGTAAATATACTAGTTACTCTACCTCTTTTATCTTCCTCAATAAGAATTGATTGCATAAAATTACTAATTGAAGCCAAGGTTAGAGTATTATTCATGCCGATGATAAACATGAATACAAGACAAATTTCAAAATTTTTTGAGCGAGAAAAAACTATTAAACCTAAACCTAAAAGTGCGGCAGAGATTGCTATAATTTTTCCCAGTCCCATAACATTTTTTCTAGAGATGAGATAAATACCTGAAACTATGGAACCAAAAGCCGAAGCTGTCATCAAAAATCCCATAGTTTCAGCGTTACCCTTTAGTACTTCTTGAGCAAAAATCGGTACTAGATTGACATGAGTCATTCCCATAAAACAAATAGTAACTTGTAATATCAATAAATATTTAATCGGCAAAAACTCGTATGCATAAACAAACCCTTCTTTAAGATTTTTCCATATTTGGGGTTTTTGATCCAAGGAATTATTGATAACTGGGTTGACTTTGATAGTTAAGATTGCAGATACAAATGGTAAATAGCTGATACTGTCTACTAAAAAACAGGAAGCTGCACCAGACCTGGCAATTAGTAAACCCCCAATCATCGGGCTAACAAACTTTGCTGTATTAATCAAGAATGAATGGGAAGCCATTGCACTATAAGTATCTGATTTCTTATCCAAAAGTCTGGGAATAATTACCTGGCGTGCTGGTAAATCGAAAGCTTTTACAATTCCCTGAAGCGTGCCTATGGCAATAATCCATGCAACATTGATGTTATTACTAAGAGTTAAAAAGGTTAAGGTAGAAGATAGCACAATAGATACTAGCTGAGTAGTTAATAGAACATATCGTAAGTTCCAGCGATCTAGCAATACTCCTACTACGGGTGTAATAATTAAGCCCATAGCTTGATTTGTAAATCCAGCTATACCTACCAGTACAGCCGAATTAGTTAGTTGATAAACTAGCCATACTAAAGCAATTTGAGTCATCCAAGACCCAAAAAAAGATAAGCTTTGTCCAATAACGAAACAAGAAAAATTTACAGATTTAAGCGCAGGTGGAAGTTCAAAAAAAAACTTTAGCTTGTGTCTTTGCACTTTTTCTCTATTACTTGGTATCATCAGTTTTTTACTATTTGAAATTTAGAGACATTGCATTTCAACGTCTCTACTAATTTTTTTGATGAAGTTTTAGCAGACTTGCATATCACCAGCATTGAAATAGTATTAGCAAAGCTTAATGTTAGCAAACCAGAAAGTTTGTATGCTTAGTATTAAAGCAAAAAAAACAGCGGCATTATGCCCAGAGTGCATATTATACCATGTTTGGTCGAATAGCCATAACCTCTACCGCTAAACAGCAAGGGTTTGAGGTGATTGATGCTCAATTAAACACAGTTGACATCACAGCCAAACGCGATCATATTGAACAGGACAGAGTTTATCGTGTCCAAGTTGTTTGGCTGCCAGATGCGACCCTTATTTTTAAGATTTAATCTATGAAAATTTCTGTGACTAAATAGCAAACAGTTTTCCTCTAGGACGAAGTGCCGATTCAATAGAAGCACGCCTTGCTAAACTCCATATTGTGGCTTGATTTGCTGTAACTACAGGAATCTTTAAATCTGCTTCTAATTCCTCAATTACCTCAAATGTTCTCCATGCCGTACAGGGCAAGACAATAGCATCCGCATCTTTGTGAGATACCTCTTTGATAAAAGTTGCGGCTTCATTGGGTAACTGATGCCAAAGGTAATTCTTTTTTGCGACTTCTTTTGAGCGTTCATCACCTTTAAACCCCACTATTTCAAAAGGCGCTTCACTCAAAAACGTTTTTAGCGTTTGGTTATTCCATTCGGGATAAGGAGTAACTACAGAAATTTTCTTAATCTCTAGATATACCAAGGCTTCTAATAGAGCCAGAGCAGGCACAACAACAGGTACTCCTAGCACCTGCGTCAACCGTTGCTCTAATTGTTCGGCAAAAACTCGCCCTCGGTAAAATGTTGCTGTTGTGAAGCCGTATGCTCCAAAATGTACCCCGGCTCTAGCTAATTTTTCTACTTCTTTAACAGCTTCTTCATTGATGTCATCCATTGATTCATAGCTCTCAAATGCGTGTGAGCGTTGAGCAATCACACGATGGCTATGAATAGTAACTTGACTGGAAAAAGCAGAGTTAAAGTCAGGCTCAAACGTGGTGTTACCTGCCGGTACTAGCAAGCCAAGACGGATTTGCCTATTAGAGTCAGCTTTCGAGTACATATAATACCTCTTTTTGACAAGCCTGATTATGTCTAGATATTTATTTAGTTACACTAATAATTAGGTATACATATTTTCAGGAAAACTGTATAATATAGAAACTACGCTAAACCGACCGATAAACTGTAATATATCACTTAACTGACATAGATACCTGCCAGTCAATTATTTCACTGCACTAATCAACACATCTGGCTTTTGTCTTATTGCTTTAGTTGGAGTTGTGCAATCTCAAATAGTCTGCATCTACAATGATTACAAGGAAAAAATTTCATGAGCAACATACAACTATACTTCGCCAAAGCGTCTACCTTCTCTCAACGTACTCGCGTCGTCTTACTGGAAAAAGGTATTGACTTCACCCCGATAGAAATTGACTTACAAAATAAACCAGATGGGTACACGCAGATTTCGCGCTATGGTAAAGTTCCGGCTATCAAACATGGGGATGTTGAAATTTACGAGTCCGCTATTATCAATGAATATCTAGATGAAGTTTTTCCAGAACCACCTTTGTTACCCCGCGATCCCGCAAATAAAGCGATCGCTCGCATCTGGATAGACTACGCCAATACTCGCCTTGTCCCAGCTTTTAACAAATTTCTGCGCGGTAAAGATAGCCAAGAACAAGAACAAGGACGAAAAGAGTTCACAGAAGCACTTTTATATATTGAACAAGAAGGATTAGGCAAAGGTGATTATTTATTAGGAGATCAGTTTAGCCTAGTTGATATCAGCTTCTATCCCTGGTTTGAGCGTTTACCACTCTTAGAACACTTCCGCAAATTCACACTACCAGCAGAAACACCTCGTTTGCAGACATGGTGGAATCTGGTAAGCGATCGCCAGTCAATTCAAGCAGTTGCAAATCCTGTGGACTTCTATTTGCAAAGATTCGCCAAAGTTCTCGGTGAACCTCTTCCCGTTGGTGCATCTCAGAAATAGGACACATGACCAACTAATTAACCAAAATCCAAAATGGGATAACCTATGAGCTTAAATAACCAAGTTCTAGACAAACCAATTTCCGCAGAACTGCCATACGTAGAGACCAACCTCACTTACCTGATTCCAACGGCAGAAAAACCTGTTAACTATACTTACGAACCGCCAGCCGGGATTCCTCGCACGAATGCAACTTATCAGACGCATAAACTGCCAATTTACAATGCTCGTTCTATCTCAGAGAATATCTCGTTAGATCGAGAAGGTTTCGCGTTTACTGGACATAATACTAATGTCCGCAACTTTTACGATGAAGACGAAGTACGCCGCGTCTACTATCCTGAAGCCGAGCAATTGTTAAAAGAAGTGACAGGTGCAACGAAGGTAGTAATATTCGATCACACCTTGCGTAACGCCGGTCAGTCAAAACCAGGTGAGAATAATATTAAAGAACCTGCCTTGCGTGTACACAACGACTTCACCGCCAAATCAGGCTATACTCGCGCCCGTTTGGAACTAGCAGCGCGAGGCATAGATGATGATGATATTGATACATTACTAAAACAGCGATTTGCCATCATCAATGTTTGGCGAGCGATCGCACAACCAATCCAAGAGTCACCATTAGCACTGTGTGACGCGCAAAGTATCGCACCCACAGACCTTGTAGCTGGCGATCTTGTGTACCGCGATCGGGTTGGTGAGACATACGGAGTCACGTATAACTCCAAACATAAATGGTTCTATTTCCCGCAAATGCACAGAGACGAAGCACTATTTATCAAATGCTTTGACTCCGCAGAAGACGGACACGCCCGTTTTGCCGCCCATACTGCCTTTGAAGACCCCACCAGCCCAGCCAACGCTCCCCCACGAGAAAGCATCGAACTCCGAACATTCGTCTTTTACCCCGCATAGATCGCAAAAACTTGTTTCAAACTCCTACTATCTGCGCCTCTGCGTAAAATAAATTACAGCAGTTTTCGTGTATTTGAACCATACCTGTCATAGGGGCGCAAGGCCTTGCGCCCCTACTAGATCCACCCACATAAACTCAAAGGCTATATCTACGATGTCAAAACAGGGCAATTGATTGAAGTTCCTGAAGCTATTAAACTTGGTCAGGCTGCGTAGTTTTATCGTGTAACGTAAAAGTAGTATTTAATGAAGTAGCTATTTGTGTAAAAACCTCCTTTGCTGGTGAAGCATATTCGCTGATCGCAATTGGATTTCCAGTATCACTACCGCTACAAATGCGGGGATCAATGGGAATTTGTCCCAATAGAGGCGCTTGTAATTCTGCGGACAGTTGTTCGCCGCCACCACTACCAAAAATCGGTGTGCGTGAACCACAATCACCACAAATTAAATAACTCATATTTTCAATGATGCCAAGGACAGGAACACCCACTTGGCGAAACATATATATATTACGTCGTACATCTGCAACAGCTACTTGTTGCGGAGTTGTCACTAAAATGACTCCACAAATTGGGCTTTCTTGGATAATTGTAATTTGAGCATCACCTGTACCGGGAGGTAAATCTATCAATAAATAATCTAATTCCCCCCATTCCACATCTTGCAAAAATTGCGTGATAATTTTATGCAATACAGGTCCCCGCCATGCCAAAGGACGATTTGCTTCTGCAAGTAAACCCACTGACATTATTTTTATTCCCTGAACTTCTAGAGGTAAAAACTTATCACCTGTGGGAGTATTAATCACTTGAATATCAGCTTGTCCCAAACCCAACATTTGGGGAACATTGGGGCCATAGACATCAGCATCTAATAGTCCTACTTTTGCACCTTGTAATTTTAAAGCGGCGGCGATATTAACGGCTGTTGTGGATTTGCCCACACCACCTTTACCACTAGAAACTGCAAGAGTTGTTTTAACACCGGGAATTGTACAAATTTGAATATAAGTTTTTTTACACCAAGATAAAGATGATAATTTAGATTGAATTTCTGGCTGTAATTGGTGCTGATGAGAACCAATATATAAACGTAAGTAAATATAGTCATCAACTATGCGGATATTTCGCACCATTCCCAAACTAACGATGTCATTTTTTAAAATAGGTTCAATGATTTGTTTGAGTAGCTGGACGACTTCTTGCTGATATAAATTAGTATCTGGTTTTACGCGATCTTCTGGATGCTGAAAGGGGGATTGGTGGTTAGACATGGTTAAGAGAAGCTTAGGGATCAGAACTTTGCTAGTTGCAGTATAGTAGAAGCGATCGCTCTGATTTAGATCCTCTGCAAAACTTCTCTCACCCAAGCTTCTTCTTCGGGCGATGCCTGCGGCTGGCTACGCCTACGCACTATTTTTAAAGGTTGTGAATAATCAATTGCCAAGTCAAATCTAGCACGTTCGTAAACTTCATTTAATAATCTTTGCAAGTCAACTATAGGTTCAGGTTCTCCCTCACGCAAAGGTACAGGAAAAATAGGAATTGGGTTTTTTAAATCAAAAGTATATAAATCTGCATCAGGCCTATTGTAGCTGCGACTGACCAAGATACTATAACTATAATCTGTGGTTGATGCTCCGAGAATAGGCATTGGCTGCCCTTGTCTCAAAAGGTCAATTTCTATTAAGTTGGTTGCAGAAGCCAAAATTTTCTGTCGTTTGCTTTCGTAGGTGGCTCTACCTTCTTTGGAGCGTTTATTTTTGGGGGAAAGTATTTCAATCACAGCAACTACTTCTTTGGTTGGAGTTGCTCGCACCTCTAAAAATCGCTCAGTTATCTGTTCAGGTACAGGAACTTTAACTTTACTGGGTTCAGCAAGTTTTGCAGCAGTCAAAGTTGTACTGTTATCTGTAGTGTTACGTTTGGCAACTGCTATATCAGCAATTCCTACGAGTAAGATATCATCTACACTAGTGTAAACTCGCTCTTCAATGGAAACTCGATATTTAGGGGCGATTTGAGGAGTCAGGTCATCAGCGATCGCTACAATCAAACGATTGTGAACTTGATGCCAAAGTTCAGGCTGTTCCAAATACGGGTTCATTCCAGGAAATGGATTGTCCATTAGGCTTTCCCTTAATTATTTACTGCTCCCTTGAGACTATTGTATCTGTTTGAATCTTCTGAATTGACCGTTGTGCTTGGATGGACACTTCTTTGTCAGGGTCATCTAAGGCTTGTTGGAGGGGATTAATAACGTCGGGGTGAGCTAAATTCCCAAGTGCGATCGCAGCTTCTTTGCGGACATCTGCATATTCATCTGTTAATGCTTGAATTAATCTCGGCATAACTTGAATATCTGGAATTTTTTGCAAAGCTTGTGCTGCTGATTTTCGCACTTGCCAATGTTCATCATTTAAAGCTATTTCTAATGCTAAAATTGCTTGATTATTTGCATGAATAGCCAGAGATTTAGCTGAATTCCGGCGAACTTGCCAGTCACTATCATTTGTAAGTGCTTGACAAAGTATTGTAATCACTTCTGCATCTTGTAAATGTTCTAAAGTTAAAGCAGCAGCACGACGTACACTTGCTTGCTCATCAAAGATTAAATTTAAAGCTTGGGGACATTTTTCTAGTTGATTTATATATCGCAGTGTCGTAATGGCTGCTTCTCTTAACTCAGGATTTTTTGATTCTAGAAATGGTAAAATGTCAGTTAAAGATTGAATGTCATGTATTTTCCGCAAAAGTACTAAAATATTTAGTTGTATATTGACATCATTAGTTTGCAACTTCTCTAATAAAAGTAACAATTCATCTGGTGTCACCAATTCATTTAATGCTGATGCAGCTTCAGAGCGAATATCTGAATCTGCTGAAGTTAAGCATTCAATTAAAGCAGGAATCGCCACAGGATCGGCAATTTCCCAAAGGGCAGATATTGCTATTTTCTGAACAGTAATATGTTCGTCTTTCAAAGCTATAATTAAAGCGTCGATTGTTTCGTAATCGCCTAGATGTTGCAAGGTTTTTACAGCTACTATCCGATCATTTACGTCAGGCGATCGCAGCATTTCTAGCCAATCCTTGAGGTCATCATTCATTAATTTTTACCACAGATAGTTAACGTAACAAAAAGGGGATTTGTACTGTAATTGCATTGGTTGGACATTCTTTTTCACAAGGCAGACAAAACCAACACTCATCATATTTCATGTAAGCTTTGCCTGTTTCTGGATTTTTTGCCAATACATCCAAGGGACAAACTTCAATACAGGCTGTGCATTTTTCTAAACATTTTGATTCATCAACGATCACAGGAACATCTATTCTTTGATTTATTAAAGCCATAAAATAACTCCATGATTTCGTACTCAAACTGTTAACCGATAAAATAAATGGGGTAAGCTTGCATAAATTATCTCACGATTTGACCAATTTTTTATTCAAGATAAAAGCTACCCCTACCGCCAGCAAAATTCCACCCACACCTTGATGTTCGGGAACAGAAGTAGAAGGTGCGGTAAATCCATACTTTGCTAAAATTTCTTGCCCTTTTTGTGACAGGATATATTCGGCCAACTTTTCACCATCAGGATCGGCATTTTTCAGTGTAGTTAGTCCATAATTAGCTTTCGTTGCTAAATAGTCGGGTAACTCTACTATTTGCAGATTTTCACCACCTTCTGCTGCTTGGGCAGTCTTGCCACTGGTGTAATAAGCTAAAAATATATCTGCCTGTTTTGTTTCTTCTAAAAAGTAGACTAAATTATTTTTGCCATTAGGAACTATAGGAGCATTAGGATTACCACCTACTAACTGTAAAGCTTTATTCTTCAAAATTTGAGAGCTACCATGTGTAACCCGATTGGCTTTGTCAAATATCTCCCATGCATAGTTACCAGATGGATCTGCTATGGGCGTTGAAGTTCCCAATTTGATTTCAGGTTTTAGCAAAAAGTCCAACAAATTATCTGATGTGACACCAAGTTCCGACCTGACAACAGCAGTCATACGGTTGCTAGTGAAGTTCACTACAGGTTCACTCAAACCTTCTTCAAACAATGTTTGAGGGTTATTAATATCTGCACTGGCAAAAACATCTGCGGATTTTCCAGTTTCAGAGAATTCTTGTTCTATAAATTCTCGTGTTAAACCAGACGGGCCAAATCGCGTTTCTACTGGAATTCCATATTTTTCGTTAAAAGATTCAGCTACTTCTGTGAGACTATCGCGCAAACTTCCAGCACCGTATAACTTAACTGCAAATGCCTGAGTTGGCAAAGTCACACCGACAGCACAAGCTATCAGTGAAAAGGCAAAAAAATGCTTTTTCATAGTTGTTATATTATTGCGTTGCTATTTTTACTGAGTGAATTATCTGTAACCCATACTTCAGTATGGGTTTTGGTAAATATCTAAACTATTACCTCAGCCCATTAACTTTATAAATGAGTTCTGATATGTGCGTGGTTTGCGGTTAGAGCTATATTACCAACTAAGTTGGAATAAATCAATCACCCAACATCTTCAAACGCTGACTTTATCAAAATTTTAAGTTTGTCATCAGTTTTATTCATGGAGGCGTCAATCGTCCTGATGTTGCCCAGCCTATACTGAAATAACTGGCTGCACACAGATAATGTCCAGCAGCAAAAAGTGCCTTTAGGAGACAGGCAAAACATTTGTATAGTAATTATGTATACATTAAGACCAAGTAATAAATATCAAGAAATTTCAAAATTTAAAACTGCAAACAAATTAGGAGGTATTCTACATAATTACTTAGCGATCGCTAGCGGTTAGCATTCAAAACAATAGTTTATTTATACTCTGATATGGAGCTAACAGCGAAAGTCGGGTAAACCTTAATTAGAATTGATAATTTTTTACTTTGTCGAAAATAAATTTTCATCTAGAGTAAGACAAAGATACCTACTGTTTACCACATAAAAAAGCTAGCTAAAGCCTCTGGCTCAATAGCTATGGGAAACCAAGCTTGATTCTTAAGAGTCTGGTTTCAAAATGGGTAACAGCAACATCCCCTCTCAGCTCGATCACCTATGCTAAAAGTTATGCACTCGGCCGCCAACTCAGCCACTCCAAATTCCCAGTGGGAGGATTTAATCAAGCTTCCAGCCCCAAACACAGTTCAATGGGACAATATCAAAACCCAATTAGACTTGGTGCTGTTGGCGCTAGAAACCTTAACTGGAATTGGTTCAGAGGCAATGCTTTCGGCGGCAACCGATCTGAATTTAGAGTCAAGAGTGCCAGACCGCGTAGCTTTATGGCGATTACGCCAATCAAATCCTCTACGCAAAGGTCAAGGAGGGCGAAAAAAGCTAGATGTCGAAGAAGCGCGATCGCTTGTTTTGATCATCTGCTATCTAGCCAAACAGCACCAGGAATTGATTCGCCGCGCTGTTGGTCTGTTAGAACAAATGGCAGAAAATAACCGGGAACCTCACCAGGCTGCTTTACTTGGAGACTATATTGATGCTTTTTGCAACACTTACCAAGAGCGGATGGAAGAGGACGAGCAAATCTCAACGGATTTACTAACCAACCTGGCCTTAAAACTGCTTGTAGATTTACTTTTTTACAGCGCTCTTGGTGGGCATCGCCGTCTCTGGCTAGCACTTATAGACCGTTCAACAAAATTTTAAATTTTAGATTTGAAATTCCTCAATCAAAATTTGCTCATGAAAGTTTGCTAGGTAAGGATTCCTTTTTGATGGTCATTAGCTCTTGGGCGATGCACTTATCAGCAATGCTTTCTCCTTGCACGCCAGTTTGCACAACGGAAAGAACCTGACAAATTGCTGAGTGGAGGAATCCACCGTTCCAACTTTTCTTTGCAAGCAACTGGCTCAATTTTTGCAAAATCCCAATATAGTCTTCTTCGTAGTTCCTGTCATGCCTCTATCAAATTCAGTTATTCGTTGCTACACACCACCGACTTGCACGCTAGAAGTATTCGCACAAAGCTCACCTTTGTCCCGTTGGATGGGGAAAACTGTCCTTAAACATCTGAGCTTTGAGCTACGTTTTGACGATCCCCGACTACCAGAAGAACAAAGATTTCCAATTCGGGGCGATCGCGAGCAACTAGAAGCTTTATGTGATGCTGTCACCAGCTACGTACAGCAATTTCTCCAACAGTCTCCAGAGAGCTTTTGGGTCAGTTTCTCCGGTACTCACCAGTCAAGCACAGCACTGGATGAGCCAGAATTAAAGTCTTCAACGAAAACATTAAATGCCTTTAGTACCCAGATTCCAGGGGCAAATATCCACTTAGAACCAAGCAGCTATTTAACTCACAACCTATTTCTTGGTTCTCTTGCCAACTATTCATCTGGCCCCGTAATTCAACTCAGTTTGCTGCAACTATTCGATTTGGCAAGTGCTTTAGATGAATACTCGACTGATGTCATGGCACTTCCAACTCTCAATAGTACAGGTTCGACTCTGAGGTTCCCTGCTTGGGCGCCTATTGCCGCAGTATTAGTATTAGGTATAGGTTTTTTACCAGTTACTTGGCAATATGCTAACAACATTCGAGAAAAGCAACAGCAGACAGCCAAAACATCAAATTCAGCAGCAGTAAAGACTGCTCTAGAACCTTCATCCTCACTCAACTTTCCCACGCCTGAACCTGGGCTAACTCCTCCATCAAATAATTTGCTAGGTTCCACCCCTCCACTTTCCACATCCACTTTACCCCAAGCACCTCTAACAGCGCCTAGTTCTAGTTTCTCTCCACCACTACCAAATGCATTGACAATACCTCAAGGGACGACTGCAACCCTTCCTAGTAATCGAGCTAACGCACCATCCAGCAAAATCCCAGGACAGGAAATTGCCATATTACCAAATCTGGGACAGAATCCAACCGGGTCAAGTTCCCAACCCGGTGCTATCCCTCAACTGCGGAATTTGCCACCCAGACTATCTTCTAACGCAAATAGCTTACCAACTAATATCTCACCAGTCCTCCCTCCATCTCTTGACACCATACCCAATAAAAATCGTGTCAATACTCCAACCCAAGCCTCTCCACTAACTTCACAACAGCTAGACGAAAGAATCAGTTCCTTACAGCAATCTTCTGCTGGAGAGAAACCTACTTCACAACTTCCCTCTTCTAGAACTGCTGCGAATAATCCATTTATCGATCAATTAGGGGACGCAGCTAAAAACCCCACATCCAGAGAAGTAGCTACTGGCACATTATTTGACACACCTCAAGTAGCAGAAGCTAGAGAATATCTAACAAAGCGTTGGCAACCACCTACTGGACTGGGACAAACATTAGAGTACAGTTTGATAGTTGGTGTTGACGGCACAATTGAACGAATTTTTCCCCTTAATAAGGCAGCAAGAGAATTCGTTGATGACGCTGGGATGCCTGAAGTTGGCAAACCTTTTGTTTCCGCTAATAAAAATGGACAAAATGTCAGAATTCGAGTTGTTCTCAGTCCTGATGGCAAGGTACAGACTTTTCCAGATGAATAACTAAACTCATCCTTTTAATGCCACTTGTAAAACTGGTACAAATCTTGTGCCAGTTTCTACTTACTACATTGCTCTTAAGCTTACCTGTTAAAGTCCAGTTATGAAACTGGTCTGACTCTTGATACCAGTAAACTTACCAATAAATATAATTACTGTTAACACCAATTCTCCAAAACTAAACTATAGATACAAATCTGTAAACCTAGATTAAATCTTACGCTTCTTAATTACGAATTAAGAATTGGTATTAATAACTCATATCAAAGGTAAGAAATATGCAAACAATTGGTACCTAAAAGGACAGTGCAGCTTGGGTTATTCAAACTTGGGCAGCTTTTGTGATTTCTATTTCTATGACTACCTTCGGTATTGTGAACTTACCTGTAAATGGCTGGGTAAAAGGCTTTATGGGTATGGGTATGGCTTTCTCTGTTGGCTCAACTTTTACTTTGGCAAAAACTACTAGAGACTTGCACGAAACTAGAAGATTAACCGCTAGGTTAGACGAGGCAAAAGTAGAAAAATTACTTTCACAACACTATCCTCTAAATTTAAAATGAAGAGAGTTAGCTCTTACAGGAAATTCAAAATTATCCTTGCATCGGAAATTAACTACATAACGAAAAACAAAAGGACTGGATATTCCAGTCCTTTATTATATTGATTTAACGTTTTTATCTTAATAACGGGATTTTTTGGTTTTTAACTTTTGCTTTTTACGCCGACGTTCGCTAGCAGCAACCGCTTGTTCTACAGGGTAACCCACTAAAGGAATTACCTGATATTTGCGCTCGTCTTCTAATTTTCTCAGTTCAGTGTAATCAACCCAATGAATGCAATCAACTGGACAAGTGTCAATTGCTTCTTGAATAATTTCCTCAGCGTCCCCATCTTGCCGAACCACGCGCGATCGCCCGTAATCTGGTTCAATATAAAAGGTGTTACGGGCAACATGAGCGCAATGTTTACAACCAATACAGGTGATTTCGTCAACATAAACACCATTTTGGCGCAATATACCACCCAATTCCGGTTCTAAACCAGAACGTTCTGGGGCATCCCGTAAAAAACCCCCTAGTTCTGGTTCCAAACCGGAACGGTTATCTTCTTGTTCTTCCGGCGACGGCAGAAAATCAGCCATTACGCACTCCAGCGCTGTACTACCAGGCGAATTGAACCATCTTCATTTTTTTGTTGTTCAGAAACTTGAAAACCAACACGAGCAGTTTCTTTCACAACTGTTTGATAAGCATAGCGCTGTGTTACTTGGCGCAAAAATCCATCTACAGACAAATTTTGCTGCCAATATTGCAAGTCAGCCACCAATTCATATTCTTTGCCATTCCATCTAAAACCGATGTCATAGCCATTTTCCTGTTCAATACTAACTTCCGCAGGATGGGTTTGACCGCGATAGCCACGAACTTCGCGTGGACCAGCTTTCCAGTCTACGCCCAATTCAGTCAAAGCATCTTTCAAAGAATCAAGGTTACGGATTTGAGTCTTAATTTGGCTAAAGTGTGACATGGTGGTTGTGAATTAATAACACTAAACTACTGTGAAAACTTACCAATCGCTGTAAGTGGTGTGTGTATTCGCCACATTAGATTGCTGCACCTTGGCGGCGAAATATTCTGAGGTTGGCTCATGATTAAGTACTTGCCCTAGCTGTGCCTCTATTGCTGCTGTAACTTCAGCGCAAGAATTACCCACAATGCCAGTGACTTTCTCTTGTACCCGACCGTCTGGATAGATTATGAACTCTAATGTCTCCATTCTTTTGGTCAACCAGGATAAGTACGCTTAAATTGTACTGCCTTAGCAGAAGGCTAAAAATATAGCCGTAGGAACATTTTTAGATACAAACTCGCCATTTGTTAACTAATGTTCCATCTTTCAACATATATATCTCAGAATCTTTACAAAACTTATTATTATTATAAGCACATACATCAGTATTTAGTTAGTTTCTCTTAACCTCATTGATTAGTCAAGGTAACTACTGGAGCTAGCTAAGTAAGCTGCAAAAGTCCTAAAAATAAGCATTAGAGGTAGTATAGGCAGCAAGATAATTCACAAAAATATAAAATTTCTTGAAAAACTTTATTATTACCCTTCGATTTAGCTTATTATCTTAAGATTTTACAGAGCGCAGTATCAGACTACAGCAAGATAATGGGGTATACTTACGTAGACATTAGTGACTTTAGTTGGCATTGGGTGTAAAGGGATTTTTAAACTGCGATTGCTGAAAGTGTTGGCGCAGCCATAGCTATTTTTTGCCATTGGTGAGATTTACCAACCTCGACTCTAGACTAAATATGTATAAGTTTGCCCCAGCTTGGGAAAAGGAGCAAATAGTTTTTGGTGCTGCACGACCTGGATACACTGACAAGAATGTTCAGGATTGGATAGAATTCATGAAGCGCCAAAATATCAAGCGTGTTTGCTGTCTTCTTGATGAACAACAGCTAGCTTCTTACTCCGATCTTCTAAACATATACAAACAGGAATTTGGGAATCAGGTAGTTTGTTGGGCACCAATTGCAGATTTCCATTTATCTGATTTAGAAACCCTCACACAAAAAATACTTCCTTTCTTAATAGAAGCAGATAAAGAAAATGAGAAAGTAGTTGTACATTGCTCTGGTGGAATTGGACGTACTGGACATGTGTTAGCGGCATGGCTAGTTAGTATCCGAGGATTATCAAATAAAGCCGCAATAAATGCTGTCAAAAGAACAGGTAGAAATCCTTATGAAGCTGCGATCGCTGCTGTATTTAGAGGTAGAAATCCCTTGACAGTTGTAAAAGAGCTTGGCGTGCTTCTGAATGATTGCCGTCTCGCACTGAATAAAACATTTTGATCCTATGATCCTGTTTAATCAGTCTATTGATGAGGTAAATTCTATGGCAATGGTTCTAGATAAAATAGTTCCTTTTGGAAGGTCAATGGATGAATATACAAAAATATTCAATTTAACAAATGCAGATTTAAATAAAAGAATCATTGGGATTGGAGATGGGCCGGCAAGCTTTAATGCAGAAATGACACGTCAGGGTAAAAGTGTAGTTTCTGTTGACCCTCTGTACCAATTTTCCAGTGATGAAATATTGAAAAGATTTAATAAAGTGGTAGATAACATCATTAATCAAGTCAAGGCTACATCAAATGAGTGGGTATGGAGCTATCATAAATCCCCTGATGATTTGCGACACAATCGAGTTAAAGTTATTCGAGAATTTTTGTCTGATTATGAAGCTGGCAAAAAAAGCAACAGATACACAATCGGTGAATTGCCAAAATTGGCATTTAATAATCAAGAATTTGACATAGCGCTTTGTTCACATTTACTGTTTTTATATTCCGACCATCTCGATTACGATTTTCACTTAAATTCAGTAGGTGAGATGTTGCGTATTGCTAAAGAAGTCAGAATATTTCCCTTGATAACTTTAATGTGGAAACATTCACAACATTTAGATGAAATAGTTAAATATTACACTTCCAAGGGTTATAAGATAGATATTGAAAAGGTTGAATACGAACTCCAGCCTGGTGGAAACCAGATGTTGAAGATAACCAGATATGTTATATAATTCGTATCTATAAAGAATTGGTATAACCATCCAGTGTATAGATTGTTAGGTATATTATTCCGCAAACATTTCAGCCAAAGTATCTAAAACTGCTTTTTGTTCATCAGAGTCAATCTGACCTAGCTTTTTGACTAATCGAGCTTTGTCAACAGTACGAATTTGATCCAGAACGATTTGCCCATCCTTGCCCTGAAACTCACAAGTGACACGAGTCGGATAAGGCTGTCCTTTAGTTGTCATCGGAGCAACAATAATCGTGGCAATATATTTATTCATCTCATCTGGTGAAATTACTACATAGGGTCTTGTCTTCTGAATCTCACTGCCAACTGTTGGGTCGAGGTTAACCAAAAACACATCAAATCGATTGACTACCCCCCTGAACAGTTACACATTTGCGGGCTTAATTCCTTATAAAAAGCTACTTCCGTGACTCACGTTATGAAGCCATCATTTCTCTTCAAAATGGTAATTTATACTTTAGGCAATACTTCTGTGATGTCGGCAAAATATGAGATCAGCTCAATTTAGCGTTCAGACATAATTGGGTTATGAAAAATAAAACCTGTTTTGGATGCTCAGGTATCGGAGCCTATATGCCAAAGTTCTTGGTATTTAGCGCCTACGCTGTGATTACTGTTGCGGCTTTCTCGCTGTCTGGTTGTATACGCGAGAAAACAAAAAAAATTGTCGGATTTTCGCAGACGGAGAACATCGGCCCGTGGCGCATTGCCGAAACGAACAGCATTAAGGAGGAGGCTGCCAAGCGTAAGAAAACTTACGATTTTCTGATGACGGATGCTCAGGGGCAGACATCGAAGCAATTTGCCGACATTGAGGATCTAATCGCACGACAAGTTGATGTCATATTGTGAGTATGAGGGTCTTACGCCTGCCCTAGAAGCAGCAAGAGCGGCAAAAATACCAGTTTTTCTGATCGACCGTGAAGCGGCGGGAAGACCAGGTGAACATTTTGTCAGCTTTCTGGGGTCGGATTATTATCGCCCAAGGCCGCCGCGTTGGCGAATGGTTGGCTAAGGCAACCGACGGCAAGGCATCCATCGTGGAACTCACCGGAACAGCCGGTTCATCGGTTGCAATTGATCGGGCTAAGGGGTTTCGTAATGCGATCGCCATTTATCCCAACATGAAAATCATCGCCACGCAGACGGCAGATTTTTCGCGGGCTGCGGCCCAACGTGTAATGGAAAACATCATCCAGGCTAAGGGTTCCGATATTACCGCAGTGTATGCTCACAACGACGAAATGGCATTAGGTGCGATCCAGGCTCTCAAATCCGCAGGTATGAAGCCTGGTAAGGATGTGATGGTCGGTTCAATCGATGGTCAGAAAGCCGCGCTTGAGGCGATAATTCGTGGTGAGCTTGGCGTGAGTGTCGAGTCGAACCCGCGTTTTGGCTCACTTGTTTTCGCCACGATGGAAGAGTATTTTGCTGGTAAGAAAATTCCTCCTCGGATTATTCTCAAGGACAGACTCTTCGACGTGACCAACGCTAAGGATTTTGTAGATGAAGCATACTAATACCAATTTGTAATTCGTAATGGGCTACGCCCCGCTACGCTAACGTAATTCGTAATTAAGAAAGTCTATTATTTGGGTTTCGGGGTTTGAATGTGTTGCCGGATTTTTGAGAATTGGTATAAGTAGTTCTCACCCTAAAATAGAAAAAAGATAACCTGGAATTTTCCTGAGCCTCCACGATAGATAAATAAATATTACTTACCATAGTGCAAAGTGAAGGATCTCCACTATCGGCAATTAAGACAAAAACTAGGTAAAGCCGATGAATCAGGCGACTAGAAATGTCCTGTGCATGACGGGTATAAAAAAAAGTTTTTCCGCCGTGCCAGCGCTCTGGGGTGTGGATTTTGAACTGAAGGCAGGCGAGATTCATGCACTGGTCGGAGAAAATGGCGCTGGCAAATCGACGCTGATTAAGATCGTGACGGGGGCTTATCGACGTGATTCGGGTGTTATGGAGTACGACCAGAAAACCGTTGCATTCCAAACCCCGACTGAAGCACAGGCGGCAGGTATCGTAGCCGTCTACCAGGAAATTCAACTCGTGGGTTTGAGAACTGTTGCCGAGAATATTTTTCTGGGCAGAGAGCCGCATCGCTTCGGCATCATTGACAGACGGGCGATGAACGCTAGGGCGGCCGATATCCTAGAGCGCCTGGGGTTGCATATCGACCCGTACTCAGTGGTTGGTTCGCTAAATATTGCCCATCGCCAGATGGTGGCGATCGCCCGCGCCATCTCCTTTGGTGCGCGGGTGCTGATCCTCGATGAACCCACAAGTTCGCTGACGGAAACTGAAGTTGCTGTTCTTTTTGATGTTATGCGGCGGCTAAAGTCGGAAGGGACATCCATCGTCTATGTCAGTCACCGTTTTGAAGAACTTTACGCCGTATGCGATCGCGTGACAGTATTGCGTGATGGGCACAACATTGTGACGCGATCGCTGTCTACGCTGACTCGTCTGGAACTCGTTTGTTTTATGCTGGGTCGTAAACCCGAAGAGGTGAGCAAAGGAGTCACGGCGTTTGCAGGACACTCGCAAAACACGCCTTCTCAGCCAGTGCTACTCCAAGCGGAAGCTCTCAAATATAAAAAACGGCTTAATGGTGTTTTCATTGAAATGCGGCAGGGCGAAATCGTTGGGCTTGCGGGTTTACTCGGCTCTGGTCGTAGTGAAACGGTGCGTGCCTTGTTTGGGGCTGAACCACTTGAGAGTGGAACTGTAAAACTCGAAGGTAGTCTTTTATCGCTGCACGATCCTCATGATGCGATCGCTGCTGGCATAGCTTTCCTTTCAGAGGATCGTAAAGCGGACGGCATCATCCCTGAGCTTTCGGTGCGCGAAAACCTCACGCTTGCTGCCCTACCGAACCTCACACAATGGGGCATCGTTTCCAGAAAACAACAGAACGAACTTGTAGAGCGTTTCATGCAACGTCTTGACATCAAAGCAGCCAGCGCCGAGCAGAAGATCCACGAACTATCAGGCGGCAATCAGCAGAAGGTGCTTCTGACGCGATGGCTGTGCAAGAATACAAAACTTCTTCTCCTTGATGAGCCAACTCGTGGTATTGATGTTGGTGCAAAGCGCGAGATCCAGCAGCTAATCGCCGAACTAGCAGAGCAAGGGCTGGGAGTTCTGATGATTTCATCGGAAGTGGAAGAGTTAGTTGAAGGCTCGCAACGTGTCGTTGTCCTGCGTGACGGGCAGTCAATCGCGGAACTCAGTGGCGAGCAGAAGAACATAAAGGCAATTCTGCACGCAATGGCAGAAGGTGCAGATCGTCAGGAAGCCGTCGGTGAACAATCCCAAACAGAGCAAAACCCAAATGAAGAGCAAGAAGCCTGATCGGGGTTGGGGAACCTTGTGGAATCCAAACTTCGGTGCATTTGCGGCACTCCTAATTCTCTATGTTGCGAACGCCGTCTTTACTCCGCGTTTTGCAACAGTTAGCAACACATTAAATATGTTGCTCCAAGTATCCACAACAATGTTGGTTGCCGTTGGTATGACCTTTGTCATTGCTTCCCGTGGCATCGATCTGACGGTTGGCTCTACTATGGCATTGGTTTCAGTCATTGTGGCATTGCTGATTAAGTATGGGATGACTGTTGCCATCTTGTTCGCTTTGAGCGCGGCTCTGTTGGTTGGTTTTATCAATGGTTTTCTGATCTCGCGTCTAAAACTTGATGCCTTGATCACTACCTTGGCGGCTCTGATCTTATGGCGGGGGATTGCTCAAGTTATCGGGGACGGTAAGCTCGTTCCTTTTGTCAATCCGACATTTGAAGCGCTGGGAAAGGGCTATCTCGGTTCTATACCAATTCAAGTTGTAATTGCAGCAGTAGCGATCGCGGCAGCTTTTTTTTGTATCCGCTCTACGCTTTTCGGCCGTTATATCGTTGCAGTCGGCGGCAATGAGGAGGCTGCACGGCTTGCGGGTATCCGTGCGGAGCGCGTGAAATATATAGTCTATATAATTAGTGCCCTGCTTGCCGGGGTTGCCGGACTTGTGGAGACAGCCAGGCTTGGCATGGGCGATCCGAGCAAGGTTGGTGTCAACGCAGAATTTGATGCGATCGCGGCTGTTGTTGTTGGCGGTACGCCCTTCTCCGGTGGACGCGCAAATGTCCTCGGTACTGTTGTCGGGGCCCTTCTTATGCAGGTGATTTCCACAAGTTTCAATATGCTGCTGATTCCCTTTACGTGGTCATTAGTTTTGAAATCCGTAATCATTCTTTTCGCCATTTTTTTGCAGCGACCGAGGGAGGTTTAACGCGTCATGGCTGCCACAAAGTCTCTTGCGCTTACGGGTTTGCGACGTTTTGCCAAGCTCATCACCTCCCAGGGCGTACTGTTCATGCTCCTTAGTTTGGCTGTTTTCGCATCCTTTCGTTATGAAACCTTCCTGACACCTCTTAATCTCATGAACATCATGCGACAGAATAGTATGCTGGCGATCGTGGCGCTAGGCATGACTGTCGTGATTCTGAGTGGAGGAATCGATCTGTCCGTGGGTTCCCTAGTTGCTTTGGGCGGTGTCGTCGCAGCAATGCTTGCCGGACAAGGAAGCTTTGTGGCGATCGCTGGCGGCATTGCTAGCACCACGTTACTGGGTGTGGTCAATGGTCTTCTCGTGTCTCGCGCACGGCTTCAGCCGTTCGTTGTGACGTTATTCACTGCCAGCGCTGCACGTGGGCTGGCGTTGAGCATCACCCAGGAGAGGTCGATTGCCGTATCATCGACAGCATCGGGATTTGTTTGGCTGGGTAGGGGGTTCATTGGTTGGGTTCCTGTACCCGTGCTGATAGTTGCACTCTTATATTTTGCAGCTTGGTTTATGCTGCACAGAAGCCGATTAGGTTTACACATATTCGCTATTGGGAACAACGAAGAAGCCTCCCGACTCATGGGCGTGAACCCGAATCAAGTAAAGCTTGCAGTCTACACATTTAGCGGGTTACTTTCAGGGCTTGCTGGTATTATTCTCGCAGGTCGTTTAGGAGCGGGTCAGCCTGTGGCTGCCTTTGGCTGGGAAACAGATGCGATCGCCGCGACCGTCATGGGAGGAACGTTTCTCGCAGGGGGTCAGGGGAGCGTGTTTCCGACGTTAGTCGGTGTACTTTTACTAGGAATGATGTATAACCTTTTAAATCTTGAGGGAACCATTACTCCTTGGTGGCAGCTCGTACTCCGTGGTGGCTTCTTACTTTTGGTTGTCCTTTTTCAGCAGCGTATTGTGCAGAGGGGCTGAGTTTATTGAAACGGAAGTTGTAGTTGTTCAGATGTCAGAGATGTAATTCAACTTAAAGGCAGTGGTTGGTGACTAATATTATTAACATAAGCTGATTCTCTAATAGTAGAAAAGTATGTGCCACCATTGATAAGTGCTAAATATTTATTGGGAGTTGTTAACCAAATGAAAGGCTAGAATTTGCTCTGTTAAAGCGGGAGTAACATCCCAAACAATTAGGAGGCCACACATATAAGTAAGTTTTTTTGTAGTGTCTCTTGCGATACTAATAATTCGCAGGCTTAATTGATGTCGCCAAGCATTTATGCAAATCAGTTGCACTTGCACTGGCAAACTTGGCTTTATCTTCAAAATTGGCGTGGTTGGAGGAAAAAAGACTATCTATCTGGCAATATTCAATGAATGCTTCCGTTATTACCTTATATAACCTGATTTTAGTTATTTTTCTTTTGTTTGCTAATGCTTATTGACCAATAAATGATTTTAAAGCATTTACTTAAACAATTTATATAAATAAAATTTTCATGACAACCACTTTATTGCGTGGCAGATTTATGATAGATATAGCGACCTAAATTTAATGCTTTTTTTTTAAGATAACCTGGCAAAGATTAGTAATGTATATGCCATAATGTCACGAGCTAGGGGTATATAAATTTATTGCTATACTTCAACACGTAAGTGGGGAAGGTATCAGTATTGGCTACGAAAAAATATAATGCTACTAGCTCGAACCCATCGTTCATCGATCGGGTAAAAACTCTTGCTATATACCGGAATTCAGTATTTGGGTCTGCATTTAATCTATAGCAGGGGTTGATTGAGTTATGGATAGGGAGGAATTTTGATGAAATTGTTAGATATAAAGAATCATGAGGTTAAATTAGCCTCTAAAACTGATAGTAATTTTGTGGACTTAACAGCAGCACACCCCCGACCATTGTTAAAGCGATCGCGCTGGCAAACTTTAAATGGGCAATGGAAATTCGCATTTGATGACCAAGGAAAATGTGTCGAACCCAGCGATTTTAACGAATGGTCTCATCATATAGAAGTTCCTTATGCGCCCGAATCTACCAAAAGTGGGATTAGCGATCGCGGTTTTCATCCAAACTGCTGGTACGAGCGGGAATTTGAAACACCACCAGGGGACGGCAGATTACTGTTACACTTTGGCGCTGTGGATTATCGCGCTCGTGTGTGGGTAAACGATAAATACATAGCCGAGCATGAAGGCGGACACACTTCTTTCACTCTCGATATTACCCATGCTTTAAATGACAGTGGTACAACAAAGGTAACAGTGTGGGCGCAAGACGATCCGCACGACCTCGCCAAACCTCGTGGTAAACAAGATTGGCACTTGAAACCCCATAGTATTTGGTATCCTCGCACGAGTGGTATTTGGCAGACAGTCTGGCTAGAACGCGTAGGTGAAACTTATATCGGAAATCTTCGTTGGATTCCCGACTGCGAACGGTGGGAAATTGGGTTTGAAGTTGGGCTGGCTGGTAATTTACCTACTTCGGGTGTACAAATTAAAATTAAACTCAGCGCTGGCGATCGCGTTTTAGCAAGCGATAGTTATGAAGTATTCAATGGAGAAATTACCCGCCGCATTGTTCTGAGCGATCCGGGTATTGACGATTGCCGTAATGAATTACTGTGGAGTCCAGAAAAGCCGACGCTGATAGATGCCCAAATTCAGCTATGGGATAACGATCGTCTTTTAGATGAAGTGCAATCTTATACAGCGATGCGGACTGTCAGCATTCAGCGCGATCGCTTTATGCTCAACGGTCGTCCCTACTATCTCCGTTTAGTCCTCGACCAAGGGTATTGGCCTGAGACATTAATGACTCCACCT
The DNA here is from genome assembly GCF_017115065.1 of Nostoc sp. JL23. Lineage (NCBI taxonomy): Bacteria > Bacillati > Cyanobacteriota > Cyanophyceae > Nostocales > Nostocaceae > Nostoc > Nostoc sp. JL23. Next base: position 40,497 of record NZ_JABXKN010000157.1, read on the forward strand.
AGTGACGAAGCATTACGACTTGATGTAGAACTCGTGAAAGCTATGGGTTTTAACGGAGTACGCAAACACCAAAAAATTGAAGATCCCCGCTTTTTATATTGGGCAGACGTTTTAGGGTTGTTAGTATGGGAGGAGATGCCCAGCGCTTACCGCTTCACGCCGAAAGCCGTGGAACGCATGACCCGTGAATGGACGGAAATCATCAAGCGAGATGTCAGCCATCCTTGTATTGTGGCGTGGGTGCCGTTTAATGAATCTTGGGGTGTGCCAAATTTGATTGAGACGGCGGCTCATCGTAACTACGTGTTGGCAATGTATCACCTAACTAAAACTCTCGATCCGACTCGCCCAGTAATTGGTAACGATGGTTGGGAAAGTACCGATACCGACATCCTCGCTATTCACGACTATGAACGCCAGCCTGAGCGATTAGCTCATCGTTACAGACCGGATATTCAGATATCAGATTTATTTGAGCGTAGCCGTCCTGGGGGGCGTATTCTCACCTTGGATAACTATCCCCATCAGGGACAACCAGTGATGTTAACCGAGTTCGGTGGCATCGCCTACGCGCCTCTTGACCAACCTAATGCCGATCAAGCTTGGGGATATGAAAACTGCTCGAATATCTCCGAATTACAAATGAAATACGCTGCACTGTTGGAAACAGTTAATAACATTGAGCTATTTAGCGGATTCTGTTACACCCAATTAACAGATACCTTTCAAGAAGCTAACGGTTTATTGTACGGCGATCGCACCCCGAAATTTCCTATTGAGGCAATCCGCGCTGCAACCCTCTCAGGACAAGGATTATGTACTCCCACAAGCTGTTAAAGCCCGACGGACGCAAACTCAAGTTATACAGTCGCTATCCAATTACTAACCAGTTAGAAGCCCCTAGCCCTAGTAATGAGCCAGTGCAAGCTAATCCCCACTTGCGCTGGCATCCCTTGCGGGGTGAATGGGTAGCTTATGCTAGTCACCGTCAAGGGCGGACATTCATGCCGCCCCCAGAATATAATCCCCTCGCACCTACCACCAACCCTGAGTTTCCAACGGAACTACCCCAAGGTAAGTATGACGTGGCAGTGTTTGATAACCGCTTTCCCTCAATGAGTCTGACAGCCAACAATCCACCTAATACCATCGTGGAAACGTTACCAGCGAATGGAGCCTGTGAGGTAGTGGTTTTTACTCAAGATGCCAGCGCCTCCTTGAGTTCCTTAGAGTTGGATCATCTAGATTTGCTATTGGAAGTGTGGGGCGATCGCACCCGCGAACTAGGTTTAGATCCTGAAATTCAGTATGTGCTGCCCTTTGAAAATAAAGGGGTAGAGGTAGGTGTAACATTGCACCATCCCCACGGGCAAATTTACGCTTATCCTTTTATACCACCTGTTCCGGCGCGGATGCTGTCAATGCAGCAGGAGTATTATGAAAAACATCGGCGGGGTTTACTGCAAGACTTGATTCAAAAGGAAATTGCAGCCGATCAACGGATTATTTATCAAGATGAGTATGCGATCGCATTTGTCCCAGTCTGCGCTCGTTACCCCTATGAAGTCTGGATTGCACCAAAAGAGCCAGTTAGCACTTTTATGGATCTCACCCCAGAACAACGTTGGGGACTCGCCAAAGCTTTAAAAACTGTCACTCTCAAGTATGACGGCTTGTGGAATCGCCCATTTCCTTACTTGATGGCTTGGTTCCAAGCGCCAACTGACGGTTTAGCGCATCCCGAAGCGCATTTACACGCCGAGTTTTTTCCACCATATCGGACAAGCGAAAGGCTAAAGTATCTTGCGGGAACTGAACTTGCAGCAGGGATGTTTGCCAATGATGCTTTACCGGAGGAAAAAGCGAAGGAACTACAAGCTGTGGCTGTAGATATTGAAATGCTGATTTCCGCATAAAGGAAAGATATGCAAGTAAAACAAGGCGCATCTGTCATAAGATGCGTTTCTTGTTCATAAAAATAATCTATGATATAAGGCTTGAGATAAAATAGTCTTATGAGCAATTTAGAAAGTATTACAATTCATCAATTTAGAGGACTTCGAGATTTAGAACTAAAGGATCTCGGACGTATTAACCTGCTTGTTGGTATCAATAACTCAGGTAAAACCAGTGTTTTGGAAGCATTATCTATTTACTGTCATCCATTAGATATTAGAGCATGGCTGAGTACAGCACGTCAAAGAGAGCAGGATATTAGAGCGCGCACTCCACTTATTGATGCACTAAGATGGTTATTTACAAATCATACTTCGTTTGCTGTAGAACCTTATAAACCAATTATTCTTATTTCTAGCACTGGTTTATTTCCTGTCAATAGGTTGATAGCAAGTTATGAAGAAATGGAGGGAATACGTTTATCTGAAGGAAACAACACAATAAATATTAGTGGTACAAATGATGAAGAAATTGGTAACGATAATGAGCAAGAAATTGAAACTGAAGACAGCCCAGGAGTTCGGAAGGGAATTGATTTAAAAATAGAGATATTGAAAGATGATCATCTGTTAACTTTACTTGGTGAATCACCTACTTTTGTTGAATATTTTTCACTATGGGAGGATGAACCTTTATATAGACTATCAGGAACCAGAGAGCCTAGTTTGAATACTGCCACAGTTACACCATCATCTCATCGTTCAGCAATTGGTCAATTTCGATTACTTTCAGAAGCTAGGTTTCAAAATTTTAAATCTGATGTTGTAAAATTATTACAACAGATGGATACAAACATTTCCGATATCGAAATTTTATTATCTCCAGAATCTATTAGTTCTCAATTTAATATTTATATTCAACATGAAAAACTAGGACTTGCACCGATTAGCACTTTTGGGGATGGTATTCGTCGTTTATTGCATATAGCTCTGAAACTTGCCAGCGTAAAAGGTGGTATTCTTTTGATTGATGAATTAGAATCAACAATTCATACGGAAGCCTTACAAAGTTCTTTTCAGTGGCTGGTTAAATGGTGTACAGAAATGGATGTTCAATTATTTGCAACTACCCATAGTCTTGAAGCTGTTGATGCTTTATTAGAAGTAACCGAATCTGATTCAGATTTAGTGCTTTATCGGTTAGAACCAAAGGAAGAAAAAACAAGAGTAATCAGACATGATGGACATAGATTAAGACGGTTAAGAGAAGAATTAGGTCAGGAGGTGCGTTGGTGAGTCGAGAATATGTTTTAATTGGTGTTGAGGGAAATCATGATCAAGCTTTTATATCTAAAATTTTATGTAAATTATTGGGCTTTTCTAAATTTGACGGTAATGTATCTGAATTAAATGGAATTTGGCGCAAGTTCATTCCTGTATATCCTCCAAAAACAGGAAAATTATATTTAAGATTAGATATGCCAACAATATTATATAATGACCGAATATCCTTGGCTATATATGCAGGTGAAGGAAGTAATTTAATTACTAATTTGAAAGATAAATTATCTGATATTGATTGTTCTAGTCTTTTTGCTTTTGCGATTGTAGCTGATGCTGATAAAGATAGACCTAATCAAGTTGCAGAAGAATATTATCAAGGCTTTAAAGAATATTTTCCTGATTTTCCCACCACAGTTAGTGAAAGTGGTAATGTAATAGCAGGATCACCAAGATTGGGAATTTACATATTACCAGATAATTCTCAACAAGGTGTGTTAGATACTTTGATTTGTGATTGTGGAGATTTGGTTTATCCTGAATATATGCAAAGAGCAAGAGAGTATATAAATAAATTTTCTGAAGAAGAAAGAAATAAAAAGCCTTTAAAGTGGAAACCGTTTGATCAAGAAAAGGCTATAATTGCCACGGTTGTAAGTGTTTTGAAACCAGGTAAGACTAATCAAACAAGTATTAGTGATAATCATTGGATTGGTGCTGAAACATCGGAAATTCCAGTAATTCAAAACTTAACTACATTTTTCAGGGGTTTGTTAAATTTATAACCTATATTCCGCAGATATTAAAGCAGGAGTAATCCAGCAGTAATTGTGATCGCTAGTGTACCATTTGGAATACCAACCTCAGACAGACGCAGACAGACGTAAGTAAATTTGATAATCATCTGTATCTATCTGTGTTTTTCCTATGAACGAAGAAGTCTCCAAAAAACTAGAGTTAATCAGGGAAACCTTGCGTGAAACCGAAGTGCAAGTCCAAGGCGTGCGTTTGCGCGGTACAGACTGGTTTGCTTGGGCAACGGCTGGCGCTTCTAACACCGTGCTGCTGACTGCTGAAACTGGCGTAGCAGAAGTATTAGTAACTACTGAAGATGCCTGGGTATTGACGGATGAAATTGAAGCCCAGCGTCTTAAGGATGAAGAACTGCCTGCTAATTTTAAGGTGTATGTCAACCCTTGGGCTGATTATGCTGCCCGTGAGTCTTTCGTTCGTGATGTAATTGGCGGCGGAATAGCAATTAGCGATCGCCCCATTTCCAATTTAGAAAAGCCGTTACCCCCATCTCTGCAAATCCATAAACGGGTAATGATGTCAAGCGAATTAGAGCGATATCGTCAAGTTGGGCAAAAAGCTAGTCAGGCAATGACAGAGGTACTCAAAGCCGCCAAGCCAACTTGGACAGAATATCAATTAGCGGGTGCTGGTGCAGAGGCGTTATGGGGGAAAGGGTTGCATCCAGCGCTGACACTGGTAGCGGGTGAGAGGCGTTTACCGCTATACCGTCATGCAACAGCCACTGGAGAACAGATTGGACGGCAAGCGATGCTGGTGTTTTGCGCTAGAGGTTACGGTTTGTATGCAAATCTGACTCGATTTGTTTGTTTTGGTGAGCTTTCAGGCGAACAGGCCGAATTGCATTCCCATGTGCGTGAAGTAGAAGCAGTAATTTTGAATTTGTGCCAACCCGGAACCACACTCGATGCAGTTTATCACGCCCTAGCTCAGGCTTATGAGCAGCATGGATTTCCCAATGCCATCCGCGAACACCACCAGGGAGGAACCACTGGATATTTAGCGCGAGAAATCGTAGCAAATCCAACCACTACTGATCCTTTGGCAGAAGGTATTGCTGTCGCTTGGAACCCTAGTTTAGTAGGGGCAAAAATTGAAGATACTTTTGTGATTTTGAAAGATGGAAAGTTAGAAAATCTGACTTTTGATCCAAATTTTCCTAATGTTGAGGTAGAAGGAAGGTTACGCCCTGTACCTTTGTATAATTAAAAATTATGGATTTTCAACAAGTATTCGGTAAACCATCTGAAACTAAAGCGAGTGCGCCAGGAAGAGTAAATTTACTCGGCGAACATACCGACTATAACGACGGATTCGTTCTGCCAACTGCGATTCCTCAATCTACGACGGTACAGCTAGGTTTGAGTAGCGATAGCCAGCATCACTTTTACTCGGAAAATCTCAACGAGCAAGTGAACATTTCAGATATTAATCGTACTCCGTCTGGATTCGGAAGTTATATTTTTGGCTGTATTGAGGTTTTGCAAAAAGCAGGATATACAATCCCATCGCTTTGTGTATACGTCCAATCATCGGTTCCTATAGGTTCGGGTTTGTCTAGCAGCGCGGCTTTAGAAGTGGCAACACTTCGGGCAGTACGCCAACTTCTGAAACTTCCCATTGATGATGTTGAAATCGCCCAATTTGCCCAGCAAGCAGAAATTCATTATGCTGGCGTGCAATGCGGCATCATGGATCAGATGGCTTCTAGTTTGGCTGATACCGAGCATATCTTGTTTTTAGATACTCGGACTTTAGAACGCCGGGTGATGCCTTTGCCTGAGAAGGCGGAGATTTTGGTTATTGATAGCGGTGTACCCCGCACACTAGCAAGTAGCGGTTATAACCAGCGTCGGGCTGAGTGTGAAGAGGCGGCGCGATCGCTAGGAGTTAAGGCACTACGAGATATTACTGATGTTGAAGTAACAGAAAAACTCCCCGAACCTTTACGCTGTCGCGCCCGTCATGTGATTACAGAAAATAACCGCGTCTTAGAAGTATTGCAAGGAGTAACATCTGAGCGCTTTGGGGAATTGATGAACGCATCCCACGCCAGTTTGCGAGATGATTACGAAGTATCCGTACCTGCCCTGGATACTTTAGTCGAAATGTTGCAAAAAACTCCAGGAGTGTTTGGTGCAAGACTTACAGGTGCTGGTTTTGGTGGGGCAAGTGTCGCTTTAGTTGCGGCTGGTGAAGCCAAAAGTATTGCAACTCATGTTCTTGAACAATACAAGCAAGCAGGTTACACCGGAGAAATTTTGGTTCCTTCTTTGGAGTTAAGTGATGCAGCCTAAAGTTGTTTATGGAAATGCAGCCGTTGAAGGTGTAAATCGTTGGGGATGGTTCATGGGTCACTTTATCACCCCTGAAGACGATCCGCGTTCTACGGACATGCTAGAAGTAAAATGGGCTGTTCACAAAGCAGGTGAGAGTAGAACTGAATGGGCAGTAAATAACCAAGCTGCGACGCTTTCAATTCTCATTCACGGAGAATTTCGCCTGCAATTTGAAGATAGAGAAATTTTATTATCTCGTGAAGGTGATTATGTTCTTTGGTGTGCAGGTATATCCCATTGGTGGGTTGCTGATTCCGACTGCACTATTTTGACTGTCAGATGGCCTTCAAAGCCGGGTGATAGTGTTGCAATGCCTGGAGCATCAAAGAGTTAGTTTGCAAAGTAATTAGGCATAAATAATTTTAATTAATTGTTACGGAGAATTGGTATCAGCCACTAATTTGCAAAATAGTGCGTTACTATCGACGAGCAATTAAAAAATCCCCTAGAGGTCAGATATTAATACGACTCTAGTTATAAGTTGAAGAGGATAAAAAAGATGGTTCAAAGTATAGGCGGTATAGCGAAATATTCAGCAACCGACCTAGACCGATTTGCTCAAAAACTGAATCAAGACGGAATTTGTGTGATTCCTGGTGTTTTTGAGCAAAAATTAATTGACGAGTGGGCACAAGCTTTTGAAAAATTATTTCACGAGCGTCAAAATCAACCAGGTGGGTTGGCTCCTCGTGAAGTTTCCCGCTACTATCTAACCTTGCCTTGGATTTACCCATTTGCTAATGAGTTAGTTTTTGCCAATCCAGTGATTAGGGGTATCTTAGATCGCGTGTTTTTCCAAGAATACGTAATGGTTCAGATGGGAGTTGATGTCCCATTCCAGGGTTCGGATTATCAGGAAACCCATCGGGATTTTCGCCCATTATTTAGCGATGGGCTACGCCCCGCCGTAGGCGATCGCATAGTAACCCCACTTTACGCCCTAGCAGTCAACTTTCCCCTTGTGGAAGTAACCGCAGAAAACGGCCCATTCCAAATGGCGCGTGGAACCCATGTTATACCGCGAGAAGAGGGATTAGAAAAAGTTGCTAGTGGTGAAATTCCGATGGAATCCTTTTATATGCAGCCAGGTGACGTGATGGTGCGATCGCCTTTAGCACTACATCGCGGTTCCCCAAATCTGACAAACCACCCAAGACCGATGGTAGTCATGGGCTATGCGATGCATTGGTTGCACACACCAAAGGTAGATTTGACTCTCCCACAAGACTATTATCAAAGCCTGCCAGAAAAACTAAAGCAGATGCTACGGTGTCAGCTAGTAGAAAGCTTACCTAAGAACAAAGTCGAAACTTACGTGAATTTCAAATACTAGTAGTTTTTCAAGCTAACTTTGACGAGTGAGACACCTCTTAAACATCTCTTTTTTCTCTGACTCTGTGCCCTCTGCGCCTCTGTGGTTCGTGCTTTACCCTTCAAACTTCGCTTGACAGACTACTAAGTACTTTGTCTCATTAAATTAGAGAGATAAGAAAACGAACCGCAAAGGACACAAAGGAAGAGGTAAAGAAGAAAAATTGAAAAGCTGATTCACCTATCATAATTAATGGATGCTGTTGGCGAAATATTCCTTAACATTACCGACAAAGGAAGCACGATGTCTG
>NZ_JABXKN010000129.1:0-48440 GCF_017115065.1 Nostoc sp. JL23
CACCCTAATTTTAATTTTTTGCCTCTGAATGCTCTCAAATACTTATTTTTTCGTAGCTCCTTTTAGTGATCGCCTATTGTACCCAAGTTTCTCAAATCCAGTCCCCGTGAGCATTTGCCATTTGTGGATGAGTCTAATTCTTCCCCCAATGCATCGGGAGGATTGAGAGAGGTAAAAAATCCAACTTACTTTCGTGGCGATTATGAACCGGAAAAAACTACGTGATATCGTTTTTTACCTGCACCGCTCTATCGGTTTTTGTGTTGGACTGTTGTTAATTGTCGTTGGCTTGACAGGTAGCCTGTTAGTGTTCGAGCAAGATTTTGACCACTTTATGATTAGTCAACAATATGGACACATTACTCCCCAACAGGTGCAGTTATCTCCAGAGTCTGTGGTGAATACAATTGAGGCGAAGTATCCCGCACGAGGTGATTTCCATCTTTTTCGGATTTATTTGCCAGATACTCCTTCTTCTCCCTATGTGGGGCAGTTGTCATCAACTGATGTGGAAAGGAAAGAGGTTTTTGTCAACCCTTATACAGGCAAAATTATCGGTGAGCGGATAACGGATAAAACCCTAATTGGTCTAACACTTAATTTACACTACAGCTTGATGGTGGGCGAAACCGGAACTGTAATTGTTGGCATTGCTGCCTTTTTAATGTGTATACTTACCATCACAGGTTTAGTTCTCTGGCCTGGTTGGCGCAAATTGATTACAGGCTTCAAAATCAAGTTTGATGCTCATCCCAAGCGGGTGAATTTTGACATTCACAAAGTGGCTGGCATTATCACTGTGGTTTTTTTATTCTTTACTGGCTTTACGGGCTTTTGCTGGAACTTCTACGATTTGACTGAGCCGATCATTTACGCTGTCACATTCACCTCAAAACCATCTGAGCCAGTATCCAAGCCAATTCCTAGTAAATCAACATTAGGATTGACAGAACAACTCAAAATTGCTGATGCTACCTTACCTGGTGCTGTTACCAAGAGCATTTATTTTCCCAGTAAAGCAGAAGAGGCTCTACAAATTCGCATGAAGCTACCACAGGAAAATGAAGAGTATGGGAATAGTAATGTTTATCTTGACCAATATACGGGTAAGGTTTTGCGAGTTGATAATGCTTTAAAGATGCCATTAGCCGATCGCGTCCTCAACTCTTTCACTCCTCTGCACTACGGCACTTTTTGGGGACTTCCATCTCAGATTTTCTACGTTTTTATCGGACTTGCACCGTTAATTTTATTCGTTACTGGCTTCGTGATGTGGAAGCGTCGCTATAGAACAAAATCTACTACAGGATTTATTAAACGCTCCGTTTTAAAATAATTACAACAAAAAAGCGCCCCCCATTTCTAGAGGGCGCTTTTTATTTAGCTAAATCTTCAGAATTAACCGTTGATAGCAGGAGCAGTCATTGCTACAGGAGTAATTTCACCAGCAGCCAAATCTAGGGGGAAGTTGTGAGCATTACGCTCGTGCATTACTTCCATACCCAAGTTAGCGCGGTTGATTACGTCTGCCCAGGTGCTGATGACGCGACCTTGGGAATCAATGATTGATTGGTTGAAGTTGAAACCGTTTAGGTTGAATGCCATCGTGCTGATACCCAAAGCGGTGAACCAGATACCGACGACAGGCCAAGCTGCTAAGAAGAAGTGCAGTGAACGGCTGTTGTTGAAGGAAGCGTATTGGAAGATTAGACGACCGAAGTAGCCGTGGGCTGCAACGATGTTGTAGGTTTCTTCTTCTTGACCGAACTTATAACCGTAGTTAAGAGATTCGGTTTCGGTGGTTTCACGCACCAAGGAAGAAGTTACTAGAGAACCATGCATTGCTGAGAACAATGAACCGCCGAATACACCAGCCACACCTAACATGTGGAAGGGGTGCATCAAGATGTTGTGTTCTGCTTGGAACACAATCATGAAGTTGAAGGTTCCAGAGATACCCAAAGGCATACCATCAGAGAAAGAACCTTGACCAATTGGGTAGATCAAGAATACTGCGGTAGCGGAAGCCAAAGGTGCGCTGTAAGCTACGCAGATCCAAGGACGCATACCTAAGCGGAAAGAAAGTTCCCACTGACGACCGAGGTAGGCAGCGCAACCGATCAAGAAGTGGAAAACTACCAACTGGTAAGGGCCACCGTTGTACAACCACTCATCAAGAGAAGCTGCTTCCCAGATTGGGTAGAAGTGCAAACCGATGGCGTTTGAAGAAGGAACAACTGCACCAGAGATGATGTTGTTTCCGTAGATCAAAGAACCTGCAACTGGTTCGCGGATACCATCGATGTCCACAGGAGGAGCAGCGATGAAAGCAATTACGAAGCAGGTTGTAGCAGCTAGTAGGGTTGGGATCATGAGTACACCAAACCAACCGATGTATATACGGTTGTCGGTGCTGGTGATCCACTCGCAAAAGCGATCCCATACATTAGCGTCAGAGCGCCGTTGTAAGGTTGTGGTCATTGTTTTATAAGTGCAATGGGTTGTTAAATATGGAACAAGCGGAGTTTATTTTCGCCTGTTGAAATATAGTCTACATGAATTTACTTGGACGCGATCTGTGACTTAATATTCTGTAACAGAATTGTTTAACAAGTTCATCGAACTGTAAAGTTTTCCTACTACAAAGGAAGCGATACAAAGTAGTAAAATGAGGCTTTTGAAGCCACTTTAACAACAAGCTAGCTATCATTTCAATGATGCGATCGCCTAGTTATTTACCTTTACACTTCTTTACAATGAATCAATTCGAAATATTTTAAGTCTTGTCGATTTGTAACGAAATAATAAGCTCTATATTGTCTGAATGTTTCAGTTAAAAATCAAAGTAGATGTAGGGCAAACTGCCTTCAGGAGCTAATAGCCAAACAGCGTAAAAACATAGGGGGACGAAGACAAGCTTAATAGGCCAGTTAAACTCTAACTTCAGCATTCGATTGAAGGCATAAACTACAGCCATAAGGGCAGCTAAACCTAGAAGTACCCAAGAGAGTTGGGATTGGCTCATATTTAAGGCTTCCACATAGACCTTTTCAGCAAACTGGGCGTCAGCCGGATAACCCCAAAGATGTCGAATTACTAAAGAAGAGTCTTGGAGATTAGGTAGACGGAACCAAATCCAAGAGGTAAAAACCATCAATTGAGTTAAGAACCAAGCGACAAAGATACCCAGAGGATTTTGCCAGAATTGTTCTAGATTTTCAAAGCGATCGCTTATAGAATCTGTAAGTCGATGAACCACCAAAGCTAATCCGTGGAGTATACCCCAAACGACATAACCCAAAGCAGCACCGTGCCAGATACCAGCAATTAGCATCACAATAAATAAATTCCAGCAGGTACGGACTAAACCCCGACGGGAACCACCCAACGGAAAGTAGACATAGTTACGTAGCCAATCTCCCAGAGTTATATGCCAGCGCCGCCAAAATTCGGAAATATTGGTGCTGAAATAAGGAAAGTCGAAATTTTCAGGTAGAACCAAGCCGAAAAGCATAGCACTACCACGGGCAATGTCTACGTAACCGTTGAAATCTAGATATAACTGCAAGCCATAAGCGAATATAGCTAACCATAAATCGGTACTACCCGCCCGTTGCAAATTACCGAAACATAAATCGACGAAAATTCCCAAATGGTCTGCAAAAATACCTTTTTTGACTGCACCCCTAGCAATCAACCACAACGCCTCAGCTACTCTATTGGTATTGGGTAATTCTAGTGTATTAAATTGATTTGCTAAGTTGTGATAGCGCGTAATCGGCCCTGAAATCATTTTGGCGAAGAATAATTTGTATGTAGCAAACTTGAGAAAATTATCAGTAGCAGGGGCACCGCGATAGACATCTATTAAATAAGCAATACATTCAAAGGTGAAAAATGAAATTCCCAAGGGTGCAATTAATTTAAAAGAGCTATCTGGTGAGTTTGTTTGGACATGAAAAACAAACTTGAATAAAGGGGTAAAATACTTAAAAGCTAATAGCAGTAAAACATTTAGACTTATACCCAGCCACAAAACCTTTAGACGGCGACGATTCCAATCAACTTGAGCAAATTGCCATTCTTCATTAGAAATTTGCCAATCAAGAGAATGTTTTCCTGGTGATGTGTTGTTACCAATTTCCAGCCCTACACGGAAATTAATAAACGCCAATGCTAATAGTAATGGTATGTATTGGATGTGCAAAGATGCATAGAAAACCAAACTAGCAATTAGCAGAGTCCACAATCGCAATTTATGTTGTGCTAAAGACCAGTAAATTCCTAACACACTCAACAGGAACAGCCCATAGAAAATTGATATAAAGTTCATTTTTTAGTCATTTGTCATTTGTCATTGGGCACTTGTACTGAGCGTTTGCGCAGTCTCTGGTAGAGAAGTATTGGTCATTAATCAATAACTCTTCTCCTACTTCCTCATCCCATTCCGCACTCTCCACTCCCTACTTTACTGGCCAAGGAATCATCGGATCGTTAGCTAGCTTTTTCGAGACTTCGTATGCACCAAAGCGGTTGAGGTGGCTAGGATCGGAAAAGAAATCATTTACTTTTGTCCACTGTTGGCTCAAATCACGATAAATAAAGTTGGGATTAGTAGCCAAACGCAACATATATTGTTGAAATTGTTGCTCATATTGTCTACGTACTGGATCTAAATAATCTCCCGTCAGAGGCATGTTGACAAACACTAAGGAGATTTTTTGAGACTGGGTAAACTGAAGCACTTCTTGAAAAGCAGTATCTTGCTGCCCTTCTACTTGGAAGGATCTATAGTCGTTGTCATAATTTCCAGGAACTCTAGAATGTTTTTGATAGTATCTCGTGGGATTAAAGCGAATAGACAAGGGTAGAAAGCCATCAAAGTCAACCGCTTGCTGAGAAATACTTTCATCTGAAGTACCGTCTGTCAACTGTTTTTGTGATGCAACTGTCTGGTTATTACCAAATAAGAGCAGTTGTTTTTGCAGTAAACTTTTAATTTGGTCGCGGTTTTGATAGGTAGCCGAAACAGATGCTAGAGCCTGATTTAATGACTGATTGACAGCTTCATAAGTACTAATCTCCTGTTTTTCTTCGTTTGTCTTTTGCTCTTTTGAATTTACTGTATTCTCTGGCAAATCATTGCTATTTGCAGTGGTTGCTGTTTTTTGGAATACTTGCTTATAACCAACGGATGCTGCAAGCGATTTAAAGGTAATATCATCACGCCCACCGTTGAAAGCACGCGCACCATCTGCCCAGATAATTATTTTGGGTAGTTCTGATGGTTCTAGAACGTGACGAATTACAAAGTCTACAACTTGTGCCGTAGCACCGTTAATTCCAAAATTAAATACGTCAATATTTGGATAGCCTTGAGTTGCTAAAGCTTTAGAAAGTGCTGCGGGATCTACTCCTCTGAGGGCGCGGGAGGAGCCAATAATCAAGACATCTGGGGGACTACCAGTTCTTGCTAAACGCTGTTTATACAGGGCTAGTTGCTCGTCTAATTGCCTGACATTAAAACTTGGCATCTGCGATCGCGCTGCTAAAAGAATAGCTGTTGCGGTTGCTTTTTCCTTCAGTGGTGCGGCTGCCAAATTATTTTTTGGGGTATCATCACTTTGGGTAAATTCCGAAGCGTTAAATACAGAACTCTGATTTGGAGGAGATTTTGTCTTGGAAGTGCTACTAAAAAATGTCGTTTTCTCAGTCTGATTTTTCCCAGATGTCAAAGATGCCTTTGGCTCGGAAGATGAAGATGGGAGGGTGGCACTAGCAACTTTTGGCGAACTGGGCGTATTAAGTGCAATAATTCGACCCAATACCCAATCAGTTTGGAGGGTGAGCAATAATCCCAGTGTTCCCCAAACTAGAGCAACTTTAATTCCTTGAAGATCATGGTTACGTTCCGCTGACTCGTTGCTTTCGGTAAATAGCTGGCTTTTCAACAGAAATTTTCTCGCAGTTGAACTCGCCGTTGCTATCCAATCTCGCGCTACTTCGGTTACAAAATTTTGAACTTCTTCTGTCGTTAAGTCTGGGCGCAAAATTGGCTCACTAGTCTCAGATGTTACTAAATCGTTAATGTATATAGAAGTAGCAGCAAATTCTGGGGTTGCTTCTGGTACTAAACGTTGGCGATGTTCAAGATCGACGCCATAATGCCAAAAAGGTTCTTTATTCCCAGCACGGCGACCGTAGATACGTACTCCTATAATACCGGAAATTTTGAACTGACGGATAAACTGCGTAATTTTACTTGCTACTTGTTGCCGCTGTGGACAAACAGGTGCATCACACATAATGTGCAATAAACCATTTTTGTTCAGTAGAAGTACGCGAGTCCCACCTGTCAATAGTCGCCAATCCAAATCAGGATTGAGTAAGCGCTCTAGTAAAAATATGATCGCTGGTTCATCACCAGTATTTGCCAAATCAAGTGGTGATATGGCAAAGGCGGGATGGTTTGCTGCGGGTAAAGCCAGCCAATCAATCCAAGTGGGTTCCTTGTCGCCTGCTTTTTGCCCGTAGATGGTGGCAGCGAGAATGCCTTGAGGAGCGATCGCTTCTAGCTGCGGTAAAATCGCCTCTAAGCACACTACCTTGTCTGGGATCGGGGCAGTTCCTAAAGGATCGAAAGCTGGGATACAAAATATATGTAGCGTTGATTCTTTCAGAGAAACTTGGACACCAACTTTTAATCCTGATAGTACTTCAGCTAATAATCGAGCGATCGCTTGGACATCCCCCCAACGCGCCCACTCCTTCAGCATCACCTCTGGCGGTGTCAAATCTATCCGGAGCAGCCAATCAGGGGCAGTTTCGCCGCTCACCTGAGAAACAATTATGGCATCTTGGTAGCCGGAAAGCTTGAGATAACGCAACTTTTGTGCTATGGGTTCGGCAAGCAACGATGCATCAGGGCTATAGCTTGACTGGCAAAATATCCACAGGCGATTTTCTTCTGACTGAGAATTCTTGGGCTTATATAGCTTAATCTTTACCTGTATCGATACACCTAGCGTACTCAGAGTTTCGCTCAGATATCGAGCGATCGCTTCTGGATTCCCTTGGCGTGCCAAACTTTCGTTAGAGACAATTAGCGCCCCAGCCGGTTGTTTTGATTTTTCCGAGTCTGCTAGTAGCGCTTGTTGCACCTGATCGAGATGCTTATCTATTTGATTCAAGTGAACTCGATGGCACCATGAGGGACGCTGTTCCCCTTTTCTGCGGCCATAGACAAATACTTGATATATTGAGGTTTGTTCGCTGCTTGTGAGAATATCTAAGTTTGTTTGCTGTAGTGCTTGCAGCAAATCAGACAAAGTACGCCAACGCTGCGGACATTCTGTACCTTCACAAAGAATATGGAGGTCATTTCCCCGCAACCGGACTTTCACTCCGAAAGTGTTGATCCCTGTTGCTTGGCTCACCCATTGCACTAAGGATTGCTGGCGATCTGGTACTACTGTTTTCATGCTCAGTTAACTTTACAGGAAGCGATGGTTGGGGGATAGTGCCTGCACTTGTAAACTAGAACCATAGGTCTATCACACTCTGACGGTTTTTTTTAACAATTTTGTTACCTTCGTAGCTCACAAAATCGGACAAGATAGTCTTGTATAGGTTGCAAGTCTGACTAATGTTGAGTTTTGCGTTTATTTTACTAATAGGGAGTCAAAAATCAGAAGTTAGGAGTTAGGAGCCAGGAGTCAGAATAATTCTATATGACTGGTTGATAACTTTTCCTTTGAAAGCTGGATTTGCGCCCCACTGCCCTAATGCCCCTGATGGGCGAAACAAACAATAAGCTTATCTCATTAAACTCCCTCCCTTTATCGTTGGAGTCATCTTAACTCCTAACTCCTGACTCATAACTCCTAACTCCTTCTTACTCATGCTTCCCATAACCAAAAATTAGCAATGCCTCCTACCAACCAACAGTCTTCAACTAAACCCTCATCCAATCTGGATTTGTTTCCCATTCCTCAATCGTTCCTTTTACAAATAGGTACAGCGTCTATATTACTGCTGCTGATCGCTGGAAAAACTACAGTAAGAGCACTAGAAGCCATAGGAGAAGCTAGTGAAGAATTATTTCGAGGCGATCGCCTACCCAATTTAGACTTCCCATTAGACTTCCCAGACGAACACGAAATCAATCAAGATGAGAAGATATACACCAAATAATTATTTGCTCAGGAACAACCCGGTGAGCATTAAGTGCAAAACCTAGAACCGTAAACAGTAATTAGCTTTACAAGAATAGAGAATATGGGTTCCCTTTTATACTCTTCGTCTCAAACTGCTGATATATACCCGGTGTCGGAATTATTTTTGCGCCATCGTCTCCAGGTAGTGGAAGAATTGTGGGAGTCAGTTCTCCGGCAAGAATGTGGTCAAAATATGGTAGACTTGTTGCGTCAGTTGCGCGATTTATGTTCGCCAGAAGGGCAAGCAACAAATGACCAAGCATCCTCAGCCGTCAAATTAATTGAACAACTAAATATCAACGAAGCAATTCGCGCGGCTCGTGCTTTCGCTCTGTATTTTCAGCTGATTAACATCATAGAGCAGGAATACGAACAGCGGCAGCAATTGAGCCGTTATGAAGCCGAAACAGAGGAAATAGAGCCGGAAACACCTTCTAATGTTAACTATTCCTCCAATCAAACAGAAGATGATGCGCCCGTTAGCAAGGGAATAGCAGCAGCCTTCCTCAAAAAGAATTATCTCGAAAAGGCGCAAGTCAAACCAAAAGGGACTTTTGCTGCATTGTTTCCCTATTTATTCAAACTGAATGTCCCACCCCAGCAAATTCAACGTCTAATTGCACATCTGGATGTGCGGTTAGTTTTTACAGCGCATCCGACGGAAATTGTTCGTCATACCATCCGCGATAAGCAGCGACAGGTGGTACAACTTTTGCAAAAACTGGATACCTTGGAAAATCACTCTGGGACTACGCCAGGAGCATATCCTTGGGAAGCAGTAGATGTCCGCGAACAATTGCTCGAAGAGATTCGCCTGTGGTGGCGTACAGACGAACTTCACCAGTTCAAACCCACAGTGCTAGATGAAGTAGATTATGCCCTGCACTACTTCCAAGAAGTTTTATTTGATGGCATTCCGCAACTGTATAAACGTTTCAAACACACTCTATCCAATACCTTTCCTTGGCTAGAACCACCGAGTAAAAACTTTTGCTCTTTTGGCTCTTGGGTAGGCTCAGACAGAGATGGAAACCCATCAGTCACACCTGAAATAACCTGGAAAACAGCTTGCTATCAGCGCAAAATGGTGCTGGGGAGATATATTCAGTCAGTGAAAAATCTGATTGAATTGTTGAGTGTGTCGATGCACTGGAGTGATGTTTTACCAGACTTACTGGAATCTCTAGAATTGGATCAGTCCCAGTTGAGTGAGGTATATGACGCACTGGCACTGCGTTATCGACAAGAACCTTATCGGCTCAAACTGGCTTATGTGCTGAAACGGCTGGAAAATACTCGCGATCGCAATCTAGCTTTGTACAATCGGGAAACGCCAACAAATCAAGATAGCCCCCTGTATCGTTCAGGAGCCGATTTTTTAGCAGAACTGCGGATGATTCAGCGCAACTTGACAGAAACAGGTTTAAGTTGTCGAGAATTAGAAAATCTCATCTGTCAGGTAGAAATTTTTGGTTTTAACTTGACACAGTTAGATATCCGCCAAGAATCATCTCGCCACGCCGATGCGCTGAATGAGATCCTGGAATACCTGCAAATATTACCTCAACCTTACAACGAACTATCCGAAGAGCAAAGAGTTGCTTGGCTCACAGGAGAACTACAAACCCGTCGGCCATTAATTCCGGCAGAATTGCCATTTTCGGAAAAAACCAACGATGTAATTGAAACCTTTCGCGTCGTGCGATCGCTCCAACAAGAATTTGGTCTCAACATCTGCCAAACTTACATTATCAGTATGTGCCGCGACGTGAGCGACGTGCTGGAAGTACTACTGTTAGCCAAAGAAGCCAGACTTTTTGACCCCGCCATTGCCGTCGGAACTATTCAAGTAGTCCCCCTATTTGAGACAGTAGAAGATTTACAACGCTCCAGAAGCGTCATGCGGAACCTGTTTGAACTGCCGTTATATCGCGCTTTATTAGCCGGCGGTTACGAACAGACAAAAGCAGAAGGTGCAGATGAAAATTCATCCCCCCCTGCTCCCCTGCTGCCCTCCTTCCCTGCCTCCACCTCCTCCGTCACCCCCAACTTACAAGAAGTAATGCTGGGGTATTCTGACAGCAACAAAGACTCTGGTTTTTTAAGTAGCAACTGGGAAATTCATAAAGCCCAAAAATCACTGCAACAAATAGCAGAAAACTACGATCTGAATTTGCGGATTTTCCACGGACGCGGCGGTTCGGTGGGACGGGGTGGTGGCCCAGCTTACGAAGCGATTTTGGCTCAACCAGGTCATAGTATCAATGGGCGAATCAAGATTACCGAACAAGGAGAAGTTTTAGCTTCCAAATATTCCTTGGTGGACTTGGCTTTGTACCACATGGAAACCATCACCACTGCTGTGATTCAAGCCAGCCTGTTGCGAACAGGGTTTGATGATATCGAACCCTGGAATGAGATTATGGAAGAATTGGCAGCGCGATCGCGTCAACATTATCGTGCTTTAATCTACGAACAGCCTGATTTTGTTGATTTCTTCCACGAAGTAACCCCCATTGAAGAAATTAGCCAACTGCAAATTAGTTCCCGTCCAGCCCGCCGTCCATCTGGTAAGAAAGATTTAAGCAGTCTGCGAGCTATTCCTTGGGTATTTAGCTGGACGCAAACTCGCTTTTTACTTCCTTCCTGGTATGGCGTTGGCACAGCATTACAAGAATTCTTGAATGCAGAACCAGAAGAACACTTGAAATTACTGCGCTACTTTTACGTTAAGTGGCCCTTTTTCAAGATGGTGATTTCGAAGGCCGAGATGACTTTGGCAAAAGTAGATATGCAAATGGCACACCACTACGTCCAAGAACTCTCAAAACCAGAAGATCAACTTCGCTTTGCCAAGGTGTTTGACCAAATTGCCAGCGAGTTCTATCTGACAAGAGATTTGGTGTTAAAAATCACCGATCACAATCGACTGTTAGATGGCGATCCGGTATTGCAACGATCTGTTCAGTTACGTAATGGGACAATTGTCCCCTTGGGCTTTATCCAAGTTTCACTACTCAAGCGTCTACGGCAGTCCCAAAATACTACTGCGACTTCTGGAGTAATTCATTCTCGTTACAGCAAAGGTGAGTTACTGCGAGGAGCATTGTTAACTATTAATGGCATTGCTGCTGGGATGAGAAATACAGGTTGATTGGGAATTGGGAATTGGGCATTGGGCATGGGGCATAATGACCAATGACCAATGACAAATGACCAATGACAAATGACCAATGACAAAAAACAGAATTTTAATTTGCACTTTCTTGGCACTGTCATCAGGTTTTTTTGGCGCTTACACCAGTGGGCAAATCACAATGATGCTGCATAGCCAAAAGTGCCAAAACCAACCTTGGGGTTTAAAGGAGATGTGCAACGCTTGGATGACGCCAGGGGCAATGTGGCAAGGTAGCACAACAGGACTTTGGACAGGCACTATTTTAGGGGCGTTTGTTGGTGGTGTGGTGACGCGACAAACTCGTGATTAGCCGTAGGGGCGCAAGGCATTGCGCCCCTAAAACAGATGTGGTTCAAATACATGAAAACTTCTGAAACATGAGTTCGGGCAACTTTGGTGTCAGCAAGGCTGGTAAAATCTACCCATAGCGAAGAAGAGAAAATCACCATGCCTACCGAAACTAATCCAGGGAATCAAACTACTACAGGGGCTGATGCGATTGATGAAGCGATCGCACAGGGAATTGATTTTGATGGTTCTCCCATTCCACCTGCCAAGCTAGAACTTTATGGTAAAGTCATGGCGCTAGAAGGCAATAGACAGCGCAGTGGTGTATCTAATACGATGCGATCGCGCATTGTGCGAATTGGCGCAAAACACATTCCCCAAGCAGAACTCGATCAATTACTTGTAGATGCTGGTTTTGCACCTCTAAAAGAAAAAGAAATTGCCTTTTTCTATAGCGGTAAATAATTGTTGATGTTTTACAACAATTTTCATTTATTTGAACCAAATATGTTTTAGGGGCACAGCAATGCTGTGCCTTCAATACTGTGCGGTTAAGGCAAGAGACGCGATGAATCGCCCTCTCTACAATAATCAGTCTTTCGTTTTAATGACGATTTATCGCGTCTTGGTGAACTCGAATTTTCATCAAAAAACCTTAACCGAACCGTATTTGTGCCCTCAATTCTTTAGCTCACATATCTTAAATTGCCATCGGTATTTTGGCTTCTTGATTCTTTTCCTGATTGGGTTGAAAAGTGTATCTTCAGCAAGATATTGTCAACTTTGCCTTGTGTTTGAATTGGCAGGTGGCTATATGTACTTGAGTAATAGCTGAAAGACTTGGAGAACACATGTCAGGAACTACGTCAAATTCAGAAATGCAATATCGAGTACTCGGTAGTACAGGGGAGAAAGTTTCCGCCATCGGCTTGGGTGGTTGGCATATTTCTTTGAAGCACGTTGATGAGCAACTGGCAATCCATATTGTGAGAACAGCCATCGATCGCGGCATCACTTTTATGGATAACAGTTGGGATTACAACGATGGAGCCAGCGAAATTCGTATGGGAAAAGCGCTGCGCGATCGCTATCGAGATAAAGTGTTTCTGATGACGAAAATCGATGGTCGCTCTAAGAAGGAAGCCGCAAAACAATTAGACGAATCACTCCAACGCCTGCAAGTTGATTGCATCGATCTTGTTCAGCATCATGAAATGATTCGATACGAAGATCCCCATCGAATTTTCGATCCAGAAGGGGCAAATGCTGCTTTAATTGAAGCGCGAGAAGCTGGAAAAATCCGATACATTGGCTTCACTGGGCACAAAGATCCCCATATTCATTTACATACGCTGGAAGTTGCAGCTGCTAATGGGTTCAAATTTGATGCAGTGCAGATGCCGTTGAATGTCATGGATGCCCACTACCGGAGCTTTGCAAAGCTGGTTGTGCCAGAACTTGTGAAACAAAATATCGGTGTTTTGGGGATGAAAAGCTTGGCAAACGGTATTCTTTTACGGTCAAAGACTGTAACACCAATTGAGTGTTTACACTATGCTTTGAATCTGCCGACATCGGTTGTGATTACCGGAATTGACAGCATGGAGATTCTAGAGCAAGCTTTTGAAGCAGTGCGGACGTTCCAGCCAATGAATGACGAGCAAGTGCGATCGCTCTTAGCAAAAACGGCAGAAGCAGCATCACGCGGCGAGTTCGAACCTTTCAAAACCTCATCAATTTTCGACAACACTGCCCAAAATCCAGATTTGCTAGGAGAGGAGCCAGAGCGCATTCAGCAATTAATGTCAGCGTGATGGATTGTATTGTTTTAATGATTCCCAAAACTTATTGCAAACTCCTTAGATTGTAATTGCGATCGCCACGCTATTGAATGTAACCTCCTGCAATGCCATTGTTGTGGATGACAATGCCATTGTTCTAACTTGCAATAGCATTGTTGTGGCTGACAATGCCATTGTTTCAACTTGCAATGCCATTGTTGTAGCTGACAATGCCATTGTTCCAACTTGCAATGCCATTGTTTCGACTTACAAAAATTAACTCACGCTTTTTTAACCTTGTTCAATCTAAAAAACTCACTTTACTGTTAGAATCTTTGTTCCAATGGGCACATTAAAGCTATACCCTATACTAGTATGCTTATATGCCCGCCCAAGATAAAACCCGCCGTCTGCCTTCTCAGTCAATTAGTCAAGATATAAACTCATTGCACGGTTTGCAAACCATCAGCACATACAACACAACCCGTACCGATGCTTCTGTAGAAAAATTACAGGAAGCTTATCAGACTATGTTGGCGCAGCAACAATCCGAAACCGAGAAACTAACTTTATACCGTTCTGCTGCCGATGCTGCGCGATTAGCAGAATGGGAATTTCATAATGCTGTATTAGCCATGAAAGAAGTAATTCGTGGGCAATATGGCTCAGATAGCGATCAAGCTCAAGCAGTTGGACTGAAGAAAAAATCAGAACGTAAACGCCCCAATCGTAAAAAGTCAGTTGCGATCGCAAGTTAATTAACTAAAGGGCGATCTAACTTTTCTCTCAGTGCAATCGCCCATATCGAAAAACTGTAAACTGTTGAATTCGATCTTTAATTACCAGGAAATAATCTTTACCAAAAATTCAATCTATCAAAGTAGTGAATTCATTTCATAACTATTGATGCGAGAACTTCTATCTAGGGATCGATATGACTAATAAGCTAAATGAAGTAGAAATAGTATACTAAATCACATGAGATTGTATTGTATGAAATCCAATTATGTTGCAAAACAGCTTTCCACCGTAAAACGCTGGATGGCCACAGCGCTGTTTTGTATGTTAGCGATCGCTTTCGTTTGGCAAGGTGCATTTTTCTCAAACACCTCAGCAATGGCTGATCCCGCAGCAACCTTGATTGCATCATCAGACGCAGGCGATCGCGCTCAAGATAAAGCCAGTAGAGATGCTGGACGAACCAAAAATTTCATTGATGATACGGCAGATAAAGTTAAAGACGCTGCCAAGAGCAATGCCAGTAAAGTTGACCAATCAACAGAGAATGGTAGTTTTGCTGAACGCAAAGCCAAGAAAGATGCCGCTACAATTCAGAAAAGAGCAAATGAAGATGCATCTCGGACTAAAGAAGCAGTAGACAACACCAAGAATGTTGTTGAACGTACTGTTGATAGCATCAAAGATGCTTTTGGTAAATAGAGAATAGACATAGCAATCCTATTGGATTTGTGAAAATCCCAAGCTTTAGATTTCCGTCTTCTTAAAGAAGTCGGAAATCTTGTCGTTTACGAATAATTTCGGAAATTCTAAGTTTACGTCAATATGATTACAGCAATTTATAGGTTAATACAGTTCAGTTAAGCAATTTTTTTCCTTCTCTTTCTTCTCTCTGTGTCCTCTGCGCCTTCTCTACGAGACGCTACGCGTTGGCGGAAGCCTCTCGTAGAGAAGGCGGTTCGTTAAAAAATTGACTTGGATAGCAGAGTTTTAGCCTTAACCCAAGCGTATTGATTTATAGGTAGCTAAACCATTCTGGTACGGTAGCACAGCTAGCTCTGCGCCCCTATAGGTAATTTTAGTTAAAACCTCCTTTCCAGGCGGAAACTCTTAACGAGACATAGAAATATTTGCTAAATAAATGAAGTTAGATAAAATAATCGAGTAGCTTTAGATACATATTTTTCATACCTATATGAACAAGCGATCGCTGATAAAATTAGCTGTTCTTACCGAAGACGATAAGAAATTATTGTTAAATATTTACCAGCAATTATGCTAGATATATAGTTAGAAATAAAATTTTTGACTTTCTTTCGTACTAACTTAACAAAGCAAAACTGAGTAATCTGATTAGGGTATTTCCGCAAAATACATCTAAAAAATTCGTTTTTCTATACGGATTAAAGAAAATTATTAAGTAGCATTACTCATGTAAAAATGTGCTATAACTTTAACTGATTGCAACCTTATTTGACGAATTGTTAATGGTTAACAAACTTTTCACCATTATCAATTACGAAATTATACTTTCCGCTACAACTTAGTAACAATGTAAGACTTTGATTCTGTGAACAACCCGACCGTGGGAAAATCAAAATACCGAAACTCGAAGTTAGAGAGGAAAACCTTATAATATGCATCTGAGCGAAATCACCCATCCTAATCAGTTGCACGGTTTATCTGTTCGCCAACTGCAACAGATTGCCCGTCAGATTCGAGATAAGCATCTTCAAACAGTAGCAGTTAATGGTGGACACTTGGGGCCAGGGTTGGGTGTTGTTGAATTAACACTAGGACTTTACCAAACACTGGACTTAGATCGGGATAAAGTGATTTGGGATGTAGGACACCAGGCTTATCCCCACAAACTGCTTACAGGACGTTACGATCGCTTCCACAGCCTTAGACAAAAGGACGGAGTAGCAGGTTATCTTAAGCGGGGTGAAAACAAGTTTGACCACTTTGGGGCTGGACACGCTTCTACAAGTATTTCAGCAGCATTGGGCATGGCTTTAGCGCGAGACTTGAAAGGGGAAAAATTTAAAGCCGTTGCTGTGATTGGCGATGGGGCACTCACTGGCGGTATGGCTTTAGAAGCCATCAACCATGCCGGACACATGCCGAAAACTAACCTGTTGGTTGTTCTCAACGACAACGACATGTCCATATCTCGCAACGTCGGCGCGATTCCTCGCTATCTCAACAAAATGCGCCTCAGCCAACCGGTGCAATTTATTAAAGATAATCTTGAAGAACAATTTAAGCAAATTCCCTTCGTGGGTGAATCCCTGTCACCCGAACTCGGACGCATCAAAGAAGGTATGAAGCGCTTGGCTGTTCCGAAGGTAGGTGCAGTTTTTGAAGAACTCGGCTTTACCTACATTGGGCCAGTGGATGGGCATAATCTCGAAGAATTGATTGCCACCTTCCAACAAGCACATCAGATACCAGGCCCAGTTTTGGTACATGTGGCGACAATCAAAGGCAAAGGTTATGAAATTGCCGAACTAGATCAAGTTGGCTACCACGCCCAAAGCCCCTTTAACGTAGCAACTGGCAAAGCGATTCCTTCTAATAAACCCAAACCCCCAGCTTATGCCAAAGTCTTTTCTCACACTTTGGTAAAACTTGCCGAACAAAACCCGAAAATCGTCGGCATTACTGCGGCGATGGCAACGGGGACAGGTTTAGATAAACTTCAGGCAAAACTGCCGAATCAGTATATAGATGTAGGCATTGCGGAACAACACGCAATCACTCTAGCAGCAGGACTTGCAACCGAAGGTATGCGCCCCGTTGCGGCTATTTATTCCACCTTCTTGCAACGCGCCTACGACCAGATAATTCATGATGTCTGCATCCAAAACCTGCCAGTATTCTTCTGCTTGGATCGGGCCGGAATCGTGGGATCTGATGGCCCCACCCACCAAGGTATGTATGATATTGCCTATCTGCGTTGTATTCCCAACATCGTAATCATGGCACCCAAAGACGAAGCCGAACTGCAAAGCATGGTAGTAACTGGCGTTGAGCATACCAGTGGCCCGATTGCGATGCGCTACCCTCGTGGCAATGGCTACGGCGTTCCCTTGATGGAAGAAGGTTGGGAACCTTTGGAAATCGGCAAAGGCGAGATTCTGCGTACAGGCGATGATGTGTTAATCGTTGCTTATGGTACAATGGTCTATCCGGGGATGCAAGCGTCTGAAATTCTCAGCGAACACGGCATTGAAGCAACTGTAATTAATGCCCGTTTCGTTAAGCCTTTGGATACCGAGTTGATTTTACCTTTAGCGAAGAAAATCGGCCGTGTTGTCACCTTAGAAGAAGGCTGTGTGATGGGTGGCTTTGGTTCTGCGATCGCGGAAGCTTTACTAGATGCAGATATTCTCGTTCCTGTCAAGCGATTTGGTGTACCAGATGTGTTAGTAGATCACGCTGAACCCAATGAATCAAAGGCAGAACTAGGTTTAACTAGCCATCAAATAGCAGAGAGAGTGTTGCAAGCTTTCTTTAAGCAGCAAGTATCGGCTGTCGTCTAGTTAATTTAAGTCAGAATAGTTTGATAAAAATAACCCCAAATTTTGGGGTTATTTTCATGAAGATACTGGAAACCCCTCTGAAATTTATAGCAGTTTACACAGTTGGTTCATGGTATTTGACTCCTCGTTTTTGATGACGGTCATTAGCAACAATAGGATAAACAATGCTGCGTAACCGATTAATCGCACCGACAGGACGATGCACTGCTAGACCATTTCCAGGAGAAAAACTGAGATTTTCCCCAAAGTCATTTTCTTTGGCAGAATTAACTTTCTGATGCTTAACTGTTAGACGACCAACTGTAATAAAGGGTGATTCCTCTTCATTCCAAACAATAGTAGTATCATCAATAGACATTTCTGGGCTAGTTTGAAATTGAATTTGAAAGTCCCAACTATATTCAGCATCAGGCTTTGCTAAAGCTTGAATAATATCCTCTCGGTAGTAGTTGTCCTCTGAACCTGCGGCTTTGGCACGCTGAAGCTCACTTTCTGGTCTAGATTCGAGAGGAAGTTGTTGATGAGGTGGTTGACTGGAAACTGGAGTAAATGCATATTTAATTACAACCGGATATTCCACAGGAACTCGACCTGGTTTATAGGGATCAAAATCAGATTTGAGTCCCAAAGAATATGCTGAAGCACTCCAATAGCGTTCTGTAAGCAAACTCTTGGGAAACCGTTTGAAACTAGTTTGTAAAAGAGTGGATTCGTAGGGATGTAACTTTAGCCATAAAAGCACCAATAGCTTAAAAAGCGGAAACAGCCCTGCTCGATAAACCGCCACAAAAAAGCTATGGAAGTCTTTGATGGTTCTAACAAAAAAGAATTCGGTATTGTGGACAATAATATCTTGGGTTTTTAACTCGTGACTTTGCGGTAGTCTTTCTCCTTCTACCCCTATCACCTTTACGGACATGGAGCGCGTATCCCCTTCATAATCATTCTTTACTGAAAACGCTCCATTTGCAAATCGTAGCCAAACCGGATATTGTTTGGGATTTGCAAATAAACCTTGTTTTAGGGAAATGGCTTGAAGTTGAGCTTCAGTTAATGAGGTGCGTTTGCTCAATTCCTGTTTAATTGCTGCTTCATCAAAGTCAAAGATTTCTAGAGTTCCTTGTACAGCAGCGTTGGTTTTAGAGTGGGTATCTCTCTTTGCAGTTTTTTTCTTCTCACCTCCGTAAAGATTTTCCATATTCTTTTTGACTAGCTCACTCATGAGAGCGCAATATTTGGCTTCGTCTTTTTCTGGGTATTCGGTAAATAGTTTCATTTTTTTAAACTTAGAATTAGTTAATCAATTGAGTTTATTACAAAGTACATAGGCGCATCCCGCCGTAAGCATCGCTTGCAGTTATTTTCTAATCAGTTTCGATAATTATGTTGAAATTGCGAAAGTTTTGGTGACGGAGTGATAAAGGTATTGTTAAGAGCGATCGCTCCACCATACAAGACGCTACGCATAGCTTGCTTAATAGTAAGTATCTAGGCATAAATAAATTTATTGTTTGTAGTAAGGACTTTAGTCCTGATAATCCTTGCTCTGAGCGATAAATCGCTCACTACAAACTAGGAGTTTATTTTATATTTAATTATGTCTACCTACTTAGGGGTAAAGCGATCGCACTCAAAGCCAATGTTTATTGAAGGTCAAAAGTAACTTTGTACTTTCTGTCTGAGCGAGGGACGTTGCGATTAACTAAATCTGAAACTGTGTTGGTATTTTGAATTATTTCCCAACCCACAGGAGAAAAAGTCTTTTCATTGAAGATATTGGGTGATAGTAAAGGATTAGTTAGCGCTTGAGAAAAGGCATCAATCCCAATTAAGCGTGCTACTAGGGAAGGAATAGTTGAATTTTTCCGCCCATCCTCGGCGTAAAGCCCCACAAAGAATTCAATATTATCAACATGACCATATAATTCTTTGAGTTTCTCTTGAACAAATTCATCGCCGCTAATTTGCTCAAATCTCGTCACTCTGGGGAAACCACACAATTGGCGATAATCGTTGTAGCTTGCTAATTGCAGTTGCCGTCCTAGTTTAATCGCGGGTAACTCGGTTAACTCAACCAATATATCAGGCGTGTTGAATAAACCAATTTTTGTACCTGCTTGAGAACAAGTTTCCTCCATCAATGCGCCCAAACCTTGATCGATGAACATCTTGTTGTTCCAGAGAGATGCAGCAATATGGGTCGGTTTCCCGTTATATTTAAAAGTTTCTGGAATCGCGCTATGCCAGCGATAAACAAAGTCAAACTCAATTGCCATGTAATTAGGACGATGCCAACTTTCCTTAGTAAAAGCTTCAGGATCGGCAAACAACTTAAAGTGATAAGGAGTTATGTGGTTAATGTACTCCTCCATAATGATTTTGAGAATAATCGCCATGAGAATATTTCTCGCGGTTTGGAAGAGGCGTTCATCATCCCAATCTGGATAATTGCTTGCTAATTCATCGCAAAGACGATTATGCTCCCGAAAACATAGAGTATTGAGCATGACATAGCCAATTTGCACATTTGCTCGTTCTACTCCCATCGCAAACAGATATTGTTTTTTTTCTACGGGTTGCCTTTTTTCATCATTGACAGGTTCATAAAGACCCTCAAATTGAGCGTCAACTTTACCCTGCGCTGGATCGGCATAATAAAACAAGGGATATTCTTCTTCTACACCATCTTGGCGCTTAAGTTTTTGAGATTTTAGTTTACCTCCTTCAAAGCTTCTTAAAAGGTGTGTTTGTTTTCTGGTTAAACCATAAACATTACACAAATCAATCTCATGGTTGGAAGTATTTTTTAATTTATTATAGTGATCGAGGCGGAGAAAACTATCAGTAAACCACTGCACCCAATAGGGAAACAGCATAGTTGATTTGGTAGAATAAATGGTTTTACCATCTCTTTTACGAAATAAAATAGCTAGGTCTTCTACTTTTGGTAAGTTGCCCTCAGCATTTAACTTGGGATCGGGTGGTAGATGTCGTCCGGTATAAGTGCGATCGTTGAGTGATTCCCAGGAAGTATAAGCATCAGTTTTCTTAGGAATTTTAGTATCAGGAATATACTCATCTAGAGTCATCATGCTGTAGGCATTAGGACGAGTCGGAATTTTGTAGATGAGACTATTGAGTAGAGTTTTGTTAACTTTACGCTTTATAGATTCGTTACTTTGTAGAAGTTTCCAAATCGGTTTAAAGTTTGTTAAAACTAATGTTTGAATTTTGTTACCTAACCCGTCTTTAGATGTATCTCTTTTTCCAGCCATAATTGTTTTTACTTTTTTTCAGTTTTGGATTCAATGCACTCGAATTTTCTCTGCTTCGATTAGCCAAATTCATTCAACTTATTTCAGTTTTGAAATAATCTTTTGTAAATTTTTTGGTCGATAGTCCTTGCGACTTTTCAAACGGTAGATCGCACTTTCATGAAGGTCTTCAATGACATCGCTGACCTCACGAAACTTAATTCCTGCTAATTTAAAGAATCCAGCATCGTTCTTAAAGTCACATTCATAATTAGGGTTGATGCCTGTCGGAATCACATTTGGATCTAAGTCAAGCCCTAATTCGAGTACACTGATGGAATCAATCATCCACTGTAAGGCAGCATCTGATAACCCACTGTGTTCTTCGGTTCCACCACCAACGCAACCGTGTACGCCTGGAAACCACTTTTGAATCACCCGCTGGTTTTCAGCATCAGGATGCTTTTTCATGGGAGTGACATCAAAGATTTCACGGATTTCGTCAATCGCCATTGCGTGCAATGCATTCTGAACACATTTGTTTAAAGTAGTGTCATGAAATCTGTAGCGCATATTAAGCTGTTTGCTTAACCTACTAAAGGCTGGTATCCCAGGAATACCAAGAGCACCAACGGTGTCAAAACAACCGAGTAAGGTGATAGGGACGCGATCGCCATAAGCTTGTCGGTATTCTACTGCTAGATTATCTTTGGGTTTAATATTTCGGTTACGGTAAAGCTCGTAGGCTTCATGGGCTTTAGTAACATGGGGCCGATCTAGAAGACCAGAGCAATAGATCATGCCCGCTAAACTTCTAACTGTGTAAGCACCACGACTGAAGCCGAACAAATAGATTTCGTCACCAGAAACATAATTGAGACTAAGAAATCGGTAGCAATCTTCTATATTTCTATCGATTCCTAGTCCGGTAGCTCCGCCTAAAACCTTTTGACCCTCGGTTCCAATGCCCTCGTCATAAAAGACGATTTGTGTAACCCCGTCACTGGCAATCGATTTCACAGATTGAGCTAGCTTTACCACATTGCTTGGATAACGACTGGTTAACTGTTGCCAAGTTCCATCACAGCAAATAACAAGACGTTTCATAGTTTTATTTCAAAGGCTTTGAATAATTAGTTAAACTTTTATCAAAGTGTAAATTTGCCATTTAGTTAGGACAAAAGCATTTTATATATCAACTCAGAAACGCTGATATTTGATAAATGCTTTAGCGAAATATCCTCTCACTTTTCTAACGAGAATGCAAGGACAGTTAAGACAGTTAAGCAGGAAATTAAATAAATAAATATTAAGTAATCACCCACGCCGCAAAATTATCAATAGCTAAAAATAGTTAGGGACTTCCAAATAAAACAATATCCCAAACCTGACGCAAAAATTCTCTCTATTTCTCTTCTCTCTGTGTTCTCTGCGTCTCTGTGGTTAGTTTATTTGGATAATTTATTTCTTGGAAATCCCTTAATTGAATTTTGTTTTTTAAAATGAAATCATCTAAGTGCATTAAAG
Source organism: Nostoc sp. JL23 (assembly GCF_017115065.1). NCBI lineage: Bacteria > Bacillati > Cyanobacteriota > Cyanophyceae > Nostocales > Nostocaceae > Nostoc > Nostoc sp. JL23. The sequence goes on from NZ_JABXKN010000129.1 coordinate 22,528, forward strand.
TAAAAAATATTGACCCTTTACTAACGACCTTTTTCTATGACACCTTCCACAAACCAGGTTTATCCCGTTATTTGGCACAATGACTCAGTTTCACTAATTGACCAAACACGCTTACCGAATGAATATACATTTGTGGAAATTCACCGCAGTGAAGATATGGCGCGGGCGATTAAAACCATGATTGTGCGAGGTGCGCCAGCAATTGGAGTGGCTGCGGCTTATGGAATGTATCTTGGTGCAAGGGAAATTAAAACAAGCGATCGCACCGAATTTTTGCAACACTTGGATAAAGTAGCCCAGTTGTTGCGTTCTACTCGTCCGACGGCAGTAAATTTATTTTGGGCAATTAGCCGGATGCTAAAAGCCGCCTACGAAACGCTGGGAACGGTAGAAGAGATTAAGCAAACCCTTTTCCAAACAGCCCAAGCAATCAACTCTGAAGATTTGCAAACCTGTCAAGCAATTGGTGATCATGGTTTGGCTGTTTTACCGTCTACCCCAGAAAAGCTAACTTTGCTTACTCACTGCAACGCTGGGGCGCTAGCTACTGCTGGATATGGCACAGCTTTAGGTGTGGTGCGTTCTGCTTGGAGGGAAGGACGTTTAGAACGTTTATTTGCCGATGAAACCCGTCCTCGCTTACAAGGCGCAAAACTCACCACTTGGGAATGTGTGCAAGAAGGTATTCCAGTGACATTAATTACTGATAATATGGCAGCCCATTGCATGAAACAGGGTTTGATTCATGCTGTAGTTGTGGGTGCTGATCGAATTGCTGCTAATGGCGACACTGCTAATAAAATTGGTACGTATAGTGTGGCGATCGCAGCTAAAGCTCATAATATCCCTTTCTTTGTCGCTGCACCCCTTTCCACCGTTGATTTTGAATTAGCCGATGGCAGCCAAATTCCCATTGAAGAACGCGAACCAACAGAAATTTATCAAGTTGGCGATACTATTCTCACACCTGAAGGTGTAGATTTTTACAACCCAGCTTTTGATGTGACTCCGGCTGAGTTAATTACAGCCATCATTACAGAGAATGGAGCGATCGCACCTGATAAATTAGCAAAATCACAGTTAAAGCAATTAACGATTGGGTTAAATCCGAATTAATCGAGAACTTGCGCCAAGTTCTCGATCACTCTAAATCCGAATAAGGGAAACTTTATAGGAGATTGCCCCAAAAAAATCTCCGACTTTTTAGAAAAGCCGGGGATTTTGTTTTTTTACTAGTTTTAAATCTGACGCAATACGGTTTGGTTAAGGCAAGAGACGCGATAAATCGCCGTCTCTACAAAGGACTGATTCTTGTAAAGACGGCGATTTATCGCGTCTTTGCGATCTAGGGCGTGTCATCAAAAAACCTTATCCAAACCGTATTAAAATCTGACGGTTCAAAATTTATCAGCAATTTTTTCAATAATTTTATCTAAACTTCATATTTTGACTAAATTCAATAAGCAAAATCCGCAATTACTTTCTCAAAATAAGCTTTTGCTTTCTCAAACCCCAGTTTGCTTTCTGATTTTGGTGTTTTTGCAAATAAAATGCTATTTCGCTAGTTTAAAATGGTTGATTTTAGAACCAGCCCTTTCAAAGTGACTCGTAAAATCTCTATTTTTCTCTCTGCGCTCTCTGTGCCTCTGCGGTTTAAAAGTAATTTATTTAACCACAGAGACGCAGAGAACACAGAGTTAAGAGATTAAAGAGGAATTTTTTGAGCAAAATTTTTACTCACCTTGAAAGGGCTAGTTCTAGATTTATCAGAGGATGTCTGAGAAGTATTAAATATTTGTTGATCCCCCCTAACCCCTCTAAAAAAGCTAGGGTTGTTGTATAGACAAGTCAAATTACCCCCCTTAATCCCCCTGATGCAAAGGGGGGAAACAAGAAATCCAGTTCCCTCCCCAATACATACGGGGAGGGTTAGGGTGGGGTAATTCGAATTGTGACTAATTAACCCTAATAGAATTAACCAAAATGTTGAATAATTGCGTCGGCAAATTCAGAACATTTTAAGGGTTCAACTGGCGGTTCTAGCAACCGGGCTAAATCGTAGGTGACTTGACTATTTGCGATCGCATCGCTTAAACCTTTCTTAATTAGGTCTGCGGCTTCTTGCCAGCCCATAAATTCCAGCATCATCACACCAGACAAAATCACTGAACCCGGATTAATCCGATCTAAGCCAGCGTGTTTGGGTGCAGTGCCGTGGGTAGCTTCAAATATGGCACTAGAATCACCAATATTTGCCCCTGGTCCCATTCCCAATCCCCCAACAATGGCGGCGGCGGCATCAGACAAGTAATCGCCGTTCAAGTTCATCGTCGCCAAAATCGAATACTCATCCGGTCTAGTTTGGATTTGTTGAAAAATACTGTCAGCAATCCGGTCGTTCACCAAAACTTTCTCTTTCCATTTGCCATCACCGTGGGTTGCCCAAATTGTGTTAAGAACAGTTTCAACTTCCTTGACAACTTGCGCTTTTTTGTCTGGGGTAAGATTATCAAACCCAGGCTCAATCTGGCGGGCGTTTTCTTCCAAGGAAATATTGGGATTTTTTTCCTTGTTACTCAAAATCCAAGATTCCTGTTCAGTGACAGTTTCTTGGCGAAATTCGCTGGTTGCTAGTTCATAACCCCAGTCGCGGAAAGCCCCTTCGGTGTACTTCATGATGTTGCCCTTATGCACCAAAGTCACTTGTTGCTTGTTTTTGGGCAATAGCAAGGCGTGTTTGATGGCACGTCTAACTAGGCGCTGGGAACCAGTTTTGCTGATGGGTTTGATGCCAATACCAGAATCAAGAGGAATGCGTTTTTTCCCATGTTCTGGGGTGGCGGGGATTAATTCTTCATTGAGAATTTTAATTAAGCGATCGCCGATTTCGCTACCTTGTCGCCACTCAATGCCTAAATAAATATCTTCTGTATTTTCCCGATAAACAATTACATCCAGCTTTTCGGGATTTTTGTGGGGTGAGGGCGTACCTGCATAGTAACGGCAAGGACGCACGCAAGCATACAAGTCAAAAATTTGCCGTAATGCCACATTTAAAGAACGAATTCCTCCCCCAATGGGAGTAGTCAAAGGCCCTTTAATAGCTACACCATATTCTTCAATTGCTGTGAGAGTGTCTTGAGGTAAATACTGGTAAGTTCCGTATAAATCACAAGCTTCATCACCAGCGTAAACCTTGAACCAGCTAATTTGACGCTGACCCTTATATGCTTTGGCTACCGCAGCATCGAGAACTTTTTGGGTAGCAGGCCAAATGTCTATACCTGTGCCGTCGCCACGAATAAAGGGGATAATTGGATTGTCCGGTACGATTGGTTCACCATTTTTGAAGGTGATTTTGGCTCCGGCTGCGGGGGGGGTAATCTTTTCGTACATCGTTCACACACTCCTAATCGATACGCTGCTATTCAAAAAATCTTTATGTGGCAGGCTTGTATATTTTGCTATGTCTTTTGTTCACCAAGCCATAAGGCACAGATTTTCCCCCTATTCCCCTTGTACATTATTTGGGGATTAAGTGTGGGATTTCAGTGAAGCGATCGCAATTTTGTACGATCAAAAATAGTAAACTACTTTTCGCTATCAATGCTTCACTTTAGAGAATGCCCGATAGCTTACCGCTCTTTCACTGACCGTTAACACAAGAATGGCATGACAGACCCAATGATTTTATCAGGCCCTGCAAATGACATCGACTCCCTCCGACAACCGTTAATCGCTGGGTCTGAAAAAGTCCAACAACAGATAATCCCACAGTTAGCTGAGTTGGGTAATGAGGGATTAGACGTGTTGATGGAATTTTTACTGAAACGACGTGAAAACGCAGCGACTTGGGTTGATGGCAAAGCTTATCAAGTCCTATACAACTCTGACGCACCTCAAGTCAAAGAATTTCTGCGCTCCTCTTTTCCTGAAGGAATTGTACCTCTAAAATCAGAGTGCGGGATTAACTACAATTCTTTGCAACAGCTATTGGCTGTTCAAGACTTTCAAGCAGCCGATCGCGTCACCATCGAAAAAATGTGCGAACTATCAGGGCCAACGGCTGTACAACGAAAATGGTTGTATTTTACTGAAGTAGAAAATACCTCGGCTGTTGACTTGCAAACCATTAACAACCTCTGGTTAGTTCACTCCGAAGGTAAATTTGGTTTTTCAGTGCAGCGAGAAATCTGGCTAAGTTTGGGTAAAAATTGGGAGAATTTCTGGCCGAAAATTGGCTGGAAAGCAGGTAATACTTGGACGCGATACCCTAACGAGTTTACCTGGGATTTGAGTGCGCCTAAAGGTCACTTACCCCTTTCTAATCAACTTCGGGGAGTACGAGTTTTTGCTTCTTTACTTTCTCACCCAGCTTGGTCGAAGAATCCAGAAAAATGATTTTAAGTCTACGGACAAATAGATTATGATCAATCCCACGAACCGAGAATTCTACGTCATCATTGAACGGGATGAAGATGGCTACTATGTCGGAGAAGTACCTCAGCTACAAGCCTGTTACAGTCAAGGAGAAACAATTGATGAGTTGATGGCTAATATGAAAGAAGTAATTTAACTTTGTTTAGAGGATGTCTGAGAAGTCAGAAATGTCATGCTGTAGTCTGCGATCGGAGTATGACTTAAAGAACCTAAAAGTGAGAAAGTTCGGCCCTGAACGAAATAGCTTTGGTAAGACAACAATTTGTTTAGAACCTTATGTTGCAGAGGTTTTTCCTAATACCGATGCCGTGAATGAGGCTCTAAGATTTCTGATTAGAGTTGTGCAGGACAACCAAGTTTCTGCACTTACAAAGCAGCCTCACAGTTCCTCTAAAGGGGCTGATAAAATCCCCTAGTGCTGAATTGGAGGTTACTTAACCGCAGATCCCAAACTGAAAATATCAAATTAGATAATGGCAAACGTTCGTCTAGAAGATATTAAGCGTAGATTCAATAACGTTACCGCTATTGAGGACATTACCTTTGAAATTCCTGATGGCGAATTTTGGGTTTTAGTTGGGCCATCGGGTTGTGGTAAATCTACAATTTTGCGAACGATCGCGGGTTTAGAAACCGCTACATCTGGCAAACTCTTTATTGGCGATCGCTTGGTGAATAATATCCCAGCCAGACAACGGGATGTAGCGATGGTGTTCCAAAACTACGCTCTCTATCCTCACATGAGTGTGGCGCAAAACATCGGCTTTGGCTTGGAAATGCGGAAGGTTGACCGAAAAATCATTCAAGAACGAGTGATGAATGTGGCGCGATCGCTTTCTCTGGATCATCTGCTAGATCGTAAGCCCAAACAACTTTCTGGGGGACAGCAGCAACGAGTAGCATTAGGAAGAGCGATCGCTCGTGAACCCCAAGTGTTTTTACTTGATGAACCTTTATCTAATTTAGATGCCCAACTGCGCGATGATACCAGGGCAGAATTGAAACAGTTACATCAAGAATTAGGCATTACAACTATTTATGTCACCCACGATCAAGTTGAAGCGATGACTTTGGCTGATAAAATTGTCGTACTAAATCGCGGGCGGATTCAACAAATCGGCGATCCCCAAACTATTTATGCAAGTCCTGCTAATCAGATGGTGGCAACTTTTTTAGGCAGTCCACCAATGAATATTTTGCCTGCAATTTATCAAAATAATAGTTTTGATGTGAGTGGGCAGTTATTAGCAATTCCAGCAGACGTGAAAGAAAAATTACAGTTACGTCAAGGACACAGTTATGATTTGGGGATTCGTCCAGAGCATATAAACATAAACACTGACTCAGAACAGGCTGAACGCCCCGCTACCGATAACAGCACTCAAAACTCAGAATTATTATTAGTTGAAGTGAAAGTTGTAGAACCTTTGGGAAGAGAAACTTTGATTCGCGCTGGTTTACCTGGTTCGGCGGTGATGTTGAATATTCAGGTAGGCGGTGATGTGCGTCTTCGTCCAGGCGATCGCCTTTCTCTACAGCTCGATTTAAATCAGTTGTTTGTATTTGATCCCAAAACTGGGGACAGAATCTTATAAAGAGTTTCTTAAACTGCCAGAAATAATCGTCAACTTCCAATTTTTTGTAGCCAGAATCTAAGAAAATAAAAACTGCAATAGAGACTTAATGGATTAGCTGCAAAAAGTTATATGACTATTAATCGACGCCATTTCTTGTTTTTACTTACATCAGGTGCGGGTGCTTTTGCATTAGATGCTTGTGCATTGGCAGAGAAATCTCCTAATGGAAACACTGCAACTCTCAACGTAACTCCCAACGTAACAGCAAATACAACTCCAAATACAACTCCAAATACAACAGGAGCTATCCAACTACCGCCTTTACCTTATGCCTACGAAGCACTGGAACCACACATCGATGCTAAAACGATGCAATTTCACCACGACAAACACCACGCAACTTATGTGAAAAATCTGAATGCAGCCTTAGAAAAACATCCAGAACTCAAAGGTAAAACTATTGAAGAACTGTTGCAAAAACTTGACAATGTGCCACCAGATATTCGTAGAACAGTACGCAATAATGGCGGCGGTCATGTCAACCACTCAATGTTCTGGCAAATTATGAAGCCGAAAGGTGGTGGAGAACCAACAGGAAATATAGCCTCCGCAATTAATCAAAGTTTTGGCTCTTTTACAGCTTTCAAAAAACAGTTTAATGAAGCTGGTGCTGGTCGTTTTGGTAGTGGCTGGGTTTGGCTAGTACGTAACAAAGGTGGCAAGTTAGAAGTGACAACTACAGCTAATCAAGATACTCCCTTAAGTGCAGGTAAATATCCCATCCTGGGTAATGATGTATGGGAACATGCATATTATCTCAATTACCAGAATCGCCGCGCCGATTATTTAGATGCTTGGTGGAACGTGCTTAATTGGGATGAGATAAACAAGCGGTTTGCAGCAGCAAGTAAACTTGCCTGAAACCAGACAATAATTTAGAGTTATAGGTGCTTAAAAATTGGCGACAGAATATTGTTTCTGTTGCCAGTTTTATGATGTGATAATCTAACGCTCTTTTATTACTCTGGTCAGATTAAATTTGAAACCCTATTTTGGCGTTAGTCCGCGCTGGTGGACGAGAGTTTGTGTAGCCGCGATTTCTAATCGCTTGGATTATTTTGTCCTTTTTCCCGCACTTACCCCAATACAGTTCAGTTAAGCATTGCTTTCTTCTCTCAGTGCCCTCTGCGCCTCTGTGGTTCGTAAAAAAAATTGACTTTGACAAAGAGTTTTAGCCTTAACTGAACCGTATTGGCACTTACCCCTCAAAGAGGCTTTTGAGTCGGTACACCTACAGCACGAGGAAAATTAGCTGGAGTGGTAGCTACCTTACGCAAATACACACAGTGGCGGATGCTGTGACTCAGGGGTGTCGTAAATTTTTCGATTGATTCAATAACGCCACCCAACTGCTTCACAGCATTCTGCAAAGCAGCTGTTTCATCCTCAGTCCAATTACCGCGATAAATTATAGCTAAACCTCCCTGTTTGAGAAGTGGTAGGGTGTATTCTGCACAGACAGAAACTGCCCCTACAGCACGGATCAATGCAATATCATAAGCTAGTCGATGTTGGCGGTGCTGACCGATTTCTTCCGCTCTACCAACAAAAGTTTTGGCATTGGTAAGGGCAAGTTCACTTAATATATTGTCGATAAAAGTAATTTTTTTCCGAGTGGAATCGAGAAGAGTAATTGGGCAATTAGTTACAGTAATTGCTACGGGAACACCCGGAAAACCCGCACCTGTACCAATATCGATGAGAGCAGGGGAAGCAGACGAGAAATTTGCTGATAACAGAGGTGCAATTCCTCGTAGAGAATCCCAGAGATGTTTTTCCCAAAACTCTTGGGGATCAACGATCCGAGTTAAATTGAGTTGGCGATTACCTTCTAGGATTAACTCATAAAGCTTTTGGAATTGCGCTTGCTGTTGGACAGTTGGTTGCCAATTAAGAGTTTGCTGCCAGATTTCTGCCATTTCAGGCAATAGGTTTGTCATTTGTCATTTGTCATTTGTCATTTGTCATTTGTCATTTGTCATGGGGCATTGAGCATAGTTATTCTCCTTCTCCCCCTGCTCCCCTGCTCCCCCTGCTCTCCTCTCACACCGTTGGTAGAGGTTCTTTAGCTTTGGATTCTAGTGTCTTTGGGTCTACTGATTCTAGTTCGCCGTGATTGAGTGTCCAGCAACGGTCTGCGATCGCTAACAGATCCCCAGCATCGTGTGTCACTATTAACAATGTCCAATCTTGTTTCAGTTTCGCTAATAAATTTACCAGTTGCCGACGCATTGACCAATCTAAACCAGCTGTGGGTTCATCTAATAACAGTAAATTTGGCTGGCGAATTAATTGCACTGCCAAAGCTAAACGTCGTTGCTGACCACCACTCAAAGCATGAGGGGCAGCGGAAAGCGATAAATGCTCTAATCCCACCTCACTTAGGGCCTGTCTGACTCGTTCTGACCCTAACTCAGGATGTCCTAAACGTAATTCTTCTAAAATCGAACCACCACAAAAGTGTCGCTCTGGAAACTGAAATACTAACCCGGCTAATTGTTGTAGCTGTTCGGCTAGAAGTTCTTGTTCTCGCCAGAAGAGTGCGCCAGTAGTGGGTTCGGCTAGTCCCGACAAAATTTCTAGTAAGGTACTTTTACCCGAACCACTTGGGCCAATAATCAGACCTAGCTGCTGGGGTGCTAATTCTAAATTGATCGATTTGAGAATCGCTGTTGGGCACGCTGTAGGATGATAATTTACATTTCGGAGATAAAGCATTTGTTAAGATTACCAAAAAGTCAGCAAATTACTGATTACTTACACTGAGAATGTCTGGAAAATTCTGGAAAAACAATTTATAGCGCCTTACCTGGATTAACACCTTAATTTAGCAGCAAGAATTATCCACTTTTTCTCCATTGTGGCAGACTAAGCCTGAAATAATGGCTAGAGCAAGCCTGAAAACATGGAAAGATTACCAATATATAAAAAAATTTTGGTTGAAGCAGAGGCAAGTTGAAATTAACCATTTTTGCATTCTAAGTAACACATACAACTATTTCAACCGCAATTATTCTGAGGGTTAAAATGACTAAAAGGTTTTCTTCGCCTCGATTAGTAGTGTCTGCTAAACTCACTGCCTTTGCTCAGACTGCTTTTGCAGTTGCCTTCGCCTTTGGCGTTGCCCCTTGGGCAATCGCACTTAATGTCTGGGTAAATCCCTCCCTGGCTGGCGATCCGTTTCGCGATCGCGAACCTCATCAAATTGGCGACCAAACAGAAGCAGCTTTTAAAGCAATTTTCCAACAGGGCAACTATCCAGCAGCAGATCGTTATCTGGAACAAGCACTATCCAAAGAGCCAAATGAACCTCTAGCTTATGCTATGAAAGCATCTTTAGCATACGGAAATAAGGATTGGGCTAAACTCGATACATACAGTCAGAAAACTCTAGAAACAGGACAAAAACTGATTCCTACCGATCCATTGCGTGGTAATTTATACACTGCTGTTGGTCATTTTTTAGAAGGTGCAGTAGTTATTACCCGTCAAGGTACAGTCAACGGTGTACCCCAAGCCTTGGGCCGGCTGCGGCAAGTTTATGAATATTTAGACAAAGCTGAAGTAATTTCTGCCAACGATCCAGAACTGAATTTAATCAAGGGTTATATGGATTTATTATTGGCGGTTAATTTGCCTTTTGCTAGCCCAGATCAGGCAATTCGGCGTTTAGAACAAAATGCTGCTCCTGGGTATTTAGTGGATCGGGGTATTGCTCTTGCTTATCGGGATTTAAAACGGTATCCACAGGCACTAGAGTATGTCAACCGGGCGATTAAAACCACATCGGATAATCCAGAAATTTATTATCTCAAAGCCCAAATCCTTAAACAACTGGGGCAAAAAGAAAAAAGCCAGCAGATAATCCAGGAAGCGATCGCTAATTTTGACAAAGCATTAACTAAAAAATCCCAACTCCCAGGCGATTTAGTCAAACAAATTGAGCGTGAACGCAGAAGTGCTGTTAGCTTGAAGAATCCTTAACCCTCATTCCCCACTCTCCACTCCCTACTTTGATATGCTTATTTGCAGAAGAGTACTTGAGATATTAGACCAAAATGGAGATTCAGTTCCGCGAAATTAATCCTTTTGATATGTGGATTTGGCTGAAATTCAGTACAAATCCTTCTGCGCGTGAAAAGCAGTATGTAGAAGAAGTTTTCAATTCCTGGTTTTATTTAGGTAAATTGGGTGCATTTAATGCAGAAAATCTCCAGGTGCAGGACACTGGACTCGATATCAGCTACATGAATTATGATGAGCAAGGCTATGACAAAAGCCTACTAGCACTGATGCATAACATCGGTGAGTTTGAATATGAGGGACAGTGGGGACGTTGTTGGTTTGACTTAGGAACCAGTGATGCGATCGCTCTGGATATTTTAATCAACGCTCTCACCCAGCTAAGTCAGGAATATGTCACCATTGAAGAATTGTACGTTGGTGGTGAAAATCCAGATTGGCCTATTGAGGATAGCGAAAGTCGTCCTCAGTCTATTTATGATAATTAGTTACCAAAATGAATAAAGCAGGTGAAATTCGGGTAATAGCATTGGGGCTAATTCGGAATGGCGATCGCATATTTCTTTCTGAAGGCTATGATCCCGTAAAACAAGAAACATTTTATCGGGCTTTAGGCGGTGGTGTTGATTTTGGTGAAACCAGCTACGCCGCCTTAGAACGGGAATTTCAAGAGGAAATTCAAGCAGAGTTAAAAAATATTAAATATCTAGGTTGTATAGAGAACCTGTTTACATTTAATGGTAGGCAAGGTCATGAAATTATTCAGCTTTATCAATGTGACTTTGCTGATTCAAAATTTTATCAACTAGAAAGTTTAGTCTTTTCCGAATCACCACATCATAAACATAGAGCGTTATGGATAGATATCTCTCGCTTGAAATCTGGGGAATTCAAATTAGTGCCTGAAGTATTTTTTGAATATTTATAAATCATCTGGAAATCGCACTCAACAAAGACACAATATATTGGTTGAGACTAACGCCTTCCCGTTCAGAAGTCTCAGCTAAACGTCGATGTAAAGATTTCGGCAATCGTAGTAGGAGTTTACCACTATAGTTATCATTACTACTTGGTAAAGGAATATCATCGCCAGCTTCATAAGCTGTTTCAATCCACAATTCTCGCGCCTCATTGAGATTTGCTATTGTCTCTTCAAGGGTTTCGCCTTGGGTAAGACATCCAGGTAAATCTTTAATTTGAGCTACATATCCTTCATCAGGGTCGGGATAAAGTGTTACAGGGTACTGAAGATTTAAATAATATTCTAAAGACGGCTTCTCAATCTGCTGGTTTTTCTGGTTCAGTGTCTTCATCAATCCACTCTTCTAAATTTAATAGTTCAACTATTTGCTGTACGCGATCGCACTGTGTCGCTACAACTGAGAGAGCAACTTGTTATACTCTGCGTGTGAACCAAGCCAAAACCAAATAACAGTATCTCCATCTAACTGTCCAACCGCTCGATAATTTTTGCTAATCCGTGCTGAATAAATTGGTAGTTCTGGATGTACTTTTTTGAAGCGCAAGCTTGGATGGCTCGGATCTTGTTTGAAAAGGCGGTATGCTTCACGGGTTTGCTCTTGAACTTGCTCAGGTAGATCAGCAAACCCTTGACGAAACTGAGCGGTTATACGTGACTTCACAATGTATCTGGATCTAACTCTTGAGTTTTTCCTGCACGGTATTCAGCCATTGCCTCTGTTGCAAGTTTGGCAAGCATATCTGGAGAACGGGCAAAAGCTTCATCCCAACGGCGTTCATCTTCTAGTTCTTCCAAAATTATCGCCGCGATCGCATCTTGTTCATTGGCAGGCAAGTTTTTTAGTTTAGCGATCGCTTGTTCAAGTAGCTCTGTCATAGTTGTTAGTTATTACGAAAGTCATACTATAAATTATCTCTGCTTGCACTTAGTTGGGGTTGTTAGGGTGCGATCACTCCATAGCCGAAGAGTAGGTTTGAGTACGAGCAAGTAATCTCTCTCAATAGTACTAAGAGAGTTTGAGACAGTTCTACAATAAAAGCAAAGACGTTGAGGTTGAACTAACCTAATGGGTGTACCTGAAACAAACCCAAAGATACCAATGCTTTCACCAAGCCTTTCAAGGTTCCAACTTTCAAATCTTGATTGCGGTGAACAGGAATTGACAGGATTTTCTATACTTCGGGGTTTTCATAAATATGGTGACTGCCAGTCTAAGTGGGAGATACAGCACCCGAAAAGATTTTGGTGGCTACAGTTAATTCGGCTGAGGTAGTCAAGACTGTTAATAAGCCATGTTGTGGTTAGAGGAAAAATTGCTAGAACTATAAATTAAGTTAGCGATCGCTCGAAGTAATTTAGCTGGCTCCACTGGTTTGGTGATATGCTGCCCAAATCCGGCGGCAATTGCCTGTTGATAATCAACCTCACCAGCATAAGCTGTAAGGGCGATCGCAGGAATTTTCCCTCCCAGTTCTGGTGACATCGCTCTAATTTGACGAATCAGCATATAGCCATCTACTTCTGGCATTCCAATGTCGCTTAACAGCAGATTTGGCTGAAACTGAGGCATAATTCGTAGTGCTTCCATCGCAGATCCGGACTGAATGACTACTGCACCAGATTGCTCCAAAATGAAAGCAATTAACTCTCGCGTATCACGCTCATCATCTACAAGCAGAACTTTCAACCCATTGAAATCGGGCAAATCATCAGGTAGAGAGGTAATCTGCTGGCTATTTATATCTACCTGGATCAGCGGTAGCATGACTGTAAAGGTTGCTCCCTGTTCTTCACCTAAACTTTCTGCCTTCACTGTGCCGCCATGTAGCTCGACAATGTGACGCACAATAGCTAATCCTAATCCCAGTCCCCCGAATTTTCTAGTGGTTGCACCATCAGCTTGTCGAAAGTAGTCAAAGACGAATGGTAAAAAGTCAGGGCTAATTCCCTTACCTGTATCACTGACTCGAAGTTTAACTTGAGAACCAACAGATTCTAAACTAATTTCTACCTGTCCACCTTGGGGTGTAAACTTAATCGCATTGGAAACTAAATTCCAAATAACTTGCTGCAAGCGACCAGAATCACCTGTTACTAAAAATTTAGAGTTGCTATTTTGGTACGCTTCTAGCGCAACTTGAATTCGGGATTTGAGGTTGTCTGGTTGCTTGTCAAAATCGATAGATTCTAAATTTCTGTGAGAATTTTCTAAGCCGAAGTGTAAAATCGTAAATCGCAAATTGATAGATTTGGCTTCAGCGGCTAAACGTACAGTTTCTATTGCTGCGGCGATCGCAGTTTCTAGATTCACAGTAGCAATATTCAGACTCAGCTTACCTTGCAGAATACGAGAGACATCCAGTAAATCTTCGATTAATTGGGTTTGCAGCTTGGCATTGCGCTCAATGGTTTCGAGAGCGCGAGTGGTGGTTGCTTCATCATACTTTTTCGTTTGCAGTAACTTCGACCATCCCAAGATCGGGTTTAGCGGCGTGCGAAGTTCGTGGGAAAGCACCGCCAAAAACTCATCTTTGATTCGATTAGCTTGGATTAATTCTTCTTTCCGTCGCTGTAACGAAGCCATTAACTGAGCGCGTTCTAGAGCAACCGCTACCTGATCGGAGGTTGCTTGTAATAAAGCTATTTCTCCAGAAGTAAAATGGGTACGGGTGCGACTGGCAAAGGAGAGGACACCAAGCAGCTTTCCCTGAGCAATTAACGGTTGACCTGCATAGGCTGTAATTCCTAAAGCATGGAGGATGTGAGCATGGGAATGGGTAGAGTGCGGCAGATTATTGACGACAATTTGACGGCGTTCTTGTACCACTAGTCCGCATAGCCCTTCATTAAATTCCAGGTATTCAATTGCTTGAAATACTTCATCAGTAATGCCGTTCCAAGCTACTAATCGAAGTTTCTGCTTATTTTCGTGTGTATCGATTAAATAGTGAAAGTAACAATGTAAATCCATTTGCGCCGAGAGTTTGCTAAACAAGCTGTTCATTAGATCCAAGGGGCGCTCGGTTGAAAGCAAATCACTAGTCGTTTCCGAAAGTAGTTTGAGTCTTTCACTGCGCTCTTGTAAGGCTTGTTCTGCAAGCTGACGTTCGCGAAGGGCGCGTTCGCGTTCGGTAATGTCAATTGCAACCCCTCCTACCAGGCATTGCCCAGACGCATCGGCAATGGGAAACTTATAGACCAAAAATTCGCCAAGAGTGCCATCTGTGCGTGAGGCAGACTCAATCGTTTGAACAACCTGATTAGTCCCGGCAACTATTCTAATGTTATCCAAGAGGGGTTGAGCAATTTGGACTGGGTATAAGTCAAAAATGTTTTTATTGATCGCTTTATTTATTGGCACATTGAATGTGCTGAAATAAGTTGGACTGAGGTAAAGTACACGTCCCTCTGCATTCGTAATCCATGCAGCAGCGGGAATATTGTCCATAAAAGCTTGAAATTGTTCTTGACTCTGACTCAGCGCTTTTTTAGCTTGTTTGAGATCGCTAATATCCAGAATGAATGCAACTGATTTGTGCCGAGATTCTCCTAAAAGTGAGTAGCCAACTACAACTGGTACGCTAGAACCATCTTTGCGAATAAATTCCTTCTCGTAAGGAGTACAGGTTCCCTTCGCTGTTGCCTCGGCAATAGCCAGTTCGTCTAAATATTGGTACTCCGATGGCGTGATATCAGCCCACCGTAATCTACCTGCTTGAATATCCTCTTGGGTATAGCTGACAATTCGCAAAAACTCGTCGTTGGCTTCAGTGATGCTACCATTCACATCACCAAAGAGAATGCCAACTATATTCGCTTTCACAAAACTCCTGAGCCGTTCCTCACTTGCTTGGACTGCCTTCTCTGCCTGTTTGCGTTTGCTGATATCTGTAGTGCTGCCAACTAAACGTAACGGGTTTCCATCAGCATCCCGTTGCACCACTATCCCTTGATCTAATACATAGATATACTGATTATTTTTGTGGCGAATTCGGTACTCGGCAGCATAGCGATCGCTATTTACCAAAGCAAGTATCGCCTCTTGTACGCTTGGCAAATCTTCTGGATGGACAAGCTCACACCACCAATTACCAGTTGCTTCAGCTTCTGGGAGGGAATAGCCCAAAATTCGGGTTAACCCATCAGTTCTTTCAACGCTATCCTGTTTTATATTCCAGTCATAAATCAGACAGTTGACCGCAGATGCTGCTAACTCAAACCGTTCGTTAGCTAACTTGAGACGTTCCTCTTTCTGTCGCAAAGCTCGTTCTATTTGTTTGCGATCGCTGATGTCGCGGTAGAAAATGTCAAGACCATCTTCACTAGGGTAGGCGTGAATCTCCAGCCACAAGTCATACTTGGGTGGTAAGTAGTAGTGATGCTCGAAATGGACGGGAATTTGCTCTGCCATCGCCCGTCGGTACTGACGCTCGACATTCGTACCTAATGATATAGGCCACTCCTCCCAGTGCGACTTACCAATGACCTCTGTCCGGGATTTACCGTTAATTCGCTCTGCTTCGGCATTTTGGTAGATGATTCGCCAGTCCCGGTCTAGAGTAATAAATGCATCACTCATGTTTTCTAGAGTGCGTGTGTTCCGCTGATTAGCTTGCTGTAATGCCGCTTCTGCTTGTTTGCGATCGTGTAGCGCTGCTTGCTGTTGGCTCAAATCAATAACAAAGGCAATGACCGTTTCTTGAGTGTCTCCCAGCATCACAGAACCGAGCAGAACAGGAATGCGATCGCCATCTTTACGAATGTATTCTTTTTCAAAAGGCTTACATATTCCAGTAGTTCTTACTTCTTCCACTGAACGTTCGCTCAAAAGAAGATACTCAGGCGGAGTAATCTGGCGCCAGTTGATTTGGTTAGCAGAGAAATCTTCTTGCGTATAGCCGATCATCTTCAGAAAAGCATCATTGGCTTCGATAATGAAGCCGTTGTTCATATCAGTTACAATTACCCCAATGATGTTGGATTCTGCCAGTCGGCTAAACCGCATTTCGCTATTTTGCAACAACTTAAGGCTTGTCTCTGCCTTGCGTCTAGCAGTTCGCAACTCTGAAGAGAGCGCAGTAATTAAGAAGGATACTAGTGAGAATGTAGTTAATCGTACCAGAACTTTCAGGCTGAGGAAATCGAAAGAGTAGACTGGATCGATCAAAAAATAGAGCGCAGTTGTCACAGATAAAGCGATCGCTAGTACTCCAAGCCTCATACCGCCATACCAAGCGCTGACTGCCACAGCAGCATAAAATAAAGTGAATACGCTCGGATCAAAAACTGGCAGTAAGACTTTTGTTAAAAGTAGTGCCGTTATGACTGCCAAAATCATCACACTAAAAGCTATGAACCGATAACGCATTATCAAAATTTTTTCAGGTACTTTCACCGTCATCCTAAGAGTCCTCCCGTTGCTCCGATTTTGGGAGATACTCGTTCACTAATCTTTTGTCTGCTTCGCCCATCTTCTCTAACATTTCTTCAATCAGCTTTAGTGCCATCGGTGAAGGCACTGTAGATCCGTTCTCCCAGCGATTGATTGTTCTTAGGGAAACTCCTAACTTGGCTGCAAACTTTTCTTGAGATAGATCGAGTTGCTGCCGAAGTTCACGGATCAAATCTGAAATTTTGAGTGGCATTCTTAGTTCCATAGTACGAAGAGTAGGACAGATGTCTCGCCATTCGTCTCCAGCTTGAGGATGAATTTGAATAATCATCAGTCGTTATCAATTTCATCTTTTGGCGAAACACCAATATTTCAGTTATCAGTGTTCACCGCTTACTGCTCGCTGTCGAAGCTATATCTAAAATAAACATTAAGTTTTGTCTGATATGAGATTCCCAAGAGTATTATCTAAGGCAATTTAATTAATTATTATCAGCGCTCGCACCCAACCAAATAATTGGAGGTGTGTGATGTTTTAATTTAATTATTTATATGAAAATTAATTTTTTATATATAGAGTAAAGCATCTCTCTATATTTTGATAAAAACTTTTAAAGCATCGTTAGTTTAACAACTAAATATAAAATAGATTCCCAAATATGCAGTTAGTTTTACTTCTATGGTAGGATGTCATTCAAAAAACCAGCAAGTTACAATTCGCTATTTAATAGAAATTTTGCCTAATCCTAATCTTTAACTGTTTTGATTAATCAACACTCCGAAAATTTATTAAACAGTCAACAAGAAAATGCACCAGGTGAAGGCTATATATTTAACTGGTTTGATTGGTTTTGTCTTTGGTATCCTCCAGGGTGGCTAATTTTATTCAATCGCCATTGGCAGCACTATCACCCAGAGCCAGATGGTTGGAATTGGCTAGAATATGGATTATTTTTAATTCCTGGCGGATTTTATCTAGCGTTGCTGAGTCGCTGGTTGCGTCTGGGTTTTCGTTCACCTCGAAAAGGAGTTAGTGAATTCGATCCTAAATATCAACAAGTTTTTGGCAAAGAAATTCTGGCCCCTATCGTTAAATACTATTTTCGGGGAGAGTTGCAACAAGTTGAAAACTTGCCGCCAACAGGGCCATTGATTGTGGCAATGAATCATGCCGGGATGTGTTTTCCTTGGGACTTTTTAACCTTGGCTTATTTATTAAGTGAAGCCAAAGGATGGGTAGTCCAACCCATAGCAAGTCCAACATTATTTGAGCATCCTTGGGTGATTTGGTGGCTACCACCTCAATGGTCGCAGGTTTTAGGTGGTGTGCGAGCCGAATTAGATGATTTTGAGGGTGCGCTCGCTCAAGGTAAAATTCTCTTATATGCACCCGAAGGTATTCGCGGGCCTTTGAAAGGTTGGAGAAGACGCTATAAACTAGAAAAGTTTGATATGAGCTTTATTCAGTTGAGCGATCGCTATCATATTCCCATTCTGCCAGTAGTTTGCATCGGCAGTGAATCTTTGCATCCTTGGGCTGTTAATTTCACCAGATTACAACGATTAATTAAACTACCATTCTTACCTTTGTCGCCTTTGATGTTTGCCTTACTTCTGTTTCCCTCAATGGGAGTTTGGGCAATGAGAACTCGTTTGCGTTACTTTATTAGCCCTTTGCAACCAGCAGAATTGGACAACCACTCAAAGAAAGGGCGTACAGTAGCCTATCAACAGGCGCAAAAATTACGAGAAAAACTGCAACTCCAAATTAATCATTTTTTGGGTAAATCTTAAGAGGTTGTTTGAAAAGTCCTCTTCTGGGTAACAAAAAGTTTTAGATCCCCGTTCGTTACCAACACAACTTGTTTTGTTACGAATGCTTATCCGTTAGTAACGACAACTTATGCATTCTTACCAACACAACCTGTTTTGTTACCAACACTTATTCGTTAGTAACGACAGATTGCCCGTTTGTTACTAACATAACCTGTTTCGTTACCAATGCTTATCCGTTAGTAACTGACTCCATTGAAGAAGCACCGAAACGATAGCCTTTGCCATAAACTGTGTGAATCAGCGCAGTTTCTCTACCTACCTCAATCTTACGGCGCAGCAAACGAATTAATGCCGCAATTACATTACTACTGGGTTGTTCTGACTCTTGCCACAAATTTTGCATAATTTGAGCATGAGTCAGAAGTTGTCCAGTGTGTTCCATAAAGTATTGCAACAACTGGCTTTCTTTTTGCGATAGCTCAATTATTCGTCCTTGGCGATAGGCTACTTGATTTTCACAATCGAGTTCTAAATCAGCAACGGTTAAACGTCCGCTGGTGGTTTCATAAATTTGAGAACCGGAACGACGCAATAAAGCACGGACTCTTGCTAATAACTCCCGCAGTTCAAAAGGTTTAACCAAATAGTCATCAGCACCAGCATCTAAACCTTGTACGCGGTCATCGAGAGTATCTTTAGCTGTGAGAAACAGAACGGGAGTGGTTTTGCTTTGGCGTCGCAATTCCTGACAAATCTCTAACCCCGTTTTTCCCGGCAGCATCCAATCTAAAATAAGTAGGTCATAACTGCCTGCTTGTGCAAGTTCGCTGCCAGATGTCCCATCATAAACAGCGTCTACAGCGTAACCCTCACGAGTTAACAAGCGGCTCAAGGGTTGAGTCAGTTCAACTTCATCATCAACTAATAAAATTCTCATGCTGCTTGTGGTAAGCATATAGAGATATTCTCAATATTATTCAACTGCCAAGACGCTAAGGATACCAATAAAAAAAATGCTGACTGTTGCATTGCCAAAAGGGGAACTACTTAAAAATAGCATCCGCTTGCTACAAGCTGTCGGATTAGATTTTAGTGCTTTTTTAGATTCAGGAACTCGCCAACTTCAAATTCCTGACACTAAGGGAGTTGCGAAAGCTTTACTGGTGCGGGCGCAAGATGTGCCCGTTTATGTGGAATATGGTCAGGCACAACTGGGCATTGTCGGTTACGATGTGTTGCGGGAGAAGCAGCCGCAAGTTGCCCACTTGGTAGATTTACAGTTTGGGCATTGTCGGATGTCAGTGGCGGTAAAAGCATCAAGTGCTTACCGATCGCCTTTAGATTTACCACCGCATGGTAGAGTTGCTTCAAAATATGTGAATTGCGCTCGTGAATATTTCCATAGTCTGGATTTACCTGTGGAAATAGTGCCATTGTATGGTTCAGTAGAGCTAGGCCCAATTACTGGCATGTCAGAAGCGATCGTAGACTTGGTTTCTACAGGGCGGACTTTGCGCGAAAATGGTTTGATTGAAATTGCTAGTCTGTATCAAAGCACGGCGCGGTTGATTGCCCATCCTCTAAGTTACCGCCTGAATACGGGTAATCTGAGTGATGTGATTAGCAAGCTGCGCGAGACCGTTTTGGTAGAGGTTTAATATCATGTAATTCGTAATAACGCTTCTCCAGATGCTCGTTCCTAACTAACGCTGCACGATTCGTTTGTACAGCGTCTCGTATTCAAGTGACTTGCAGATAAAAAATACTCAACTGTTATACCAATTCAATTAATGATTGCAACACATCCTTGGGTAAAGACGCGATTCATCGCGTCTCTACAAATGGTCTATTTGTTGCATTCTTTTTTCAAATTGGTATAACTTTTGGTTAAAAACTAGGTTCTAAAAGCCTTTACCCTTTGTTGCATAAGACGCGTAGAAACTCACGGCATACAAATATTGAATTTTTTATTTAACCCTTCAGTAAATGGAATCAAAGTTATATTTATATTATTTTTTGAGCGTTAAAATTTGATGCGATCGCAAAAAACTAAACTCGCATTGTTTTGAGCAAAATTGTTAATCATAAAAAGCACTTTACAATTATTCTTAACACGAAGTAGGTGGAAATATGTTTCAAGCTACTCGCCGCCGTCTTGCAATTTGGTACACTGCCGTCACTGCTGTATTACTACTAATGTTTGCCAGTGGCGTTTATTTATACGTCCGCAGTACGTTGATTGAGCGGATTGATGACACCCTTAACCATGTAGTAGAAATAGTAGAGCGTTGCCTGACAACCAGTGGTTGTGCATCTACGCTCATATTTGAGCCAATTAATGCTGATGCAGATAAATTTCGCATTAACGTAGAAGCCAGTTTTGGCGATAATAGCGACACTGTAGAAGATGACCACATTGACCTAGAATGGTTTAGTCCAACTGGTAAATTACTTTGGTCAACGCTATCTGAACCACTAAATATTCCCATTCGTGCTAATCGCACTGGTGAAACTGTACGCGTAGTCAAGAGAGAGAATGAAAATTCAAAATTTAAAATTCCTAACTCCCCACTCTTATTGCGACAAGTCACCGAACGAGTAGAAGTAAAACGACAAGTATTAGGATATCTGCGCGTTAGTCATCCCTGGTTTGAAGTTACTAAACCTAGTCGCCAGTTAATATTTGATTTGGCTTTAGGTATTGGGTTAATGGTGCTTTCCGTAGGCGCGAGTGGTTGGTTTCTTTCGGGTAAAGCGATGGAACCTGTAGGTGAATCTTATCAACGTCTTAAACAATTCACTGCTGATGCTTCCCACGAACTTAGAAGTCCTATCACTTTGATTCAAACTAATGTGCAAGTTGCGCTTGCTGACTTGGATTTAGCGGAGACAGAAACGACTAGTTCTTTGCAATATCGACAACAGTTAAAGGTAGTGGAACGGTTAACGCAGCGTTTAGGTAAGTTAGTCAATGACTTACTCTTTCTTGCACGACAGGATAGTGGTATTAGCAAAGATACTTTTTCACCTTGTCCGCTGGATGCTTTGCTAATAGAGGTGGTTGAAGAACAACAATTGTTAGTCCCTGAAAAAGAAATCACCCTTTCTCTAGACTTAGTTGACCCTCCAGCCTCTGAAACTAGTCCCGAATTACTGGAGAATTGGTTTACTCTTCTAGGTAATTGGGATCAATTGGTGCGGCTGTTCACAAATTTAATTGCTAACGCTTTGCATTACACTCCAGCAGGTGGACGGGTGAAAGTGGAATTGGCGCGGATAGAAGGAATAAACCGTGTTTCTGGACTACGTAACACCAGTTCCCAGTTGCAAGTTAAGGTGAGTGATACCGGAGTTGGAATTCCAGCGGAAGCACTACCACGCTTGTTTGACCGCTTTTATCGAGTAGATCCGGCACGTACTCATAGGACGGGGAATACAGCTACAGCCAGCGCTACTGGTTCAGGATTGGGATTAGCGATCGCTCAAGCTATTGTCGAACATCATCACGGTCATATTCAAGTTGAAAGTACCCAAAGCATTGGCACTACCTTTACTATCACTTTACCAATAACTCTTGAGTCTTAATTTGATAATAAACTTTTATTTCCTGTGATAGATGTAAGATTCTAGTACAATACGGCGGAAATAAAACAATCATTCCAAATCAACGAAACCCTAATGCTGTATTCATTTTTAATTTTTAATTCCGCCTTGCTGTACTAGTCCATTCAAGTGGACTTTAATTCTTAGTGAATAAACTTATTTTCTAGCGGGATATTGAATTTGACTGTTACAAAAATCTGCTTAATGACAATGGTTAAGATTGTAAATCTTGAGAATGAGATATTTCAAGTTTTTTAGATTATTTACGTATCCTTAGCTAGATGCGACAAATCAATTAGTTTGCTAAATGTTTAGATGTACTCAACGACCTATAAAACCTAATTTAATTTCCGGCTGGAGAAATCTTTAGTAAGAAAAAAAATGAAGCTTTTCTAGGAGTCAAGAATGAATATGAAGTCTCAAAATTTTCGCAAGTCTAGCAAATTATTTGGCGCTCTTTGTGGGGGATTACTAATTAGTCTGCCAGCAATTCCTCAAGCATTAGCACAAGAATCTACTGTCAAGGTTAACCCAAGACCCAGTATTTTTAGCGAACCACCCTACAACCGCTCTCAGGCTCCCGTGTCACCAGAGCCAGGAGCTAGACCAGCACGCCCAGTTCCGCCGACTGAAGGGCAACTGTCTCCCGTACCACCACAACCAGTTCCTCCGGCTGAGGGGCAAGTGTCTCCCCTACCACCACAACCAGGTGCTAGACCACTACGCCCAATTCCTGGCGATCGAACTCAACAGCCTTCACCACCTGCGGTTTCCAATGACCAACAACCACTGGTAGAACCACGGCAAACCCCCAGTGCGACGATCGCACTCACTAATGGGATGGTTAATATCAGGTTGGTTAATAATACTGCGGCTAAGATAACTTTTCAAGTGATTGGCGATACGGCACCGCGCTCCCTAGAAGGGAAGTCAGATGTAACGCTGCAAGCTTTAAAAGCACCAGTAACAGTAACATTTGAACGACAAGATGGCGGACAATTAATAGTGACTCCACAAGGTTCTTCAGAACCAGGAAGCTTGGAAGTCACATTTAAGGAAGCCACCAATGCAGCACAAGGTAGAAGTGCGATGAGAATTGAACGAAACGGTTCAGTGTTCTTAAATTAATTAATTTAGAGCTAGGGCGAAGGTAATTCGCGGCTACTTTTATAACCCACGTAGTTGGGTTTTGCCTGTGTAGACGCGGTTTCCAACCGCCCTTGTAATCCCTTGTAATATAAAATTGACTGCTACTTTCGCTGAAGCATTTTAGTTAATTGATCCCGCAATTGCACTTCTTGCCTGCTATCTTGCAATGTCCGCGCCAGTATAATTGCCCTTTCGTAAAAATTGCGGGCAGTTAGGTAGTTACCTTGTTGCTTATATAGCTGGGCATAAGATTCAAAAGATTTTAATTCTTCGTGTAAATTTTGTAATTCTTTAGCGAGTGCTAAACGCTGCTCTAGTAAGTCAAAGGCGCGTTCGTAACGTCCTACAGCAGTGTGAGCCGTAACTAAACCGTCAATTGCCCGTAATTCATTAGTGCGATCGCGGTTGGTTTTAGCTGTGCGCATTGCTTCACCATAAGTAGCAATGGTATCTTGATAATTTCCAGATGCTAAATAAGCATCTCCTAAATTATTCAAGGTATTTGCTTCACCGATGGCATCGCCAGTCTGACGGCGGAAAGTTAAAGCATTTTCGTACAGTTTAATCGCCTTGTTATAATCTCCCAACCTGGCACTTACCAAGCCCAAATTACTCAAAGACAGTCCTTCACCTTCAATATTTTTCACCCCGTGAGCAATTGCAAGGGCATCTTCAACTGTTTTACCAGCAGCAGCAAATTCGCCTTTTTGCAGCAGAAATGTACCAATATTATTCAGCACAAAAATCTGAGATTGAAAGTCTTTAGTATCACGAGCGATCGCTAATCCTCTCCTGAAAGCATCTTCTGCCTCTTTTGAACTACCAAGCTGCACATAAGCCTTAGCAAGCAAATTGTACGTCAGACCTTGTGCTTTCAGGTCGCCAATGGAATGATATAGTTCTAATGCTCGCAAACAAGACGTAATTGTTTTGTCGGCATGTCCTGAAGCGTATTCTTGTTGACCAATACGCAACAAGCTGTCTGCTTCATCTCTTGATTGTCGCCCAACGGAATTATTTAAAGGGCGATGGAGTTGTTCGGAAATATCAACCGCACCCGCTACAGGACTCAGCAAAAAAGCAAACAGTAAAAAGCTGTGTAAAAGAACCTGGGGACGATAAATCGCACCGACACAAATTAAGCCTACCTTTTGGTAGGGAAATACAAGTCGTTGTTTCATAAGAATTACCCGTAAAGTTGCGGGTTTAAGTAGAAGGTCTAAGAAGAAGTTTTAAGTTTTAAATTGAAGACAACTAATATACGCATTTCTACTTAAGTTCTGATTGAGCTAAATCTTCCCCAAAGTATATGGTGCGGATATCTGTGGGCAATTTGTCCTCTAGCATACGATAGCCTTCCTGGAGAAAATTGGCTACTTCATAAGGAGCGATCGCTTCTCCTTCAGCTTGTAGATAAGCAGCGATTCTAGTTTCACTCCAGTGGAAAGTTTGCGCCATTAATACAATTAATCGTAAAACTGGCGGCAGTTGGTCTAACGCCTGTTGTACATAGCACCATAGCGGCGGTGAAGTCGCTTGCAGAGAATAATGAATTGCTTCTGTGGGTGGTAGTTTAATCTCATTTATACAGAAAGCTGTCATATTAATTAACCAATTCTGCATGGTTAAAGCTTCCTCACCTGATTCAGAGTCAGTTAACCTTAGTCCACCGAGTTCGTAATAGATATGTCGCCAGGTGAGGGCAAACAGATAATCTGCTTGCACAGGCGATCGCGCCGAATGCCGAATTAAGGTGTAGACTATGGGGCTATAGCGGCAAAAAATCACCGTAAAGTACTTTCCGGCATCTGGATAGCGCTGAAACAGAGTCAGTAGTTCATGGTCACTGTGATGGAACAGCGACTTCACCAGTGGGTGATTAGCTTCGGGAAAATGAGGAATTTGCACAAGTCTTGGAGTTGATAATTGTTAAAATAGTTTTGGGAATTGCACTCCCCTAGTTAATCGCATAATATCTTGGTGTTGCTCAGTTTGTAGATAAGACTCAGACTAGTTGAGTATTGATAAACTAAAAACAAGGACTTAATTTTAGTCTTAATCGACAATCATAAAATCAACTCTCTTAAAGAATCCTTATTTGTTCATGGTTATAGCAGTTAGTGTGATCTCGTTCCTGCTCAGTCCCCTTACTTTAGGCTCCTTTCTGCCTTCCTTGCCCTTAGATAGCCTGTTCTCCACCCAAGGCATTATGGTAATGCTGCTAGCAGCTTACGCTGGTGCCATGTGGATGTTTCTCACCAGTGCCCCAAAAGTACACACTGTAATGGTGTCAGATTTGGAGATTGCCCGACAGTTGTATGAAGGACTGCTAGATTTGCCAGCAGCTGAGGTGCCATTGCACTACTACTACAACTACGAACAAACTATAGGCGCAACTGGCATCGATCCGTTATATATGTCTACTGGGCCAAGCTTGTCTAGCAAAATGATGAATAACGCCAATGATGGGCTGTGGTATCAATTGAAGAAAAACACCCAGCTACACGTCATTACTGGTGCGAGTTTAGGTAGCAAAAATCAGCAACGCCACGTTTGTTTTGACCACGACTGCCTGGAAATGATTTTAATGCGAGTCGAAATGCGCGGTTTGAAATTGAAGATTCGTAATCACAAACCCCTGAACTTTTTAGTCAAGGACTATGAAGGGCGCGTTATCGAAGTGGCTGAAGTAGCGAATTAGCAGTTAATGATTAGATTATTTTAGGTTGGGTGGAGCGTAGCTTGTCGCCGTAGACATCGCTCCACCCAATATTTTTAGATTTTATTTTAGTAATTGACAGAGGAGAAGACGCAATGTCTCAGCAGTAGTCAATTGAGCAAATTCCTACAAATCTATAGGACTTACGCATTGACAGAATAACAAAATAGTGAATTGATGAATATAGGTCGT
>NZ_JABXKN010000107.1:0-47786 GCF_017115065.1 Nostoc sp. JL23
TTTTACTAAACTGGCATTTCTGTTGTTAATTTAACATATTTAGTCTGGGAGAGCCATAAAAACAAATTATAAACCGCAAATTATAATTCATACTGAAATTTTAGAGATTAAATTTGTTGTCATCCGAATTGCTGACAACGGATTAGGAATGGTAGAAGAGATTCAAAAGCGGTTATTTGATCCATTTTTCACGACAAAAGAGGTAGGAAAGGGAACAGGTCTAGGACTGTCAATTAGCTACCAAATTGTAGTAGAAAAACATGGTGGGATTTTGAATTGTCTATCAGAACCAGGAAAAGGCACAGAATTCTGGATTCAAATTCCAATTTAAAATATTCTACGTTTAAAAACACCACTATTTTACGCAAAGCTGTAATTTGACATTTCTTTAATAAAAAATATGTAAATAGCCCACTGATTTGCAAGAGTCAAAAGTCTAGAAAAATTATTGACTAAAAACTATGCAAAATTTAAGACCTTTTTATTCTTTCCACAATGCCACTTGCTCTTTCAGTTCCGTCATATCCAAATAATCGTGAGCAAAAGCTTTCCATAAAAGTGGATGAGGAATAAAATTATCATATTTTTGAATTTCTGGTGCTTCTGAGGTACTTACTAAATCTTCTGAGGTAATTCTTTGTTCACACAAAGAAGCAATTTCACGATAAAGATATTTAAATTTATCCTTGCCTAATTTAATTGTCAAATAATAGGGATTTACTCCACCAATACTTGTAATTTCCAAAGATTCCCGACAGTAGGAGTTGAGTAATTTTTCTAAGGTACGATAAGCAACCGTACCCATCCAAGGAAAAATGCAGCATTTACCTTTTTCTAATTGCAAAATATTGTACTTATCTAATCCAGCTTGCTGCGCTAATTGGCGAACTTGATGTAAACGTTGTAAAGCATTTGGTTGTAAATAACTGTACTCAATATTCTCAAATAAGACTTGCTGCATTCGTTGCAAAACTTTGCTATGTATAGTACCACCACCACCACGCCAATAAATACTAGCTTTACCCTCAGCTTGTTTAACAAAAATAGCCTTCTTTTTAAAGTCAACTTCTACGACTTCCCAAGTTCTGCCAGCTAAAGCAAATTGATTGCCAACAGGAAGCGGTGTGACAATACTGCCAATTTCTGTTGCACCTTGCTTAACAATATATTCTTGCTGTTCAGCAAATACAGCATAAAACTGAAATTTTCTCACCACCTTTTCTCCTGACAAACCCAGGATTAATTTACCTTGTTCAGTCTGCTGAATATGACCAATATCAATTAAATAGCGTAGTAATAGTTGTAAATCTTCTTTGTAAATCGCAGCAAAGGGTGGCAGACTAAAAATTTGTTTAGCTAGAGCATTAGCTGAAATTTCCCCTGTTGCTGTTAAAATACTCATTATTTGGTGATAAAGCAAACTCAAAGGATATTTAATTGGTCTAATTGGTTCAATCCATTGTTCCTCTAAATAAAGTTGAATTATCGCAATACACTGTAAAAGTTGCCAGGGGATTTGTTCTGGCAGAGAAGCTTCTGATAATAGCTTCTCTTCAGCGCAGACAAAACGCATATCAGCAGCTTCACCTCTTCTACCACTGCGTCCTAAACGCTGTAAAAAGCTAGCTACAGACAAGGGTGATTCTAACTGAATCACTCGCTCTAAATGACCGATATCTATGCCTAATTCTAGAGTCAGAGTGGCGGCAGTAACAGCTGGATTGTTAGGTTCACGCATCGCATCTTCAGCAGCTTGCCGTAAACTAGCAGATATACTCCCATGATGCACATGATATATATCTGGTAATCCTTGTTCTGTGGCAATTTGTCGCAAAGATGCAATTATAGATTCGGTACGTGTGCGATTATTAGCAAATATCAGGCATTTGCGAAACTTGCTGAGGTTGAAAATATATTGTTCATCAGCTGTTGCCTCTGATTCATCTACTTCATCAGTAATATAAAAATGTTCTACAGCTAGTTTTATCTGGCGTTTTATACTATCAATTTTTGGTGTAATTACTGGCTTATCTGTTCCCGATCGCAGCCAATTTTCTGCTATTGAGTAATCACCAAGAGTTGCCGACAAACCAATACGACGCGGTTGTTTTTGCATCAACTTTGCTAAACGTTGTAATTGGCAAATAATTTGACAACCGCGTTCTGAACCCATAAAGGCGTGAATTTCATCAATGATGACAAACCTTAAATCACCAAATAAGTGAGGTAGGTCTTTATTTTTGTTAATTAGCAAACTTTCTAGAGATTCTGGGGTAATTTGGAGAATGCCTTGAGGATTTTTTAAAAGCTTGTTTTTTCGAGTTTGCGAAACATCACCGTGCCAGTGCCAAACTGGAATATCTGCTTCTTTGAGTAAGTCGTTGAGACGCTCAAATTGATCGTTAATTAAAGCTTTGATTGGACTAATATATAATGCGCCAATTGTGGCAGCAGGGTTTTCATGTAATAGAGTCAAAACTGGTAAAAAAGCTGCTTCTGTTTTACCCGCAGCAGTTGCAGCTGTAACTAGTAAGTGAGCATCAGTATCAAATATAACTTGACAAGCAGCAATTTGAACTGGTCGTAATTCAGTCCACTGGTGATGATAAATATATTCTTGGATGAAGGGTGCAAGTCGGTTAAAGGCATCGCTCATATTTTTTATGGATAAAATTTTTAGTAAAACTACTCCCTGGTATTTCATAGAGTTCCATGCTTGGAATTACCGATCGCTAAAAGCGATCGCTACTCTTAAATTTCTGCCATAGAGATTCTAGTCCAAAAGCATTGGTAGCAGAAGTTCCACCTACTATGTCATATATAGAGATTGTTGCTTAATTATTTTATGTCTATTCAAGTCTACGGAATTCCCAATTGCAACACTTGCAAAAAAGCCATGATGTGGCTCCAACACAACAACATTGACCATGAATTTATCAACACCAAAGATACTCCGCCGACTCGTGAGATGATTCAAAACTGGGTAAAGTTTTTGGGTTTTGCTCCTATGCGAAACACCTCCGGTCAATCCTACCGTGCTTTAGGAGATGAAAAGAAGACTTGGGCTGATGAACAGTGGGTTGATGCATTCACTCACGACGCGATGCTGCTCAAACGTCCACTTTTTGTCAAAGATGGAACAGCTGTGTTGGTTGGCTTTAGAGATGAGGGAATAGTTCGAGAAAAATTAAATTCAGCTTAAAGAGTTCTAAGCGTTGAGTTTCCCGATAGTTAAAACTAGGGAAACTATATTAATTGGCAATTATGATAGCGCAATACAGTTCAGTTAAGGCTAAAACTCTTTGCCAAAGTTAATTTTTTTAACGAACCGCAAAGGAGACGCATTCGCGCAGCGTCTCGTAAGAGTTGGACGCAAAGATAAGAAAGAAGTCCTTAACTGAACGTACTTTGAAAAATTTTGTCGATTTTTACTCCTATTGACTCAATGCAGATTAACATTCGTCAGTCAAACTGAAGTAATAAGCGCAAGTATATAATCAGGCAAAAACCATGAAGAAGTATAAGGAAATATTACGTGTCATCCTTGCTATATCCATCATTGTGGTTGGAGTAACACACTTTGTTGTTCCACAAGAATATGTCAAAATTGTTCCGCCGCAACTACCTTACCCTTTAGGATTAGTTTATCTCAGTGGCTTTTATGAAATTTTGGGTGGTATCGGGTTATTAGTTCCGCCTGTAAGTCAAGCTGCTGCTTGGGGACTTCTTGCACTTTTTATTGCTGTTTACCCAGCGAATATTTACATGGCGGCTAATCTAATTAAGATTGAACATATACCAAACTCACCTTGGGTACACGTAGTTAGGCTTCCCTTTCAAGCCGTTTTAATTGCTTGGGCTTGGTGGTACACAAAATCTTCCTTTGGGGAAAAACAAGCTTCTATTATTCCTAAGTCATTAATTCCCAAGGAACTAGAATGAGAATAAGTGCGTTTTTTATATCTGAATCATGCGCCTTACAACTTTGTTTGGAATAACACTCTCGTTAGCAATAGGCATTGGAGAAGTTACGCTGCCGGTGACTCAAGCTGTGCAGCTTAGAGATGGACTAGTCTATTTCGTCCAACCGCCAACACTTGTTGAAGCGACAACTACTTACAAAGAGGTGGATGTTTTAAGCGCAACTTACTATTTCACTATCAATGTGCCGGAAAATGCTGGAGAATCTCTCCAGAAGGTAACGATCGCCCAAAAAGAGGGGTCGGAAAACATCCCCTACCGTCTTGATGATACCCGTGCATTTATCGGAACACGCGATCGCAAAGAAACGCAACTGAAACTAGGCCCAGTCACAAACGAGCGCGACACACGCACGGTTTCTGTAAACTTTGACCCACCTGTGACTCCAGGACAGACAATTACCATCGCCCTCCGCCCTGTAAGTAATCCGAGCTTTTCTGGTGTTTACTTATTGGGTGTTACTGCATTCCCTGTGGGTGAGAAATCTCACGGCCAATTTCTTGGCTTTGGACGGTTTCAGTTTTACAGCAATAGGGGAAGTTGGTGGTTCCGATAGAGGGAATAGGGAATAGGGGACTTCCAACTAAAAAAATACCCATCGCTTTGGTGAGCAGGGGGCGCAGGGGAAGCAGGGGAGGAAGAATCTAACGATCATCTTCGCTCCCAAAATTGAATAATTTAATTTCTGGAAGTTCCTAGTGAATAGGAAAGAAAGGAATATTTTATAAAAGTTGTGTTATAAAAACGGGCAAGAGTCTTAAACAATACGAAAGTGCTTACCATCAAGCTTTTTCGTTAAATACTTCTGAGAATTCAGGAAGAATTAGCTGTATTTTTCCTGAGTCACTGACGTATACTCTGATTTTTCGGTAAATGCGTAATTCTTACAGCAATGGAATCAAATGCTACTGTAAGCAATCAAGCTTTAGCGTTTAATCATCAGTAATCTTTAAAACCCGAAAAAAAATATGTTAAGTATTCCTATTAACTTAAATTTACCTCGTACACCCCATTTACTAACTTCCTTACCTGGGCCTCGCGCTCAAGCAATTGTACAACGCGATCGCGCCGTAACTTCTCCTTCTTATACCCGTGATTACCCGTTAGTTGTCTCTCGCGGCCAGGGCTGTATGGTGGAAGATGTGGATGGCAATATATTTCTAGATATGACCGCAGGTATTGCCGTTACCGCCACCGGACACGCTCACCCGGAAGTTGTCAAAGCAATTCAAGAACAGTCGGCGCGTCTGCTGCACATGTCAGGGACAGATTTTTATTATGAGCCGATGGTGGAACTAGCGGAACAATTAGCAATTCGCGCTCCCTTTCCCCAGCCACAGAGTAATGCTGTGTTTCCCGCAAAGATATTTTTCACCAATTCCGGGGCAGAATCCAACGAAGGAGCAATTAAACTAGCTCGATATTACACCAAGCGATCGCTAATTGTGGCATTCTTAGGTGCATTTCACGGACGCACTTATGGGGCAATGTCTCTCACTGGTTCCAAAGCAGTGCAACGAGCTAACTTTGGGCCTTTAGTTCCTGGGGTAACTCATATCCCTTATGGCACTCACGCTAGCTTAGATTACTTGGAACAACAGTTATTTACGACAATTTTACCACCGCAAGAAGTAGCGGCGATTGTCGTCGAAGCGATTCAAGGAGAGGGTGGATATATCGTACCCGAAGATAGTTTTTTGCAGCGGATTCGGGAGATATGCGATCGCCACGGTATTCTGATGGTAGTGGATGAAGTACAAGCGGGGATGGGGCGGACTGGCCGCTTATTTGCGATCGAGCATTGGGGTGTGATGCCTGATATCATTACCACTGCTAAAGGTATCGCCAGTGGTTTGCCATTAGGAGCGATACTAGCTAGACCTGAGTTAATGACTTGGCCTCCCGGTTCTCACGCTACTACATTTGGTGGTAATCCCGTAGCTTGTGCTGCTGGTATTGCCACACTGCGATTGCTAGAAAGTGGTTTGATGGCAAACGCTACCCAAATGGGAGAATTATTACAAGCTAGTCTTACCCAGTTGCATCAAAGATTTCCGAGAGTATCGCCGCCACGAGGTAAGGGATTGATGGTAGCGGTAGATTTATTGGATGAACAGGGTAATCTTGATTATAAATTGCGCGATCGCATTATCCAAGAAGCTTTTTTACGCGGTTTATTATTGCTAGGTTGCGGTAAAGCAGCAATTCGTTTCTGTCCTCCTCTAGTTATCGACAGCGACCAAATTAAAATCGCCCTTCAGATTATCAGCGAGATTGTAAATTCTTAAAAAATGAAGGAAATCGGGGACAAGGGAAAAATAACCCATGCCCCATGCCCAATGCCCCATACCCAATGCCCCATGCCCAATGCCCCAATACATTATGAAACCCGAAATAGCCCTTGATTTATGGAAATTACTTTGGCAAGAATATAGCGCCAGGGTAAATCATGCCCGTACCTACCAGCAAATGATTACTACTGCGGGTGGGACTATCACCAACGACCACATCGCCTTTCGGTCTTTGCGTTTATTAGTAGATACTCCGCAGGGTCAACTTAACTTAGGAATTGACTACCTCGCACAATTTGCAGAAGCTTTGGGTTATGTGGCGGCTGGAGAGTATACTTTTGCTCAAACTCATTTGTACGCTCGTCATTATCGTCATCCACAGCAAGAGGAATTTAACTTACCCAAGCTGTTTATCAGTGAGTTGATTGTCAATGAATTACCTGCTAATATTGCCGAACTCATCTCTAAAACAGTATCTTCAATCCCAAACAAACTGACCTCACCCCTTATTCTTCTACAAAAAGACGCGAATATTGAAACCATCGCCAAACAACTCCAGGAAGTCTTCAGCCGCCCTTGGCAACCTCCGCAGCGTTCTGTTGTTGAAGAGGTGAATCAGGTTACTCAATATGGGGCTTGGGTGTTGTTGCACGGATATGCTGTCAACCACTTTACAGGCTACGTTAACGGACAGAATACCCCAGAATATCCAGACATTGATACTACCGCCAATGCTTTGGCTAACCTGGGTGTACCAATGAAAGCAGAGATAGAGGGAAATGTTGCTTGTGGTTTGCGGCAAACTGCAACTCAAGCAGTAACAGAAATTGTGACGGTGTTAGATGATAACAGTGGTGCAGAAATTCAGATTCCTTGGACTTATGCCTATTATGAAATTGCCCAGCGCTATCTAATAGATGTGGAACCTGGAAAGCAGATACTTTTCGATGCTTTTTTAGGAAGTAATGCCCAGCAATTGTTTGAAATGACTCGTCTTTCTAAATAACCCAGAGTTGTTACTAAAGGATTCAATTTCAAAATTTCGAACTAGTAGTTTCGTGTTGGAACTACGCTTGCAAGATAAAATCTAATGTCGTGAGAGTTGGCGCACCAGTTAGAGTCGCAAATAGACCACCATTGCCAAAACCCGCCGCGCTGCCATTTTGGTTGTAGAACAACTGTCCACTCAGAGGATCGTACACAATTTTCGCCATGCTAGTCCCTGCTAAATTAGTGAGTTGAAAATCATTGGCGTTACTAAAACCATTTCCTGCAACAGAGGTAATGGCACTAAAGGAAGTTATATCCAGTACAATCTTGTCACCTTCAGAACTATTAAAGTCACTAATGGTATTTACTAGAAGAGTAGAAACTCTGTAAGAATCGTTTTTGTACACAAATCTATCAGCACCTGCACCGCCAACGAGAGTATCATAGTCTTCACCACCACTGAGGATATCATTACCAATGAGGGTATCATTACCAGCGTCGCCTCGTAGCAAATCGTTGCCACTCTTGCCGTCGATGATATCATCACCTCCCCGACCATTAATCACATCATTGGAATTGTAAAAACCTGTGATGTTATTGTTAAGGTCATTGAGGAATGTCACCGTGTTCTTATTAAACAAGTTAGTTTGAGTGGAGTTGGCATCGAAGACATCAAAACTGTCAACGACGCTAGTCTGATTATCAAACAGGATATTGCCGATCGCAGCTCTGCTACCTGATACTGGTAAATTATCCAATTGTTCTAGTTGAAAGTCTTGCAGGATAACTTTGGTATTGGCGACATCTTCAAAAGTGACTTCTAAATCGTTACCATTTTGAGTTAATTGCAGATTTCTAGCAGTCAATCCCAATCCTGTAAAGTTCAGGGTGTCAACTTGAGAAATCACCCCCGATGAAGGATTTGTGCCTTTGCCAATGCCGCCAAAGTCGGTGATGGTGTCGATACCATCGCCAGGGTGAAAGATAAATTTATCTTGACCACCGTTACCTGTGAGGATATCGTTACTAGCTTTTCCATCGATAATGTTGTTGTTGAGTGTGCCGATGAGGATATCTGCACTCTTAGTTCCCGTGATGAATTTCTGGACAAAACCCAAGGTGGTAGTTGCCACTACACTGGTATTACTAAAATTTTGCCCATCATTAACGACAAACTCAATTGTAGTGTTAGCAGTAGTGGCAGCAGTATTGTTGTAGGTAAGGCTGTTAAGAACTTGTCGGTAATTGGCAATGGTATCTGTGCCGCTCAGGGTGAGAGTACCCGTAGTGGGGTTGTAGGTAGAAGTGATGTTACCAATGGCAGTGGCATTAAGACTTTCGGCTGCGCCATTAAAAAGATTAGTAATGGTAATGGTGACACCAGCTAAGGTAGTATTGTTGTCATTTAGGGTGAAATTGCGATCGAGGATGGAGACGGGAGTACCGCTAAAGGTAGTGCTAAAATCAATTCCCTCTGAATTGCCGTTGAGGTCGAGTACGGGAGCGCGGTTGCCAAACACCACGTAGGTGTTCTTCTGTGAGAAATAACCTCCGCTGAAGTCGCCATCTAGTGAGCTGAGAATTAGGTCGTCGATGCCGTCACTGTTGATATCTCCCGCACTGCTGCTGACAGAGGAGCTAAAGGGGCTACCTCCGTAGCCATTGAGGGTAAAGCCATTAGTGCCGTTGAGGGTGGAGAGGTCGAGTTGGGCACGAAAACCGCCCTTGCTACCAAACACCACGTAGCTCTCCCCTGAACCTCCTCCCCCGATAATCAGGTCGTCGATGCCGTCACCGTTGATATCTCCGGCACTACTGACAGACCTACCTGAGTAGTCAACTATATCAGTGCCGTTGATAGTAAAGCCATTAGTGCCGTTGAGGGTAGAGAGGTTGAATTGAGCATCAAAACCGCCCTTGCTGCCAAACACCACGTAGCTCTGCCCTGATAATTCGCCGTTGGGGCTGGCATCTGGTGCCCCGATAATTAGGTCGTCGATGCCGTCACCGTTGATATCTCCGGCACTACTGACAGAAGTGCCTAAACTGTAACTTTCCTTGATGCCGTTGATAGTAAAGCCATTAGTGCCGTTGAGAGTGGAGAGGTTAAATTGGGCATCAAAATCGCCATTGCTGCCAAACACCACGTAACTCTGCCCTGAACGGTTGCCGTTGGGGTCGGCAAAGAATGCCCCGATAATCAGGTCGTCGATGCCGTCACCGTTGATGTCTCCTGCACTGCTGAGAGACCAGCCTGAGAAGTCACCTTCTTCGATGCCGTTGATGGCAAAGCCATTAGTGCCGTTGAGGGTGGAGAGGTTGAATTGGGCATCAAAACCGTCTTTGCTGCCAAACACCACGTAGCTCTGTCCTGAATAGGAACCGTTAGGGTCGGCAAAGCGTGCCCCGATAATTAGGTCGTCGATGCCGTCACTGTTGATGTCTCCCGCGCTGCTGAGAGACCAGCCTAAACCGTCACCTTCATTGATGCCGTTGATAGTAAAGCCATTAGTGCCGTTGAGGGTGGAAAGATTAAATTGGGCATCAAAATCGTTCTTGCTGCCAAATACCACATAGCTTTGCCCTGAATAGGAACCGTTGGGCGAGGCTCTAAATGCCCCAATAATCACATCATCGATGCCGTCACCGTTGATGTCTCCTGCATTACTGACAGAGCCTAAGAAGTCACCTTCATTGATGCCGTTGATAGTAAAGCCATTAGTGCCATTGAGGGAGGAGAGGCTAAATTCGGCATCAAAACCGCCTTTGCTGCCAAACACCACGTAGCTCTGCCCTGAATTGTATAAGTCGTTGGGGGAGGCAAGG
Source organism: Nostoc sp. JL23 (assembly GCF_017115065.1). Lineage (NCBI taxonomy): Bacteria > Bacillati > Cyanobacteriota > Cyanophyceae > Nostocales > Nostocaceae > Nostoc > Nostoc sp. JL23. Next base: position 10,089 of record NZ_JABXKN010000107.1, read on the forward strand.
AATGCCCCGATAATCACATCGTCGATGCCGTCGCTGTTGATGTCTCCCGCATTGCTGACAGAACTGCGCGTACTGTCGCCTCTATTGATTTCGTTAATAGCAAAGCCCTGAGTGGCGTTGAGATTTGAAAGGTTAAAAGTTGAATTTGCCATCATTTCTTTAGTGTTAGTTTTTATAAATTATTTATTGAAGGAGGCGGGATGCAGGAGGCGGGAGGTCACTGGGTATAGTCGAAGTGACTACCTGCCTTCGTCGATAATTTGTAATTCATAATTAAAAATTTAATCATGAATTACAAAGCTTTATAAGAATTCAATTTTGGGCGTTGCTGAATCAAGGGACGGGCAAGATGCCCATCCCACAAAACTAGCAAAATCATCCCGCAAATATGCAACGCCCAATTTGTTTTCCCAGCTTGGAACACCGTGTTTTGGGCATACTATGCTTGCAAGACAAAATCAGATGCGATGAAAGTTGGCGCATCAGTTAGAGTTGCAAATAAACCACCACTGCCAAAACCCGCCGCGCTGCCATTTTGGTTGTATAATAACTGCCCACTCACAGCGTCATACACAATTTTTGCTGTGCTAGCCTCAGCTGAAGAAGTTATTTCAAAATCACTGGCGTTACTAAAACCTGTTCCGGCAGTAGAAGCGATCGCATTATAAAGTAGTCTTTTGACAAATTGTATTGAAGCACGAAACCCAACATTTGCGCGTTTGTTGGCTAAAGTTTGGGTTAAACATAACTTAAACTACAGCGTTAGTAACAAAAATAACGATTTTACTAACCAAAAAGGTAATTTTGTAACAAAAATAATGATGTTTGTAACGAAAATAATGATTTTACTAACCAAAAAGGTAATTTTGTAGTGAAAATTATAATATTAGTAACAAAAAGAATTATTTTACTAACCAAAAAGGTAACTTTGTAACGAAAATTATGATGTTTGTAACGAAAATAACGACTTGAGTTACTCAAGTCGTTATTTTTATAACTAAAACTAAGGCTGATGTTCAGAAAGTATCGCGCTTTGCCAGATATTGGTACATCTGCCAACGGGCATCTACCTCAGTTTGCGCTTGTTCTAACAAGTGCTTGGCTACGTCGGGTTTGCTCTTGGTGAGCATTTTGAAGCGATTTTCTTGATACATCGAATGTTCTACAGATTGCGTAGGCGATCGCATATCTAATTGCAAAGGATTTTTACCCTGGTTAAGCAACTCTGGATTATGCCGATACAGCAACCAACGACCTGATTCTACCAGAGTTTTTTGATGATTCATCCCTGTGGTCATGTTGATGCCGTGGGCGATGCAATGACTATAAGCAATAATCAGTGACGGGCCATCATAAGCTTCTGCTTCCAAAAATGCTTTCAGGGTATGTTCATCTCTAGCACCAAGGGCTACACTCGCTACGTAGACATTTCCGTAGGTCATGGCAATCATCCCTAAGTCTTTCTTTGGTGCTGGCTTACCACTGGCGGCATATTTGGCAACTGCGGCTCGTGGCGTAGCTTTGGAAGATTGACCGCCTGTATTAGAATACACTTCTGTATCCATCACCAAGATGTTGACATTGCGACCACTAGCAATTACATGATCGATACCGCCAAAGTCAATATCATAAGCCCAACCGTCACCGCCAACAATCCAGACGCTTTTTCTCACCAAGTAATCTGCAAGGGATTTGAGAGTTTGGATTTTAGATTTTAGATTAGGATCGAAAGTTACGATTTCATCTAACTTCTGCTGCAACAGTTCTATTCTTTCGCGCTGTTCCCAAATGTCAGCTTCGGATTTTTGTTCAGCTTTGAGAATGGAGTAAACAAGGTTTTCATCTATTTCACTCCCCAACTGTTGCAACAATTCCGCCGCAAACTCGGCTTGTTTATCAAGGGAGAGGCGAAAGCCAAAACCGAATTCGGCGTTATCTTCAAATAGATTATTAGACCATGCGGGGCCGCGTCCTTGGGCGTTGGTTGTCCAAGGAGTGGTGGGAAGATTGCCACCATAAATTGAGGAACAACCTGTAGCATTGGCGATGACGGCGCGATCGCCAAACAATTGTGTTAATAATTTTAGATAAGGTGTTTCACCACACCCTGCACAAGCACCAGAGAATTCAAATAAAGGTTCTTGCAGTTGTTGTTGGCGAATCTGGTTTAATTTTAGCGATCGCCTGTCAGGATTAGGTAAACTCAAAAAGAAATCCCAGTTTTTTCGCTCTTGCTCTTGCAATGGCAACTGCCTTGCCATGTTAATTGCTTTCAGCGATGGCTCAGATTTATTTTTAGCAGGGCAAATATTTACACAAATAGTGCATCCCGTGCAATCTTCTGGGGCAACTTGAATGGTAAATTTTTGACTGGCAAAGTCTTTATCTTTTGCACCCGTTGACTTAAAGGTTTCTGGTGCATTAACTAACTCATCCACTTGATAAGCCTTGGCACGGATGGCACTGTGGGGACAAACCATGACGCACTTGCCACACTGAACGCAGACATCTGGTTCCCACACAGGTATCTCTTCGGCAACGTTACGTTTTTCCCACTTGGCAGTACCTACGGGAAAGGTGCCATCAACTGGTAGTGTGCTAACAGGTAAGTCATCACCTTCCCAAATCATAATTTTGCCTAGAACTTCTCGCACAAATTCGGGAGCGGAGTTAAGAGGAGAGTTAGGTGTTAGGAGTGAGGAGTTAGGAATGTGGATTGTTTGGGGGACATCTACTTTATGCAAGTTGTCTAGAGTGTTGTCTACAGCTTGCAGGTTCATGCGGACAACTTCTACGCCTTTTTTACCATAAGTCTTTTCAATCGCTTGTTTGATTTTAGCGATCGCTTCTTCTTGCGGCAAGACACCCGCTAAGGCAAAGAAGCATACCTGCATAATGGTGTTAATTCTGCCACCCATGCCACTTTCACGGGCAACCTGGCTAGCGTTAATTACGTATAACTTCAAATGCTTGTCGATAATTTGCTGCTGCACCTTCAGCGGCAGATATTCCCAGACGGTATCTGCATTGTATGGGCTGTTAAGCAGCAAAGTCGCTCCAGGAATAGCAGCCTTCAAAATATCTATGCGTTCCAGAAATCCCCAGTGATGACAACCAATAAAGTTGGCTTGGTCAATTAGGTAGGTGGAGCGAATTGGCTCTTTACCGAAGCGTAGGTGAGAGACGGTCATTGAGCCAGATTTTTTGGAGTCAAAAACAAAGTAGCCTTGGGCATAATTGTCGGTTTCTTCACCAATAATCTTGATGGAGTTTTTGTTAGCGCCAACAGTGCCATCAGCGCCTAATCCATAGAACATTGCCCTGACAACGTTATCCGATTCTGTAGAGAAACTAGGGTCAAAGCTCAAGGAAGTATGACTAACGTCGTCATTAATCCCAATCGTAAAGTGATTTTTTGGTTTAGCTTGGGCAAGATTATCAAAGATGCCCTTCACCATCGCCGGGGTAAATTCTTTAGAAGAAAGACCGTAACGACCACCGATGATTTTAGGCAGAGGGGCAGGGGGCAGGCGGCGGGGGAGAAGATCCTCCCCTCTGCTCCCTGCTCCCTGCTCCCCTGCATCTTCTCCCCACGCTTCATGAATAGCAGCTACGACATCTAGATACAAAGGCTCACCGGCGCTACCTGCTTCTTTGGTGCGATCGAGAACTGCGATCGCTTTTACACTAGTTGGTAATACTGCAACAAACCTTTGGACATCAAAGGGGCGGTAAAGTCGCACTTTCACCACGCCAAGTTTTTCACCACGGGCGTTCAGGTAATCTACTGTTTCATGGACGGTTTCACAGCCTGAACCCATCAGAACGATAACGCGATCGGCATCGTTAGCACCGTAATATTCATAGATTTTATAATGCCTTCCCGTGCGTTCTCCAAATTCATCCATGATCCGCTGGACAATTTCTGGACAGGCGTTGTAATAAGGGTTCGCCCCTTCACGTCCTTGGAAGTAGACATCGGGGTTTTGGGCAGTACCGCGCAAAACTGGACGGTCTGGGGTGAGGGCGCGGCTGCGGTGGGCGAGTATTAGATTATTGTGGATTAGCGATCGTAAATCATCATCTGAAAGCAGTTTGACTTTCTGCACTTCATGAGAGGTGCGGAAACCGTCAAAGAAATGCATAAACGAGACTCGCGTCTCTAGGGTAGCAGCATGAGCGATAAGAGCAAAATCTTGACTTTCCTGCACCGAAGCCGAACACAGCAGGGCGAAACCAGTCGCACGAGCTGCCATTACGTCGCTATGGTCGCCAAAAATTGATAAAGCATGAGTAGCTAGGGAACGGGCGGCAACGTGAACCACGGCACTAGTCAACTCACCAGCAATTTTGTAGAAATTGGGTATCATCAACAATAATCCCTGAGATGCCGTGAAGGTGGTACTCAAGGAACCTGTTTGCAAAGCCCCATGCACAGCACCAGCCGCTCCTCCTTCACTCTGCATCTGCACGACGCTGGGAATAGTACCCCAGAGGTTAGGACGACCTTCTGCTGACCAAGCATCTGCCCATTCACCCATCGCTGAAGAGGGGGTGATAGGATAAATGGCAATCACTTCATTTAATTTGTAAGCAACACGGGCGACAGCTTCATTCCCATCGATAGTTGCAAAGGTTTTGTTCATAACTTGATTTTTGTCCCCGCCTCTAAACTGCATTATCAGAACACGTGAATATAAGAATCAGAAATAGCCAGAATTAGAAAGTGATAATTAAAGTTTGTAGTAAGGACTTTAGTCCTGATAATCTTTGCTCTGAGCGATAAATCGCTCACTACAAACTAAGAATTTTTTTATATTTAATTATGTCTACCTACTTATTCTCTGCATTGAAGATTTAACCATAGGATTTACTCCGCATTAAAAGAATAGTTTATTGATGGACTTGTAGCTCCTAAGTTAACTTTCAACCAATACTGCATCTATTAATATCTCATCTGTAATCCTGCATCTATTAATATGTATTAATAATGTACTCAGCAATCAAAATCTCTGTTTGATAAGACTTTAAGGCAATTTATTATATTTTGTGGGGTATAGGGTCGGGAATCTCTGATGTATTTTACTTAACCGTCAGAGGTCATTTATAAAGTCAAAATAAAATTATTTTAGGACAAACAGAATGAGAGGTAGCTTATCGCTAGATGTAATACTCATCAACGAAAATCGGCGTGAATTCCAAAACCCAGTATATTCTAGGTTAACTAGGGTACAATAATAACCAGTATTATTTTTATACAGTAAAATAATAATAAATGTATTTTTTATTAAGTGTAATTTATGCCTAATCGGAGAAAATTTTTAACAAGAGCAGGATATACTACCCTTTCTGCTTTATTCACTATGGGGTTTTTACAAAAGGATAACCAAAAAGAAGACCATAGCAGGAATTCTCTTGCAGCAAATTATACAAATGCAAATTCTCCCCTTCGGCAATTAGCTGCCGCCAAAGGGAAGCGTTATGGCGCAGCAATTGCTAGTGATATTCTGCTAAAAGAGAAGGATTATGCTAATCTGATTGCTCGTGAATGTTCGATTGTGACACCGAATGGTGAATTAAAATGGAACGCTACTGAACCACAACCAGGAAAATTTACCTTTGAATCAGCAGATGCGATCGCCAATTTCTGCCAAAAACATAAGATAGACTTGCACGGGCATACCCTTTTCTGGCACATGGGAAGACCAGACTGGGCAATATACCCCCCTACACTTAAGATGATCGAACGCCATGTTAAAGGAGTCATGGGGCATTATCGCAATAGTCCCGTTTTAAAATCTTGGGATATTGCCAATGAAATCATCGCTGATAGTGAAAATGAAACCGACAATGCTACCTACGGTTTGCGTAAAGGGGTAAAACCAGAATTAATTCGAGACTTGTTTTTAATTGCTGCTTCAGTTGATAACAGCAAGAAATTTTACCTAAACGATTTCGGCATCGAAGGCGCTACATGGAAATCAGAGCGTTTCTTAAAAATGGTCGAATATCTGAAGAATAGTGGCGTTAAAATTGACGGGGCAGGTATCCAATCGCATCTATGGTTTTCTACTGCCTATGGTTTTGACGAGAAAGGATTTAATTCCGTCTTAAAACGGCTTAACGATCTTGAAGTTAAACCAATAATCACAGAATTAGATATTATTATTGATACCCCACTACCCGATAGTATTAAAAAGCTAGACCAAATGGTAGCCGATAGTTACAAGCGATATCTTGATCTGTGCTTTGCGGCTAAAGTCGATACTGTCATTACATGGGGACTTAGCGATCGTCATACCTGGATACGTCATCCCGAGTGGATGCCAAAAAAAACTTTTAGAAACAATCCAAGTCTCTGGAAATTTCTGCGTCCGCTTCCCTTCGATGAGAACCTACAATCTAAACCAGCCCGCAATGCTATAGCCCAGGCTTTTCAGGAATCAACTTAATAACTCCACCCAGACATAAATATAGCATTTCCTCAGCAACTGGGGTACACCCAAATCTTGTTTACCAAGCTTAGTAGCTTTGAAAATGTACCTCACTATGCCGGGAACTGCTACATCATTTTTAAATATTATTTTAAGCAAAATAGATGGAGATATTTTTAGTTATTCACTATTATGAAAGTTGAATAAGACTTACTGACTAATTAATTATTAAATCTTAAGACAACATTTCATAAATTCGTGACGAATTGAGCAACCTGCAGGTAAGAGTGTGAGAGACTCGATCAAGCTACGAACTTTTGAAATTTCGTACTTAGAAATACCAGCAGGTTATTTTTTTTTCGTTTACTTGAGATACTCCAAATTTCTCGTAAAAATAATGTGCCAACAAACCAAGGCTCAAGTAAGTAACGTCTCCAAAGTCTTTTCGGTTCAGATAACAAGCGATACAACCATTCCAACCCCACTTTTCCCATCCAGCGAGGAGGAGTAGGTATTGCTCCTGCTATATAGTCCATACAGGCTCCACTAGTCAAAATAGTGTTGGTATGAAGATGTTCAAGATTTTCGTAAATCCAATACTCTTGGCGTGGCATACCCATTCCCACCATTAATACATGGGGTTTGTAAGCATTAATTGCAGCCACAGTGGCGAGATTTTCTTGACTATCTTTATCTATATCAATATAGCCATGAGCGCAAGCAATCTGTAAACCAGGAAATTTCTGGCATAAAATATTTGCTGCTTTTTCAGCAACTCCTGGCTTTGAACCTAAATAGAATACACGCCAGCCTTTACTAGCAGCTTCTGCCATCAGAGGCCATACCCAATCAGCATAGGTTACTCTTTGTTCCCGTTTAATTGGAAAACCCAACAGCTTTCCAAGAAACACTAGAGGCATACTATCAATATGGGTATATTCTGCCTTCGCATAAAAAGCTTGCATTTTTGGATCGTTATGGAAGAGATAAAGACTATGTAAGTTGTGATTAGCAATAATCCATTTTTCATCCTGCTTAATAGATTCTTCAATCAATAAATTTAAGTCAAGGATAGAGAGTGCATCCACTTGAGCACCAATAATTTTATAAGAAAATCGCTTTTTCATATCTTTTTTTTATTTTGATAAATATGAGATGTTATTTCAAGATCAAAGTGAGTGTTGGAAAATTAGTTAGGAATATTTCAATACTGAAATACCTAAGTTTTTTAGTTAAAAATTATTATCTAAATATAACTAAAAAGCACTTATTTTCATGAGGATGTCTGCGATATTCTGTGATCTTGCATTCCAGGAATACTTTTCTGTAATTAAAGTATATGCTGTATCTACAAGTGATTGATATTTATCAGTATTTGAAGCAGCATCAAGTATTGTATTAGCGACTTCCTCGCTAGAGTATCCTGTTACTAACAGATGTTCTAAATTGCGAAATTCTTCTAAACCTCGCAAGCCTTCTGGTGTTGATACAACTAATTTTCTACTAGCGAAATAATCTAATGCTTTATTGCGAGCGCCACCTGCTACTGCTTGTTTTGAAAATGGCAACAAAGCAATATCTGCATATTTGAGATGGGCGATAAAGTCTTCCCTTTTAGGTAAAAATCCTAAAAAAGAAATGTTAGAGGGTATTGCTTCTGAAATATCACTACTATCCCTACCAATGACAACAAAATGTACTTTTTCTTGATGACTTTCAAGGCATTTAGCGACCTCAATAGCCATTGATACAGACATATCATTAGTTGGAAATTGAAATGTTTTGGGAGCAATAATAACTACTATTTTAGCTGGTCTCAATGCTTGATAAGGATCTTTATCTGGAAAAACTTCAGTATTGAGTAAGTCTTCAGTAACTCCATTCCCGATAGAATAAATTTGCTGTGGAGTTTTTCCATACCATTGGGAAATTAGTTTAGGAATTGATTCACCTGCTGCAATAATTGGACTACCAGAGAATATTAAAATTCCCTGAGCAATATATGTCTTAATACATTGTGCAAACTCTTTAAAAGGATTGGCAACTGAAAACAAGCGCATCCAGTATTCATAAGGCGAAAATGTATGAAAATCCAACACAAGAGAGGAACTACTGTGTTTTCTAAGCTTTAGTGAAATTAAAGCAGCCAATCCAGGTAATGTTTCTTGAGCATACACAATGTCTGGACAAAACTCGTCGATGCATTTTTCTATGGATTGAATATATGACTTCAAGCTTCTTGATCCAATAGAAAGAGAAGGTGCATAATCCACAGATGAACAATCTAAACCTAGCTGAAAAACATCAAAATGTTTAGTAAGATATTGTCCTAGATAAAAAGGTCTAGTAAATGCACCAAATGGCTGACTAGAATCGAGAGTTGAGACAATTAGTAAGCGTTTACCCATAAAATGATTGCTGATTATTATTTGATAAATTGAAATTACATTTGTCAAATTATTAAGATAAGTTATAAATTATCAAAATATCATCTACCAATGACTCTTGTGCAAGTATTAAACTTCTGAGCCAGTTTGATTAATATCCTCAGAAAAGGTAGGAGAGGTAGCCAAATCTTTGTAACCAATAATTGCTCTGATATAAGGTAAGAACCAGTAAAATATCCAAAATGGCCCAGAGTGTCTGCTACAAAATATAGTCCATGATTTCAACGGAAATGCTTTAATTTGTAGTACTTTTTTCAAGCGTTCTAATAGATTTAAATTAGTATCTGCCCAACTATTACGGATAGAATTTTTAGTACAAGTACCAATATACCCAGGAGCTACCCATATTTGAAAACCCAATTTATGCGCTCTCAGGGCATAATCTAAATCTCCTAAACTATGAACAAAAGCTGTATCAATATTGCCAACTTTGGCGGCAACACTTTTAGGAATTAGCACGCAGTTACCATACATAGCATCGCATTTTTGGATAACAGAACTTGGTTCTAAAAATTCAAACTTATTAGAGTACCACTTTTTAGATTTTACCGCTCCTCCATAAGTTGCTTTTCCTGTAATTGAGTCTTTAGTTGAACCAACTACAATTGAGTCTGGATAAGCAAGTTCCGTCAAATTTTGATGAACCTGTAATAGTTTACTCACAGCATTGCCTTCCAAAAATGTGTCATCATTCAACCACAGATAATAATCATATTGATATTTTATTGCTTCACCAAAAGCGAGATGCATTCCTCCCACCCAAAATAAATTGCCATTACCTTGAAGAATTTGTACTTCCGGATATTCTGCTTTAACAGCCTCTGTAGTCCCATCAGAACTACCATCATCGGTTAAATAAACATCACAATAATTTTTTTGCTGATATAAAGCACTTAGACAGGCAAGAGTTGTATCCCGTCTATTATAACATGTCATAATTACAGCTAGATTCGCTTTTTTCATCCCATTTATCTCCTAATAATATATACAAAAATAGTTAATACAAATAATAAATTAAGATACCTTTTTGATGGATTTTATTCATAATCTCAATTATCAAATTTTTACCTTTTATCTATCGTGATGTCAGTTTAAAACTTAACCCTGCTTTCTATCCAACCACTGAAATTAATATCTAAATTAAAGCTTTTTAGCTTTTGTTCCATTCTTCTGACTCTCAACAGATATCGATGCCAAACTGATACACGAGGCATATTAAGTCTGATAACCTCTTCACATAACCATTGATATTTATCTGAATTGACATTAAACTTTTTCAATCTTTTTATTTGCCCATGCCAATCGTTATAAAAAAATAAGTTGAAATAATGAATGGATATAATATCATCCCAATGTTTAATTTGTATTTCTTTTGATAAACGGTTATGTAAAGGTAATGGGTAACTATAATTAGGAGGAAGATGTTCAACGTTTTCTTCCAAGGCACATAAAGTTACAGACAAAACAGACTGCTCAACAAAATAAATACCTTGAGGAGGAGTAATATCCAAGCGCATTACTTTTTCAAAGTTCTCTTTCCAAGTTGTAAATATACCTGCACTCCTTCTTACAGCAACCAAACCAGAATTCCAGTAGGCTCTGATTCTTTTATTACCAATTGGTGTGTCAACAAATACCTCACGCTTTACTCCCAGTATTTCATATAGTTTTTGCCAATACCATTCTTGAGGATCTTGCAGACCTGTAGAACCAATTCCTTGACCATACTCAGGACGCATCCGTACATTACAATCTACGGGCAATAAAAATTCTTTTGGTTCAGAAAAAAAGCATTTGTCACTGTCTAAAAAAACCAATATTTCTGCATCGATATTTTGTTCGGCATAGGCACAAACTAGGGGCTTATTGGCTAAATAATATTCATGAAATTCTCGATTTATTGGAATTTGTTGATGAGTCACCTGCAATGCTTCAAAGGCTTGTTGGGTTTGTTTTAATATTGGTTCACCTACTCTAGGATGGAAACTATATATAGGTGTATTTTTCAATTCGCCGCAGAACTTACGAATACTTTCTGCAAGCATCAAAGATTGACCTTCTAAACGGCCAGGTTCTGTACAAATTATAAAAGCTATAGGTATTGACATATTATGAAGTATTGATTTACTAAGTTAATTACTCAATGAAGATTTCTTGGCTATCATCAATATTTCCTGAAACAAGGCTGAATAACGACCTGCTTGAAGTTCTAGAGTGAATTCTTTCTCTGCTTTATCACGAGCATAAAATGATAGTTTTTGCAACCTCTGTTCATTTTCAAGTACCCAGGTGATTCCTTTGGCAAAATCCTCAACTTCATAAGGTTTAGCCAAATAGCCATTCTGCTGATGATCGACAATATCTTTTAAGCCAGTAGCATTAAACGCCACAACTGGAGTACCACAAGCGAATGATTCCGAAGCTGTCTGTCCAAAAGATTCTTGAAGAGATGGTACAAGCATTACATCAGCAGCTGAGTAAACAGTCGCTAAAGATATATCATCATGTAAGTGTCCCAAATAGTGGGTTTTGAAGCCTAAATCAGGTGGATTTTCGGGTTGAGATGCTCCAAAAATCACAACTTCCAAGTCATCCTTCCAGCCAGATTTACTCAATTCTTGTAGAGCTGGTTGCAATAAATGAAATCCTTTATTTCTATCGCTTGTTGCTTCTATCGCTCCAAAAAGTATCAGCTTCTTATCCTGGGGTAGATTGAGTGCTTCGCGGGCAAAATGTTGATTAATCGGTCGATATTTTTGAGTATCCAGTCCGTGGGGAATTACCTCGATTCGCAAATTCTGAAACAAAGAACTGGAACGAGCGCACTGCGCTAACCAAGAACTTGGTGAAACCAGAGTTAAATTTAAATTTTTCCAGGCTTTTACTTTGCGCTGCCATACCCAACGAGATAGATCCCACTCATTACCACTGCTGAGTTGAGGACAAGCCCCACAGGATACTTTGTAGCGATCGCATTCTCCAGTAACGTGACACCCTCCAGTAAACCCCCACATATCATGGAGAGTCCAAACTAGAGGACGCTTCAGTTTAGCAAATGTTTCTATTTGCATAAAACCTCCGCTAATCCAATGAAGATTGATTATATCTGGATTAATCTGAGCAACTTTAGGAATAACTCTATCTGGCAACCATTGAGTAAAAAATGGAGTATTTTTCTTTTGACGATAAAGCTTTAATGGCAAACTTTCAACTGTCAACTTTGCCTTAGCAATGCCTTGAAACAGTCTAATTTTAGGTGCAATTACTGTTTTATCATTACTATATTTTTCCTGAACTAACATTTGTGACTGTAGTCCTATATCCTGTAAACCTGCGTGTAAGCGATATGCAGCCCTCGCTGCACCGCCATTAATATCATGGGTACTAATATGTAAAATTTTCATTTTTATTAACTTAATAATCACTAAAACTATTTCTGACTGGCATAAAAACTAATTGACTAAAATATTTTTACGATTTCGTTGATATTCAACAGTCAAAGATAATGACATGGTGATATACATTAACCAATTCCAGCTAGGAGTTAATAATCTGGCTTCTGAAAAATTAACTATGACTATAATAATTAGCATCTGCATTGGCCAATAATCTTCCGGCTTTTTAGCGACAGAAATAATTCGAGTCAATGCCATTACGAAAAACCGGACAAACCCTGCTGCAAAAGTCAAAAATCCTACAAATCCCAATTCTAACAATAATTCTAAAAAACCATTATGGGCGTTACTTGCCCAATCGTAAGTAGCTCTTAATTTGGATGCAGCATTACTAGTCCAAAATCCCGAAAATCCATAACCTAACCAAGGTCTTTCCAAAATCTTAGAAATTACTAGCTCCCAGAGGTCAGAGCGTCCATTGAAGGTAAGGTCTTTACCAGAAGTACCAACTACAGTTTCGGCATTATTGAGAAGTAATATTGAAGAAATCATTAGTAACATCAAAGTTGAAGTGATCGTAATAACTTGTAATTTATAATTAGTTTTCTTCAGGGATCTATAGAAAGGTAAAAGTAATATCATTGTCAATAAAATCGTTAAAGACGTTGTTGAGCGTGAAAGGATAATTAGACATATAGATATCCCACATAGTGCCCACATCAACCAGCGATATCGATGGCCACTAAGAGCTAGGTGCAAAAAAACTCCTGCACTCCAAGCCATCATGTAACCTAATTCATTTTTATGACCATAAATTCCACTCCACATACCTAGTAATTCAGGTGATTCGTGAATATAACCTGGTACGAATGCAGAAAATAGCATAGATAATGATGCAGCTACCCCAAGTGCCCAAGCTATCAGCTTAATTTGTTCCTTAAGGGAATAACGCATTGCTAAATAGATGGCAAGAAAATATATTCGGATTAGACCTCTTAAATAAGTAAGACTAGAACTTAGGTCTTCTGACCATAAAAGAGAAAATATAACTATTCCTAGTAACAAAAACTGTAGTGGACTTCTAATAATTACATAAATAAAACCTTTCCAGTATAAAATTAGGAAATAAAATAGGATTAAATATGAAACTATATTGAAGATAGTATCTAGCTTATCACCTCCAAGTGTAGACATGGAAACTTCTTGTGCGGGGTGTATTGTTAATGCCCCTACAGCAATGAGTAATAGCAAGATAGTTAATATTTTTTCTGTTAATTTTACTTTCATTTGGGATATTTAATTAATCTATTTTTTTATCGATGAGTAATTCAACCTTTTCTTCACTTCCTCTTTAAAAATGTCCAACGCAGTTGCTTTATAGACTGTTTTCTGTGTAAAATTATCTGCTTCTACATTCCTGACAATAAATGGTGGATGCTTTAAGGGAAATTCCATTGCTTGCATCGGCATATTGATGAAGGAAAATTCTTGATTTGAAGTGAAATGAGTTGCGTCTGCACCAACACCGACATTAGAGATTAAATTGACATTGGGAATAATACTTAAGCTTCTCTGCATCCAACAAGCAAATGTCCATTGGTAATCCCAGGTTATACCTGTAGGATTATCATAAACAGATTGAAATATTCGTTGCCAATAATTTACCGCTTTTTGATCTATAAGAATGTCATGTAAAAGGTTTTCTGCTTGCACCTCTTTCCAGAGTTTGATAGTCAAATCATAATGTTGCCAAGCACGTCTCCAACTTGCCCAACCCCAGCAGTGGTTGTAGCGAGAAAAATAGTAACTGTAATTTGTACGTTTTTGTCCAAGTTGAAGATTTTGAGCAGAGATTGTAGCGATTCTGGTATCATTTCTATATTTTTCTAGCAGTTCTTGGCTAAACCTGAAAAAAGTTGGGTGAGGAATACAATCATCTTCTAAAATAATTGTCTCCTCAACATTATTAAAGACCCAATCTAAACCACTTGATACCCGTTTTGCACAACCTAAGTTGATATCAGAATAATTTTTTATTACTTCACAATCCCAATCAACTCTCTCAATAATTGCCCTAGTCGCTTCGCATTTTTCTGCCTCATCTTCGCGGTTAGTGCGGGGGCCATCTGCAATTACAAAAAGTTTTGTTGGCTTGGCTTGGCGAATAGCCTCAAAAACTTTTTCTGTTATTTGGGGGCGTTTAAAAATGATAAAAGTTACTGGCGTTTGCATCATATAAAATTTAAATAATAACGATCAGTATTTGTAAAAATGAATAAGCGTTCGCACCTGAATTTTAAATAGCTTTTGTGTTCTTGAATCAAATGCGTTACATATAAAAGCAGCAGCAGCTTGAGATATTATTGTTGCGATCGCAGCCCCAAGTCCTGCATATTTAGGAATAAGTAATAAATTGAGAATAATGTTTAGTATCGCTCCAAATAAAGTCTTACCTAAAGAAACGTGGTTCAAACCTTCAGCAATAAACCAAGGTGATGTTGCAAGACCCATAAATACAAACAAAGAAGTCCAAATATGAACTGCTAATATTGGTCCTGCCTCTGCATATCCACTTCCAAACATCACCATAATTATCTTGTCAGATAAAAAGGACATTGGAAGAGCAATTGCTAAAGATATACATGTCATGAGACTGAGTAATTGTCCTATTCGCTGATAGTAAAGACTTTCTGATTTTTCCTTGGCGGCATAAATTGCTGGAGCAACAGAAGAAACAATAGCCCCCGGAATAAAATACCAAATTTCAGAAACACGTACAGCCGCAGAATAAATACCAACCTCACTATCTCCGATCATTTGACCTAACATCACCTGATCTATTCTCATAAAAATCATGATGGCGAACCCCGAAAAAATTAGAGGTAAACTCTCTTTCAGAAGAGTTTTGGCAGCCGCAATGCTCCAACTCCATAACCACAATGAAGACCCTTTGACTTGGTAAACAATTAGTAAGCCAATTGCACTCATTGCAAATTCTGCTAATGTTACCAAAGCAAAAGCTAGCAACGGTGCTTTTGTTAAAATTAGTGCGATTTTGATGAGAGTATTTAGCAGAAACGCCGTGTTTTTAGCGATTACAGTATATTTTGACTGCACCTGTGATTGAAACCACAGTTCAATAGTATCAGATGCCCTAAAAACTCCTGCTATTCCTAAAATTGCAACTAGCCATATCTTTAGTGTTTCATGCTCACCTAAGAAAAAGATGGTACTAACTGCCAATAAAACAGAAGCAATTCCACCCAAAAATTTTAGCCAAAAAGTAGTTCCTAAAATTTCCTCTTTGTTTGATGATTGACGAACAAGATGGCGAACTACTACGTCATCTAGTCCAAGAGTAAAAATTGGGCTGAATAAGGCAACAAAAGCTAAAGCATAGTTAAATAGACCATACTGTTTTACTCCTAAATAACGTGCTACCCATACTCCTACAACCAAGCTTGCACCCATACGTAGAATGCGATCGGCAAATAACCAACCTGTATTAGCAACAATTGCACGCAGCCCAGAACGAGATTTAAATTTCGAGAAGTTTTTAATTTTTAATTTGCTTAACATTATTTTTGTGAATTAATCACATACAATTATTTATATTTATCAATCTTGCTCATGCAACTTTTTCCATTTTCTCAAATACAAAATAAAGTGTATTTATTCAGTAACTTACATTAGTGAGCGCTTACAAGGTTTTTAATTTACCACTAATCAAAATTTTCAAAAAATAGCTAAATAAGAAAATAATACCCTTGATTTTCCAATAGAAATTATGCTCAAATAAAAATATTATTTTCAAATAAGTAACAAAATCCTGATATTTTGGGCATGGTATTGTTTGTAACTCCCTGATAGATGTAAAAGCTAAGAGTAATGGGGAGCTAAAATTGTTTTTTTGCAGAATGTAATTAAACAAGGAATTGCGTTTCCAGAATCTTTTGTATTCATAGTTTTTGTCTACATCTAAAAAGTTCTTATTATGATACTGATTATTTTCATGTATTCTATACATGACTAAAGGTTTAGACATATAAAACTTTTTAGCTCCCACCAAAGAAGCTCCCCATACCAAACAGTCATCAGCCCTTACACGCCAATCTTCTAAATTTGGAATAGGTAAAAATTTTCTGACTATTTCTCTACGTATTGATAATGTTGAAGTTATGGAACCAATCCATTCACCATTATATAAAGTTCTAATTACTGAATAACCCAAATCTAAATCAACTGCATCGTCTTGAAATGTCCCTTCTACTGCTCCAAATTTTTTATACGCACAAAATACAAAATCACATTCACTGCGTCTAGTGTAAAAGTTTAGGGCATTTTCTAAATACTGAGGTTCATAAATATCATCAGCATCTAAAAAAAATATAATGTCACCATTAGCAGCTAAAAAACCTTCATTAAAAGATGATAATTGTCCTTGATTTTGTTCTTTCAAGATAGATTTAACGTTAGCTAATTGAGTAAAATTATTGATAATTTCCGCCGAATTATCTGTGGATGCGTCATCAACAATGATAATCTCATCAAATTTAACTGTCTGATTTAAAGCGCTATCAATTGCTTCAGAGAGAAATGGAGCATAATTGTAATTATTAATTAAACAAGAAGTTCTGATTTTAGTTTTATCCATTATTCCTACAGTCACAAAATTGGGTTCAGATGGTTGTAGTGATGGTAGCTTTTACATTTTCTAAGAGAACTTAACACTCTTTGCGAAATTTAGTTAAACTGCTAGAAGATACTAAATCTTGTTCAATTTGTCGTTTTTTATTGTCATAAAAATAATTATTAGGTTCATTTTTAGTGTTCACACCATTGATGACTATCCCTAATACCTTCTGACCTGACTGAGTTAAAAACTCTTTAGCTGCATTTGCACTGTTCAAGTCAACCACTCCAGGACGAACGACTAATAAGATACCGTCAGTCAAGGTACTTAAAACAGCAGCATCTGCTATTCCTGACAGTGGAGGAGTATCGAATATTACAAGATCGTAATCTCTCCCCAAGTTACTAATTAATGCCGCCATACGTTGAGAATCTAGCATTGCCACTGGATTTGGAGGCAAAACTCCAGAAGTAAGAACTTCCAAATTAGGCATTACTTCCTGAACAACTGTATCTAAAGAAGCTTGGTTAATTATGATATTACTTAGTCCCATTGTATTTGTTAGCCCCCAGATATGATGCTGTATGGGATGACGCATATCTGCATCCACCAACAACACCCTACGCCCCGCCTGAGCCATAGTCACAGCTAAATTTGCAGATACGTCAGACTTTCCTTCTTTGGCAACGGAACTTGTAATTACAATGCTTTTGAGCGGTTTATCAGAACAGAGGAACTTCAAGTTCACTTGTAGTATTTGATATGCATTACCAACAGGGAAGTAAGGAATATCTCTGCCAATAATTTTGGGAATAGGTCTATCAAGTCCTGGTATAGAAGAATGATCTTTACCATTTCTACCTTGTGTAGGAATCACTCCCAAAACACTGTATCTCAAGACTTCTTTGGCTTCTTTGACGGTCTTCACCGAGCGGTCTATCAAGTCTAAAGTAAAGGCGACAATGATACCTAAGAAAAAACCAACTCCTGCTCCACCAATAATAAACAGCATTTTTCGAGGACCTTCTGCTTTATCAGGGGTTAAAGCATAGGAAATAACACGAGCATTAGGAATCTTTTGATTCTGTGCAATATCAATCTCTTGGCGTTTCTTTAAGAGTGTTTCGTAAGTCGTTTGAGCTGCTTGCAGTTTCCGTTCTAGCTCTCGTTGACTTTGTTCTAGCCTTGGCAAATTATTTGCTCGTTTGATATAGGCATTTTGCTGTTGTTTGAGTGTGGCAATTTGTCTCTCCAGTCCAACACGTTCTGCCTGAGCACGAGTAATATCTGCAATTAGGCTTTGCCGCAGTTGTCCAACCTGTAAACTTCCCTGTGTTATCTGCGCTCCACCAGCTACTTGTCCTGTCCGCTCTTTTAACAAGTTCTTAAGAGCTAAAACTTTTTCTTCTAAGTTAGTAATTGTAGGGTGTTCAGGTGAAAAACGGGTACGCTCTAGTGCAAGTTGGCTTTCTGTTTCTTGAAGTTGGGCTAGCACTTTCTGAACTCCAGGTGCTTGACTCAATTCAGATTCGATTACACCTTGCCGTGAATCTACCTGAGCTTCACTGCTTAACTGTTCTAGACGACCTTTCACATCATCTAGTTGAGCTAAAGCTTGAGAAATTTGGTTTCCTAACTTAGAAATGGTATCGACTGCTGCGGCTGCTTCTTGTTCTAGGACAACAACTTTATTTGTTTCTTTAAATAGCCGCAGTTTTGATTCGGCTCTTCTGACAACTTCCTCAGCTTTAGGTACTTCCGTTACAAGAACTTGTTTGGCTGTCCGCGCTTCATTCTGATTAGCCTTGATATTTAGATCGATATAACTGTCAATAACTTCATTAACGATTTTGGCAGCTAGTTCTGGATCGCTACCTTTATAAGAAAGTTGTACAACATCAGTGCCTTTAATTCCTTCTATTTTTAGTTGTTTTGCCAAATCGGGAATCGAGAGCAGTTTGCCTTGACTATCTTTAAGGTTGAGGGAATTAATCGTTTTCTCAATTACTGGATTTGATCCAATAACTCTCACCTGAGTTTCCAGGGGATTGTCGTTCACATTCAAAGCTTCTAGGCGTCCTATGTCATCCGGTAAGCCCGTGAGTGAGGAAGAGCGATTTGTTTTAATCATCAAACTTCCTTCTGCCTTGTATGAAGGTTTTAGTGAAAATGCATACAAGCATCCAAGGCTAACAGATATGGCGAAAATTCCAACTAGAGGTAGCCAACGCCGTTGAAAAACTTCTAAGTATTTCTGAATATTTACTTCTTCAAAATTTGGTAAAGATTCCATCGTCATAATATATGTAAACTTTTATAAAAAAAGACTATTTACTTACAGCAGATTGTTCTCACAATTTGGAATACAGTAACACTGTAGTCTACCTTGTGATATTAATATTTGGGTTGATTGTTAGCTAATACCTTATTGCTAAGGTTCTTCAATATCTGAAGTTAACTAATAGTTTAGATTGATATTCTACTGACAGCAAAGCCAGGATAACTCACAATTTTATCCCTGATTTAGTTGCTTTCCATTTTTGGGGCTTAATTTTTGTTAACTTAGTTTTGTGTTACTACTAACGCAAGTATTGATTAGTAACCTAACAATCACTATCATATTATGTAAGAACACTGATTTTAATAACTTTACAAAAAATTTATACAAAATACTAATATATTCACTCTCGGTTTGCTGATTTTGAAAAGACAAGAGGAGTCAATTCCTTCAGGTAAGGAATAGTTCAATTGTGCTAGTCTATAAGCAATGTAAGCACTTCGGAGATAGGCTTTGGACAGTCAAAAGAGATACCTAAAAAGACTATATGGATATTTCCTTAAGCTACTTCAAAACTTTAACTAACAATGAATTCTTGCTCTGAACAATAGTCAATGGGAATAATACGGGACTGGCAATCATAAAATTGCATGATTTGAGTATTGAACCTATAAGGACTCACAATCAGTTTAATTTTTACTGCTCCCTCCTGTCTGATCGCTCGCTACGATAAGACAAATTTTTGCGCTGACCGACTTAGTACAGGTAATTAAGTCGGTACGATTAGAACACAAGTAGTAAGACAAAATTAATTTACACAAAATTTAATCTTCAACCCTATCCAGCTTGAATTTAACGTAGCCTAACAAAGAAGTATCAAATGACAGCGTGGTTAGAGCAATAAATTAGTTTACATCAGACTAGTACAAGACAGCAGAAATCCAGCTACTATCTAAATTAACCAGACAAATAGCTCAAGCAAATTGTTCAAGGTTGCCAAACTTCAGTCATATTTTACTAGATTGCACTATCTTTTTCATGAAGTTTGGCTATATTTATTATTACCTGTGTTAATCTGAAGTACTCAAGCTAGCCTCCTATTTCTTTGTTTTTGATCTAGGCAATTGTAATTATTAAACTGACATTAAATGTTGAGAGATTGAATTATGAAATCCTCTTCTATTATCTTAGCCGTTGTGATTAGCGCACTCACTCTCAGTCAGAGAGCCGATGCTAACCAAGAGAATGTTCCTATAACAATAGGCGATCGCGATCGGGTTGGAGTTTTATTGACAGAACCAGCTACGATTAATGCTACATGGAGCAATTTTATCGGACAGAGAAATAATCCAAAACAAACTGCTGAATCAATTTCGCTAATGCAGGAGCGAGGATGCCAAAAAATTAACCCGCTTGAGTTCATCAATAACCCAAGCGCTTTTTTTAAGCAATGTCAGGAGCCAACCAAGACTCAAAGTACTGAACCAATTGAGTATCTCAAGGTTCCTAAACTGGATTCTGGTATTCGTGTGACAGTTACTAAATTTTGATATAGGAACTTTTTGAACAATAGATAGCTAATTCTTGGTAGTGTGATTTATCTAGATAATTTATGCTCAAATATGGATGAAATATTTATGCTGGCTGCTTTAGCTCAAAGCAGAAAAGCTTTGCCGGAATGTTTGCCGAACCCACCAGTAGGCTGTGCGATCGCATCTGGCCAAGAGATCGTAGCTCAAGGATACACGCAAGCACCAGGAAAAGACCATGCTGAAGCTGATGCACTTAAACAGATTCAAGGCAAAGCTTTCAACTTGTTGAAAATGTATGTAACTCTTGAACCTTGTTCTTTTTATGGACGCACACCTGCATGTGCTTTAGCGATCGCTGAAGATTGTCGGATAGATGAAATATATGTATCTATACTTGATCCCGACCCGCGCAATAATGGTAAAGGATTAGATATTCTCAAGAATGCAGGAAAAATAGTTAATGTTGGATTATGCGCCAATGAGGTGAATGCTTTTCTTAACCAATATCTACTAAAGTGATGGTTGAAGAGTTAGATTAAAACTTCAATATAGTACCATTTTCCCAAAAATCTTTGCAATAAGCCAACCATCTATGTAGACACATAACTGTGCTTTTGTGTCAACTAAAAGTTGAAACTAGTAAGCCAGAAAGCTGTGAGATGTTCCTTCATTAGGAATTTTAGACTATTTTCGACTTCTCCACAAAGTGGGAATGTTGTTGTTCAAGCTATGCTGCACAACAATCAACTAGATATCCTTATACAAAAATCTTTTTGCTTTAAGAGGATATTAGGGCGATCGCGGGTGTTGCTGTCTTGCCAAGTATCATCCTTGATGTTAGTGTTACCACTGTTAGTACTTTTATTCCATAAAATTTCTCTAGGAGTAATCAAGTTGATGATACCGCATCCAATGCAGATGTCTGCATACAATTATGACACAAGTGCAATTGTCACAGATATCTGCGTCTTCTTGATTATCCTAAATCCCAGGAAAGAGATATGAGTCAGAATGAATGTACAGATGTAGCACTGGTACGTCTATGCAAGTGTTCTGAATACTACATAATTAATTTCACCAGATGCCTAATCACTAAGTATTTGACCAGATTCTTAAAGGAAGGCTGTTATTAAAGAAAAGTAGCAGAAGAAGTTCTTTCTTTCATGTTTAACGAACGCCCATACCTGGCTTGATATGCTTAGATTGTATTACAAAAAAAATGAGGTGATAAAGGGATATTTTATATTTAATGAGTTTTCATTTAATGAGATTACATTTATTGATAAGCAGACTATGAATACTTCAATAAATGAACTTTTTGTGATATTTTAAGACTTGCTATTAATAATTGACTCTTAGATAATGGAATCGTTGCTTAGTATTTTTTACTTTTTCCAATAACCGCATTGGACAACTAGACGAAATTTAATTGTTAATTGTATTTTAGAATATGCAAAAATCAATGATAAAGGAATGTAATTACTTCAAAGGATATGCTAATGATACTTTAGGTAATTGATTTGTGACTGGTGATGATGTTATTATTAATGGGTGGGTTGATTTTGGGTTTATTATCTCCAACAATTAACTTGTAATGTATCATAGACCAGAATTCATCAGTGTTGCAAATTGATTAGACCTCTTGCATAAAATACAAATTAAGAACCCCACCCCGCCAAAGCGTAGCTTTGTCTGCCCTCCCCGAAAGCGGGAAGGAAATTAAGGGATGGGGTGTTAAGTACTTTTGCAAGATATCTATTGATTAGCAGTGTGAAATGGCTGTGGGTCTGAATATCTAGACTTGATACCAATAAATTGATGAGGTTACAGAGGAGCAAATAACCATGAGCAACTTAACATCTCCACATACCGAAGTTCAAAAAACGAAGAAAAAAAGTTTAGCCGCAGATAAAAAACATCGAGCTACAGATGATATTGTGCGTAGTTATCTGCAAGAGATCGGGCGTGTAGATTTGTTGACTCGCGAACAAGAGGTTATTTTTGCCCAACAAGTGCAGCAGATGATGAATTTATTAGCTGCTAAGGAAGAATTAGCTGTGAAATTAAACCACGAACCCACACTGCAAGAATGGGCAGATCGGGTGGAGTTAAGTGTGGAGGTGCTAGAGCAACAGCTCAATTTAGGACATCAGTCCAAGCAGAAAATGATTCAGGCTAATCTGCGGTTAGTGGTAGCTGTGGCAAAGAAATACCAGCACCGCAACCTGGAATTTATGGATTTAATTCAAGAAGGTACTTTAGGTTTAGAACGAGGGGTAGATAAATTTGATCCTGCCCTTGGTTACAAGTTTTCTACTTATGCTTACTGGTGGATTCGTCAAGGAATTACACGGGCGATCGCTCAACAAGGACGTACAATTCGTTTACCGATCCACGTCTTTGAGAAACTGAACAAAATTAAACGGGTGCAGCGAGAATTATCTCAACAGTTGGGTCGCGTTCCCACTACTGCTGAAATTGCCACTGCTTTATCTTTGACACCTAGCCAAGTTCGAGAGTGTTTGTACTTAGCCCGTCAACCCTTCTCTCTAGAGGCGCGAGTTGGTGAACAGCAAGATACTGAATTACAAGACATATTGGAGGATGATGGTCCTTCTCCTGAAGATTATGCCGTTGAAGAATCTCTCCACCAAGACTTACAAGACTTATTGGCAAAGCTGTCGCCCCAGCAGCGAGAAATATTAACCCTGCGCTTTGGTCTAACTGATGGGTATGAACTTTCTTTAGCACAGATTGGCGATCGCATGGGTATTAGTCGAGAACGGGTGCGTCAGATAGAACAAAAAGCTCTCAGTCTCCTCCGCCGCCAAAAGGAACAAGTACGTAGTTATCTAGCTAGCTAAGGTTATTTTTTCATAATTGAAGGCATTGAAACTCAGGAAGTCACCATAATGGTTGTATAAAATTCAGTCATTCTGGGGGAAAATAAACCTAAATAATCTCTCTTAAAGATTTGATATGAGTACACCAAAGACAGTGCAACAATTGCAGGTACAATGGGTGACTTCTGAAAACTTTCGGCGTTATGGACAGGTAATTTTTGCAAGTCTTGATGGGAAAACTTATGATGGGGAAGATGCCCAGTTAAGCCTGCAAAACGGGATTCCACGATTTTATATTATGCGGTTGGAGAAAAGAGGGCGAAAGTTCCACAAAATTACTCGCCATGTGCAATGCACTCAATGTCTGGGTTCTTTGGAAGGAAAGGATTGGTTAATTGCAGTTTGTCCTCCTCATAATGATGTGAATGAACCAGCATTAGCAGAGATTGCTGCTTTCCACATTCCGGGGAATTGTTTTATCAAGCTACATGAGGGGACTTGGCACGCTGGCCCCCATTTTGACCATGAAGCTGTAGATTTTTATAATTTGGAACTAGCTGATACAAATGTGGTGGATCATTTTACCCATGATTTTCTCAAGAGTCATCAATTAGAGTTTGAGATGGTTTAGGTAAGATTAGGTTTAATTATAGATATAGACAAGCCATTTTCCTGAATAGTTCAACCATTTGAATCTATTTTCCATAGAAGGAAGGATTAGTTAAAGTATTACGTCAGTTTGGTTATGATGTATGGATGTGTAATGTTAGCCTAGAAATTGTATACCAGCAGAATGGTTGCGTAGAAGTTTCCACTGCCTTTGAAATTTTTCTTAAACATTCATTTTATGTCTTCTTCCAATTCTCAATCTTCTGACAAAGGCTTTGTCTACCGCGAATTTGGCAACGACAACTCCGCCGCCATAGAAAGACCAATTCCAGAACTACCCCCACAACAACAAAATCTGAAAGTACAAGCTTCCCGCAAAGGACGCAAAGGCAAAACCGTCACAGTAATTAGTGGGTTTCAAGCCAAACCAGAAACCTTAGCAGATTTGGTGAAGCAGTTGAAAACCCAGTGTGGGACAGGTGGGACACTTAAAGATAACGAAATTGAAATTCAGGGCGAACACAAACAGAAAATTGTCGAGATTTTGACCAAGCTAGGTTACAAAGCCAAAATTAGCGGTGGCTAATGTGTTGAGTGCGGTTTACCGTATCTTAACCGCGATCTAGATTAAGAGAGGAAATGTTATCTTTGAGAGGTACAAATAGGCTTGAACAGTGGTAAATTAGTTTGCCAACAAGCTGTCTTTTCTGAGATTAACAGGAGGTTTAAATGGATTTAGTTCGGATTCTGTGTGCCATTTTCCTGCCGCCTTTGGGAGTTTTTTTACAAGTAGGTTTTGGTATAGACTTTTGGATTAATATACTTTTGACGCTGTTTGGTTACATTCCTGGGATTATTCATGCAGTATGGATAATTTCTAAGAAATAATTTTTTGTAGAAGTAGGTTAAACCTACCAATCTCTGTATTAGTGATTCTTATAGAGGCAATTCATGAATTGCCTCTATAAAAAAGTTTATAAACTTAACTATTTTGTATTCGGAAACTTAATTGAACGAAAATCTTTAAAAATACTACTTTATTTTTGAAATATACATAGACACTGCCCAATAAAACCCATATCTAAATAAAAGTTGTAAAAACAATATTTATCAAGTCTCTAATGTCAGCTTACCTGTGGCGGGAAATACCGAATTAACTCTAATTTTTTAACATAGCATAGAGTCTAAACTCTAGAAGCAAGGGGCAGATGTGCAATTGCCATTGCACAGTTGATACGTTCAAATCTTTGATTAACCCAGTGCGTATATCTAGTACCCAGCCATGAACCATAGGCGCTTTTCGTTCATGGAGTACTTGACGCATGACGGAAGTTTGGTAAAGATTTTTCACTTGCGCCACAACATTGATTTCTGCCAAACGATTCAGACGTTCTTCTCTTATTGGCAAAGCATCAATTTCTTCTTGTTTCTCTAAATACAATTCCCGAATCGGATTTACCCAGTTATCAAGAATTCCGATAGTTCTCCCCTCTAAAGCTGCCTTAATTCCTCCGCAATCGTAGTGACCACAAACAATAATGTGTTCCACTTTTAGGTGTAAAATTGCGTATTCTAAAACGGCTAAAAAGTTTATATCCGTTAGAGAAACTTGATTGGCAATATTACGATGTACAAATAACTCTCCTGGTTCAGTACGGGTAAACTTTGTTAATGCCAGACGACTATCAGAACACCCAATGTATAGAAAAGGTGGTGTTTGTCCATTAGATAATTCTTGAAAGTAAGTTGGATCTAGAGCTAGCTTTTCGGCAACCCAAGCCTGATTATTTCTGAGGAGTTCATCAATACTGTTGTATTTCATCTTTCGTTAAATTCGAGAGAGAATCTCATCAATATTTTAACTGATCTACAGTTTTGTCTAAATCAAGATGAACTTTTTCAGAACTAAAATCTTATAAAGATGACAATTTTTATCTACAGTATTAATAGTATTTTTGTATAAATTGTCGAAAGCCATAGCGATTCTCGCTTGAGTGAGTTGCAAGAACCCGAATCCCTCCCTGCAAGCAAATAGGGGACTATGAATGTACCTGATATTATTAGGAAATGCTATAAGCTAGTAGTTATCGAAAAAATAACTATGTATAACTTGAGGAGAGTAGCTCAAGAAATTAAGATTTATATTAATTAAAGTCTGAGCATTGAGACTGCCGATTTAAAATCTTCATCTACCATTTCTAGATATTTTTGCAAAGTAGAGAAAGTTTTGTCAGCAGAATCTATGTAAATTCTTTGAAATCACACTCTAAACCGCGCATTTGAGTTAACTAAGTGCAGTGGAATTTTTAAACACTGACCACTTGAATAAACAGAGACACTTTCTGATGATGGGAAGCTAACTTAACAAAGATGCCAAATTTGAGGTTGAGATATTTAGGTTATCAGCTTCAATCGGGGGCAACAACTTTGCTATCGTTATGATGGTTGATTGACCAACGGTGATCGATAGTTACAGAGGAAAACTCGCAAATTTCTTCTAGTCGCTTTTGCTGTACAGCAGCTTTACGGAGAGTAATAATGAGCTGATTCACTTGATGCCGTAAATCTGGGTTATCATTGACCGCTAACATAGTTTGTCTTTCTAAGAGTTGAAGTATAAGTTCGTAGTGAATAGGTGAAGGTAGAGGAATTTGCTCCATGAAGTTAAATTTTGATTTCATATTTGGAATTTTGTATGAGTCACAGTTTGTTTCTTATTAATAAATTGTTACATAATAAATAACTAGTTGCTTATGGCTTTGATTTGATTAGCAATGAAGATTTGGCAAAGATATTGATGGTATTTGATGGCAAAGTGCTGCGTGTATACGCATAGTGTGCCCAATTGTTCAACTATTGTGTGCAATCGTGCTGCTGTTTTTTGGGCAGGTGAGGTGTTTCTTTCAAAAATTCCTCGGTAATATACGAGCGATCGCAGCGCCGGGATCTGGTTGTTTTACCAAAGATTCTCCAATGAGTACAGCAGATGCACCTGCTGTCAGCACTAAACTCAAATCTTCTGGGTTGTGTAGTCCTGACTCACTAACAACAAGGATATTTTTCTCTTGCAATTGTCTACCCCTTGCAGCCAAAAGTTGGCAAGTAGTTTGCACATCAACAGAGAAATCTTCCAAATTACGATTATTGATTCCTACCAAGGAGACTCCATCTAAAGCTAACACACGGTCAAGTTCTGCCAAACTATGGACTTCAACCAAGGTTGCCATTTTCAGGTTGTTAGCAATTTTCAAGAAGTATTTCAAATCTTGATCGCTCAAAATAGCCGCAATCAACAAAATAGCATCTGCACCCTGAACCCGCGCCAAGTATATCTGATAAGCATAAACGACAAACTCTTTGCACAGTAGGGGCAAATCTACGGCAGCCCGAACCTTGGCTAAGTTTTCAAAACTACCTTGAAAGAACTTGACATCTGTCAGCACAGAAAGACAACTAGCGCCACCTTGCTGATAAGACAGGGCGATCGCTACTGGGTCAAAATCTGCTCGTAAAACACCTTTACTCGGTGAAGCTTTTTTAACTTCGGCAATCAATGCTGGCTTAGTCTTACCTTGGCGCAAGGCGGCGACAAAATCACGGGTTGGCGGCGCAGTCACTACCTGTTTCAGCAATTGTTGCAAAGGAACTTTTTCTCGCATTTGGTCATATTCTACTTCTTTCTGCCAGACAATTTCTTCCAAGATGTGGTTTGGCGCTGCATCAGGTACGACAGCCTGATAACGCAATATCGATACATCAATAGCTGGGTTAGGTGAACGGCGACGGATTTGCATAATTAGTCATTGGGCATTGGGCATTGGGCATTGGGCATTAGTCATTGGTCATTTGTCCTTGTTTATTGACAAAGGACAAATGACAGAGGACGAATGACTAAATGGCTCGTTTATAAGCTTCGTCTAGGACTTCCGAAAGTGTTGGGTGGGCGTGAACTAGATGTGCAAGATTGCGGACAGATTGACGGTTGGCGATCGCAGCTGACGCTTCATGAATTAAGTCTGAGGCGTGTAGCCCAAAAATGTGAACACCTAAGACTTCTCCGGTGTCTTTGCGATATATCACCTTGGCAATACCGTCGGCTTCATTTTCTGCCAACGCTTTGGAATTTCCTTTGAAGTAACTCCTACTTGTGGCGATTTCAAACCCTTCGGCTTGTCCCAACTCTTTAGCTGCTGTTTCAGTTAAGCCTACATAGCTGACCTCTGGGTGGGTAAACGCCGCTGCTGGGATGCTGCGATAGTCTACTATTCTTTCCCTCCCAACGATATTTTCTACCGCGATGATGCCTTGAGCAGAAGCCGCATGTGCTAACATCATCTTCCCATTAGCGTCGCCAATTGCCCACAAATGCGGCACGACTTCACCTGCTGAGAGTACTGCCATGCGATCGTCTACTGGAATAAAATTCCGCCGATCGACTTCCACACCCACAGACTCTAAACCAAGATTTTTGGTCGCCGGGATGCGTCCCGTAGCCACCAAACAAGCATCTACTTCGATGACATCTACATCTTCTTTGGTTTTGAAATCTGCTAACTCAATTACCACAGGTGAACCTGGGATAACTTTTTTGGCGTATATCCCAACTTTCGTTTCAATATCGCGGGGAGTAATTAGCACCCGTTCGGCAAGTTTGGCAATATCGCGGTCAAATCCTGGCATTAACTGATCTAGGGCTTCAATCAAGGTGATTTCACAACCCAAAGCTGAGTAAATATCAGAAAATTCCAAACCGATATAACCACTGCCAATAATTGCTACCCAGTCTGGTAAAGACTCTAATTTGACACCTTGATCGCTGGTAAAGACAGTTTTGCCGTCTACTTCAATCCCTGGAGGTACAAAAGGAATTGAACCGGGGGAAAGGATAATGTCTTTGGCTGTGATGGTTTTTTCACCACCGTCTCCGACGATCGAGACTTTTTGCGCCCCAGCGATTTTTCCCCAACCTCTGATGATATCGACTTTTAGACGTTTGAGGCTGTTGGTTAAGTCGCCTTGAATTTTCGAGACGAGATCGTTAGCATGATTAGCGATCGCTTGGCGATCGAATTCTACGCTACCAATTTGAATTCCCAGTGACTTGAGGTGGTGGGCATTGCGTAACTCCCGCACACGTCCAGATGCTGCCAGCAGCGCTTTAGAAGGAATACAGCCCCGATTAACACAGGTTCCTCCCATATCAGCAGCTTCAATAATTGCTGTTTTCAAACCACAACTTACGGCGTGTAAGGCTGCGCCATGTCCGCCTACACCAGCGCCGATAATTACTAAATCGTAATCATATCCTTGACTCACGTTAGTTTCCCCGTGTGCTTCGCCTATTTATTCTCAACTTGACCGACAATCAGCGCAACCCTTTTAACAGTTATCAGTTATCAGTTTTATCGCTGAACTCTAAATCCCTTACCTTACATTACCCTGACTGTTTACTGTTAACTGTTCACTGATTTCAGGTTCGGGTATTGCTAACTCAAATTATGATTCACTCACTTCTGGCGAAAATATGGATATTTTCATTATATGGGTTGGTTTTCCCAGAAAAGCGACAAGAAATTAACTGAGTATTTGCAGGGCAATGAAACTGATTTCCAGTTCTGAGCTAGTTAATGAATAGAAATTGCAGTCTCATTCAGAATCTCCACACCTTTTATCTTTACAGCGCGTTAGCGTAACACTAAGCTGGATTTAGGATTGATCCAGAAGATTTACGCAGGCGATCGCTCGATGTCTATTCCCCCAATTAGTGAATTTACTATCCGCCGTCATGCCAACGCCAAATCTTTCCAGCGGGGCGAGGCATATTATAACGCTGGTGCTGTTAATGCGGTTATCCAACGTGGTCATCTGCTTCAGGCAGATGTTCTAGGCACCGAAGCTAGACCTTATCATGTCAGCCTGAATTTCCATAGCAGTGGGTTAACCTCAGTAAAATGCACCTGTGCCTACGACTATGAAGGGTGGTGCAAACACATTGTCGCCACGATGCTCGTTTGTGTGCGTAACTCAGAAAATATTGAGCAGCGCCCTACCCTTGAAGAACTACTAAATCGCCTGGATTATATCGAAACTCAAAGGCTGCTGCAAGAGTTGGTAGCAGAATACCCCCCCCTAATTGAAGCAATTGACCGTCATGTAAGTTGGATGACAAATCCTGCTGACAACCAAACAGCCATAAAATTCGTGCGCCGCAATACTCTCGATCCTGCTCCCTTTCGGCGGCAAGTACGGCAGATTCTCAAGGATACCGTGCGCTACTTTGAGGAGGGATACGAAGAAGATCCGATTGGCGAAGATTTGCTGAGTGTAGTGCAAACTGCGGTAGATTTTAGCGAACGGGGAGAAGGTGAAAATGCGATCGCTATTTTGTCAGCGATTACCTCTACCTGTGCGGAAAATTG
The DNA here is from genome assembly GCF_017115065.1 of Nostoc sp. JL23. Classification (NCBI taxonomy): domain Bacteria; kingdom Bacillati; phylum Cyanobacteriota; class Cyanophyceae; order Nostocales; family Nostocaceae; genus Nostoc; species Nostoc sp. JL23. The sequence goes on from NZ_JABXKN010000107.1 coordinate 40,679, forward strand.
GGATGATGTTGCCGAATACGGCGCTGAAAATGATGAAGTTGTCAGCGAATTAAATAATGCTTGGTGTGAAGCAATTCTGATCGCCGAACTTACTCCAGAAGAAAAAGTTGATATTCAAATAAATTTGGAAGCTTGGCAGGATGAGTGGAATGCTGATTTTGGTTTAGTCATGGAGGCTTTACGCCAAGGTTGGGATTATCCGCCGCTGGTACAAGTTCTCCAAGGTAACATTACTGAAAGGGGAGCATGGGAAGAAGACGTACCAGATTATGCTGATGATTTGGCATTAATTCGCCTGAAAATTCTCGAACGTCAAGAACGTTATCAAGAATACCTGTATTTAGCAGAAGCGGAAGGGCAAACCCAGCAATATCTGACAATGTTGGGGCGTTTAGGCAGGGTGGAAGAAGCAATTGATGCTGCTCAAACCCAGATGAACTCAATGGAAGAAGCCTTTGCCCTAGCGAAAACACTCAGCGTTCAGGGGGCGTTACAGCAAGCATTAGATATAGCCCAGAGTGGATTAAATTTACCGGGTAATTGTCAGTATGAATTGGGAATTTGGACAAGTGATTTAGCTATTGAGTTGGGTAATAGTGAAGCTGCCTTATTAGCAATCAAGGCAGCCTTTCAAATGAAGCCCTCCTTTGTGGATTACCAAAGGATGGCAGAATTGGCTGGGCAAAACTGGGAAAGTGTCAAAACAGACCTACTGAGAATTGTCCGTACTTATAGTGGTTGGGCAACAGAATCAGCCAAGGTGGATATATTCTTGCATGAGGGGCTAATTGATGATGCAATTGCGATCGCTAGTGAACTAAGTTCCGATCGTTCAGAGTTAATTCACCGAGTTATGGATGCTGCTATGTCTCATAATCCTGGTTGGGTGATTGCTAATGCTCGTCGCCGTGCCGAAAAGATTATGGATGCAGGTAAAGCCGAATACTACTATTACGCGGTTGAATGGTTGAAAAAGGCGCGTAATGCCTACCTGGAATCTGGGAAGAAAGCTGACTGGTTAAGCTATCGGGAAAACTTGATGCAAACCCACGCTCGTAAACGTAAATTGATGGGAATGTTTCAGCAAAGCGGTATGGAGTGAAGAAGGCAGGGCAATACGGTTCGGATAAGTTTTCATATCCGTTGTGGTTTGGGAAAAGGAGAAAGGGTAATACCAATTCAAAATTCAAAATTCAAAATTAAGAAAGCCTGACAGAACAAAGATTTGGGAGTATGTATCTGTCGCATGATTTTTTCAAATTGGTATAAGGGGTAAAGATTTGAATTCACCTTTTTCCCTTTTCCCTTTAACCGAACCGTATTATCCTACCCCCTGTCTCAAAACCCATAGCTTTGTACCTCATACAAAAGAAAACTGCTGTAAGTCTGCAATAACCAGATGATTTAGCTTTTAAATTGAGATTTGCTCAAGATATCAACTTTAGCGACAAAAGATGAAGTAAGATTCACATCTGAAGCAGTCCCCGTATAATCCCATAGTTACTGCCAAAAAAATAGTCCGGTGCGATGATTGATAAATACCCTCAGAATCTTATAGTGTCGTGCTTACCGCTGAGTATGTTTCTATTACTTAGCAGTACATCTTTAAGTCCACTGAAAGCTCAGGTTGTTGATACTACACAATTACCAACTAGTGATTTCATCCAATCACAACAAATTCCCCCACCACAGGATATCCAACCACCCACACCTTCACCACTTCCCTCACCTGAAGTACCACAGCCACTCCCTCCACCAGCAGAACTACTTCCACCCTCTGCCCCAACTCCCACACCTGATGCACCACTCCCTGGTAACTTTCCTCAAACTATTGTTGTTGAACGCTTTGAAGTTGTTGGTAGCACAGTTTTCAGTGCCCAAGAATTAGCTGAAGCCACTGCTGAATTTACCAAACGACCGATCTCACTGACTGAAGTGTATCAAGCACGTTCTAAAATAACTGATCTATATGTCAAAAATGGTTATATTACTTCTGGTGCCTATATTCCACCTCAAACAATCCAATCTGGTGTTCTCAAAATTCAGGTGGTGGAAGGTAAATTAGAAGATATTCAGGTAACTGGGACTCGGCGGCTGAATCCGAATTATGTCCGTAGCCGATTAGCAATAGCGACATCACCGCCTCTGAATCGTCAGCGTCTATTAGAAGCACTGCAACTGCTGCAACTGAATCCTTTGATTCAAAACGTGACTGCTGAACTCTCGGCAGGATCGCGGACGGGTACGAGTCTTTTGGAAGTTAAAATCAGTGAGGCAAAAACCTTTAGTGGCCAAATAGTTCTTGATAATGGGCGATCGCCTAGTGTTGGCAGTTTTCGGCGCGGCTTACGGTTGAATGAAGCCAACTTACTCGGATTGGGGGATGGTCTGAGTGTAGGCTACACCAATACTGATGGTAGCAACTCCTTTGACGCTAGTTACACATTGCCTCTTAATCCCCGCAACGGAACGCTTACCTTGAACTATGGCACTACGTCGAGCAATGTCATTGAGCCTCCTTTCGACTTCCTAGATATCGAATCGGCTTCTCGCTACTATGAACTGACATTTAGGCAGCCTATAATCCAAACTCCTACACAAGAATTCGCTCTGGGGTTAACAGCTTCCCGACGCGAAAGTGATATCTCATCCTTTTTACAGAGAGAAGGGGTTCCCGCCTCTGAACTTTCGCCTGGTGCTGATGATGAGGGACGCACTAGGGTATCTGCGTTGCGATTTTTTCAAGAATGGACGAGTCGTAACAGTCGTGAAGTCATCGCCCTACGCTCTCAATTCAGTTTGGGCATAGATGTGTTGAATGCCACAGTTAATCAAGATGCTCCCGATAGCCGTTTTTTTGCTTGGCAAGGGCAAGCACAGTGGGCACGCCTTTTAGCTCCTCAAACCTTATTATTATTACGTTTAAATACGCAACTAGCATCTACAAAACTTCTGCCGATAGAGCAATTTGGCATAGGTGGGCAGGATAGTATTCGGGGCTACCGTCAAGATTACCTGCTCACAGATAATGGCACTTTTGTTTCTGCGGAAGTTCAAGTACCGATTTTGCGCTTACCCCAGATAGATAGCACCTTACAGGTTATCCCCTTTGTGGATTTTGGTGTTGGCTGGAATACTTCTGGTACAGACAATCCCGACCATAATACTTTAGCTGCTGTTGGTCTGGGGTTGCGTTGGGCACAGGGCGATCGCTTCACCGTTCGTCTTGACTGGGGTATTCCTTTGGTATCTGTTAACTCAAATGAAAGAACATTACAAGAAAACGGTCTGTATTTTAGTTTACTCTATAATCCTTTTTAACCGCTGTTCATGTCCACCCTCAACTCTGAATAGGGTGAATATGGACAGTAGTCAATGATGAAAATATAAACATTATTTCAGTTTTTATAAAAAAAACCCTGGGTTATGATTCCAGGGTGAATACACGTTTTTCAGGCATTAATAGATTGAATAATAACTTTGTAAAATAGTTATTTCTACTATCTATAGAATGATACAACAGTAGATTTAGTTATTTTAGTTTATGGATACATCTGCCATTGGGAGTATACAAATATTGGAAGAGGCAAGTTATCCGGCAATATTCTAATTGGATTAACCTTCAAATGGTGCTGTAATTAATCCGTATAATTTAAGCTAATTTAATTTTTTGAGGAGCATAAAAATACATCAAAAATTAAATGTAATTTCTTGGGAGATATCCACAAAATAATCTGTGGTCAAGGAAAATAACTTAAGTGTTTTTAGGTAGTTGCACGGTAAATAAACTCCCTTTCCCTAGTTCAGAAGCTACCTGGATAGTTCCTGCGTGCCCTTCTATAATGCGGTGGGATAGATGTAATCCTAAGCCACTACCTGAGCGTTTATTTCTGCCTTGGCGAAATCGCTCGAAAATTGTTGCCTGATCTTCTGGCGCAATCCCATATCCTGTATCTTGTACCTCAATTATTACCGAATCTGGATCTCCTGGATTAGATGATGTTTCATAAATGCGGATTGTTATGCCTCCCGTATCTGTAAATTTGATGGCATTTGCAATCAGGTTGTTTAACACTCGCCGTAATTCCAAACGATCGCCCATGATAATACCAGCGTTTTGACTCAGTGGATCTAATTCACGGGTATCGATTTCCAGAGTCAAGCCTTTTTCATTAGTTAGAGGACTTAGTTCGCTGACTACTTCTTGAGATATCTCACATAAATCGCATTCCTCCCAATTCAACGTTTTTTTACCTGCCTCGAAGCGATAGACTTCTAACAGGGTGTTTACCATTTCCATCAAATTTTGGTTACTGCGAATCATGACTGCGATCGCCTGTTTCATTTCCGGCGAAATTTTGCAGAATGTTTCCATTTCAAACAAATTCAACATCCGATCGGCGGCTACTAGCGGAGTTCGCAAATCATGAGTCAGACGGGAAACAAAATCTTCCCGTTGGCGGGCCATTTTTTGTTGTTCGTCCAGACTGTGCTTGAGACGTAATAGCGATCGCACTCTTGCCAGTAGTTCATCAGTATCAAATGGTTTACGAATAAAATCGTCAGCACCAGCATCCAAACCTTCGACAACGCTGGATTGATGAAAGGCAGTAATTAACAGAATTGGAATGTAAGAGATTGCAGGGTTCTTCCGAATCCGACGTGTGACTTCATAGCCATCTATCCCCGGCATCATTACATCTAACAGAATCAGATCGGGTGGAGATTGCTCAATTTTCCGTAAAGCCTTTATGCCATCTGAAGCCAAATCAATTTCATACCCCTCACTTTCTAAAATTGCTTGAACCAAAATGAGATTATCTTGAGTGTCGTCAACTGCTAAGATACGATAAATTTTATTATTTTCAACTACAGACATGATTTATAAATTTTTATCAGTTTTTTTGGAAGTAATTTTTAAATTTAGGATATTCTATTGGCTTTCCTGAATTGAGAAGATGACTGATGAGGATTTTGTACAGGACAGAAAAAATCGTCGTTATCTAACTGTGAACTTGGAGCATTGCCTGCTCCAGTCCGTAATGTAATTTTGCGTGGCAATTCAATTTTAAACATTGAACCAACCCCCAATTTGCTCTCCAGAAAGATTTTACCGCCCATCATTCGTACTAGCGAATCTATAATTGCCAAACCCAGACCTGTACCTGGATATTTGCGAGTGATAGTTTGATCGACTTGCCGAAATGCTTCAAAAATATGCTTAAAATCTTTGGAGGCTATACCAATACCTGTATCTTGAACGATAATTACCACTCGATTTCCCGGCAGTTCCTTAACCTCAACCCAAATTTCACCAGACTCTGTGAATTTAATGGCGTTGGAAAGCAGGTTAATCAAAATCTGTTTGACACGAAGCGGATCGTTAAATACCAAAGGATTTTGCAAATCGGTTTGTACTAACAATAAAAGATTTTTCGCCTCAGCTAGGGAACGCATTTCACTGACAACGATATTAATTACTTTTGATACATCAAATCTTTCCGGCTTTAAATCTAATCCTCCTCCCTCCAGCTTGGAAAAGTCGAGAACTTCATTGAGTAGCATCAATAAATGCTTGCCATTATTCAAAATGCGCTCAACCATATCTGCTTGCTGGCGCGTTAGTTGACCGAACTTCGGACGCAGCAGGATTTGCGAAAAACCAATAATCGCATTCATCGGCGTTCTAAGCTCATGGGAAATGGTTGCCAAAAAAAGCGATTTTAGACGTGATGCCTCCAATAGCTTGAAGTTTTGCATTTGAATCTGTTGCTGTTGTCTCTCCAATTCTTGGTTCTTATAAATGAGTTGTTCATTACTTTCTCTGAGTTGCTGGTTTGCCAAATCTGCCTGTATTTCCGCCCGATAAATCCGAATCGCACTCCGCAAAACCTGCGACAAAGTTTCTGGGGATATTCTGGACTTAGAAAGATAGTCTGTAGCACCAGCTTTCAATAATTGCAGAGTAATTTGTTCATCTCCTTGACCAGTTAGGACTACTAAAGGAACTTTAATTTTTGAAGAACCTAGCTGTTGAATCAAGGTTAGTGCATCCTGGTCTGGTAAGCGATAGTCGAGAAAAACACAATCGTAAGTATTAATGCTTAAGAGAGAGAGCGCATCATTACCACAGCCTACTTCAGACAGTTCTATCTGAACACCTGGTATACTCAGGGCAGAACAGATTGCTATCCGGTCTACTTCGTCATCGTCTACAACCAAAATTTTCAGCGTCTCTTCCATCGGTTTTAATTTTCGCCGCCAAACATAGGTTGATGTATAATATTTCTCTTTTCAGATTATCCAACTAAAGAATATAAGATTTTCGGACATCTAAAACCTGTAATTTGATTGATTAAGATATTTTGCATAATATCTAGTTTAATACTTGCTTGATATTAATCACATCAACTTCGTTATCCTCCATTAGTAGTATGTTAATCACTCTTTCGGGCGTTTCCTTGGGTGGAATTGAGTCTGTTGTATCTTCAATCTGGTTAATTTCCCAGATGGTAACTAAACTCCTAGCAAATGACCAATGCCATGCAAAAAATTAGTAATTAACAAGCAGACACTGCTGATATAAAGTAAAATAAAATACTTTACCAAGCTTAAAACAATTCTAGATGAGTGAGCAAGCCACCGTCGTCAGTCATTGGTGAGAGTTGCATACTATTATCGTGTACCATAAGCTTGAACAGTTTTATCTATCAGGTTAGTTAGAGCAGATAAATAAAAAAGTACTATCTATACCTATTTGTGAATGTGAAGTAATCCTAGCTCTTGAAATTTCGACAATTTTCTTAGCGATCGCCATATTTGTGTTAGTATTTACCCAGAGATATCTATTTTATAGATGTTCGAAAACTTACCAATCATTGCCGAAGAAAGGCTCCTGACAAAAGTTAGGCAAAAATTCAAAACCTAAAAGGGGAGAGATTCGCACAGAGGGTTTGTATTATATCGTGTTAAGAGTTCAGACAAATCAAGTTCGCCACCAAGAACTACGAATTACTTTGCTGTTGGTGATTACACCAAATTTTAACGCTACCTGGTTGAGTCGATGGGGGATATTATTCCCCGCACCTCTCAGTTAAATCTGGGCGTG
>NZ_JABXKN010000138.1:0-5963 GCF_017115065.1 Nostoc sp. JL23
GGCTGCCGTCGGCAGCCCCTTCATCCCCCCTTTAAAATGATTATCATTACTGTTGGTGGAATAGTTTATTTTCTGGAAGTCCCTTAGAGAAGAAATAGATTTATACACCGAAATTCGTTATACCATTGCTGAACTTACCAATCTGCTCAAAGACATGAATACGCTAACTCCAGACATTCACAGTGAGTCAGATTTTGATGAATTATCAAAGGCGATCGCACGACGTTTAGATGAGTAAGAATAGACAATCGACGAGTTGAATGCCGAGATAGTTAACTCAGAACAAATAGGTGGTAATATTCACAACAACGCTTAAACCTGCCCAAACCGACCCATGCCCGACTCACAAGACCCAAAGCAAGTCAGCAATGACTTACGCAATACCCAATTTGGCGGTGGGTTGATTAATGCTGACACAGTAAACGCTGGACGAATTGGCGGCGACATCTACAACATTCACCTTGGACAGCATACGGCGGCATCAGGTAATTCAGTCCAATCGCAGAACCAACGACAGCGATCGCAACAAGAAAAAGATTCACTCGAAAAAGCCTACACCCTTCAAAGCCAGAAAGTTGCAAATCTACGAACAGCGTTGGTAATTGAAACCGATGTATCCCGCAAGTTTCAATATGAACAACAGCTTCAGGCTGAGGAAGGCATATTAAAAGAGCTTGGTGACAAGTTGGATGCAATTGAACAACAGTTGCAAGCGGCTGATAATTCTGGGGTAGAAACAGACACAACTATATATATTGAAAGACCACCAATTGAGGACAAATGCTATAAGGCTATAGTACAACCGGGAGCATTGATTCGTCTTAAAGCCCCGCAGAGAATGGGTAAAACATTACTGCTGGAAAAAACCCTAGACTATGCAAGACTCCAGGGTTATCAAACCGCAAAATTGGATTTACAACTCGCTGATATCGATATTCTGGCTAACTTAAAAACATTTCTACAATGGTTATGTGTTGATGTTGCTGACAGTCTGGAGCTAGAACCCCAACTAGAAAAACATTGGCAAGAGGTTTTTGGGCTGAATAAAAACTGTACCCGTTATTTTCAAAAATATTTATTATCACTTACTGATACTCCCTTAATTTTAGCTATAGATAACTTTGAGAGACTGTTTGAATATCCAGAGATTTTCCCTCAATTCTGCTTGTTACTGCGGGGATGGTATGAGGCAGCGAAACAAGGAGACAAGATTGGTAATATCTGGAAGAAGCTGCGGTTAGTAGTAGTTCATTCGACTGAATCTTACCCCTCCTTAGACAGTAATCATTCCCCGTTTAATGTGGGATTGGCGATTGACTTACCCGAATTTAATCTGCAACAAGTAACAACCCTCACCAAACAGCAAGATTTAGGATTACTAAGAGAACAAGATTTGGCTCAGTTGATGGGGTTAGTTGGGGGGCATCCTTACTTGGTACAATCTGCGATCGCTCACCTCAAAAGCCAGCAAGTGACTTTAGAAGAATTGTTAAGACTTGCACCAACAGAACAGGGAATCTTCAGTGATCACTTGCGGCAACAACTGTGGCATTTACAACATAATCCTCAGCTTGAAATAGGGTATAAAAAAGTAGTGAGGGCAAATGCACCTGTTAGGCTAGATACTGAAGTTGTCTTTAAGTTGCATAGCTTGGGATTAGTAAAACTTGTTAGTAATGATTGCGTTCCTGGTTGTGATTTGTATCGTCAGTATTTCTCAACTCGTTTGGGGTAGATGAATCATGGTTGACCAATACATATTCTCTGGAAGTCTACCTGAAAATGCCAGTACCTACGTCATACGAGAAGCTGATGCACAGTTATATGAAGGACTGAAAAAAGGAAAGTTTTGTTACGTACTGAATTCGCGCCAAAGTGGTAAATCCAGCTTGCGTGTGCGAACCATGCAGCGATTGAGAGATGATGGCGTACAGTGTGCAGCCGTTGACCTTTCTGCTGGAGGTATTCAGAATGTCCCTCCCGAACAATGGTATGCAGACTTAATTGACACGCTCATTGACAGTTTTGGATTAGATTTAGATTTTGGTGATTGGTGGGAAGCAAATCAGTTAAATTCATTGGTGACGCGATTTCGCAAGTTTTTGGAAGAAGTATTACTTGTAGAAGTTCAAGAAAATATTGTAATTTTTATTGATGAAATTGATAGCGTACTCAGTCTGAATTTTCCCACAGATGACTTTTTTGCATTGATTCGTGCTTGCTATAACAAACGAGTTGATAATCCTGATTACAATCGTCTCACTTTTTGTTTACTGGGGGTAGCATCACCGAGTAATTTAATTGCAGATAAACAGCGTACTCCGTTTAATATTGGTCAGCCTATTTCTCTTAAGGGTTTCCAATTGCATGAAGTTGAGCCGTTAGAGAGGGGTTTGCAGAGTAAATTCAGTAATCCCCAGGAGATAATGCAGGAGATTTTGCAGTGGACTGGGGGGCAACCGTTTCTGACGCAAAAGCTTTGTCAGTTCATGCTTGAAGAATCAGAGCAGGATAACCCTCGTTCAGTAGAACAAGTAGTCAGGTCACGCATCATTGAAAACTGGGAATCGCAGGATGAACCAGAACATTTACGAACAATTCAAGCCAGAATTTTGCGGGATGAACAACGGGCAGGGTACTTACTAGAACTGTATCAGCAAGTCAGGCTGAGTGAAGAACAATCTGAGGTAACAGCAGATGATACTTTAGAACAAAGTGAGCTACAGCTTTCAGGATTAGTTGTTAGACAGCAAGGTAAGCTGGGAATCTATAACCAGATTTATCGTGAGATATTTAATTTTAATTGGATTGAAAACCAACTAAACAACCTGCGTCCCTATTCTGAAAATTTTCGCTTTTGGGTGGCTTCTGGAGGTGCTGATGACTCACGGCTGCTGCGAGGCAAAGCTTTACAATCAGCAGAACAATGGGCGAAAGATAAAAACTTAAGTTATCAGGATAAACAGTTCTTAGCAGCCAGTAAAGAGAAAGAAATTCAGGAAGAGATTGCAACTAAGGAACAAGAAGCTACATTAGAAAGAGAGAGGAAAGATAAGGAGGCAGCAGAAACAAGAAATCAATTGCTCTATCAGGCAAATAAGAAAGCTCAACGACAAATTGGTATTGGAGTTGTTGTTTTAGCCGTTACTGTTGTAGGTGCAGCAATTTTAGGTGCATCAGCACATAAGCAAGTTAGTGAAACTAAAGAAGAAGTCTCATCTGTTCAAAAATTAAATAAACTAGCTGGAGAATTACAAACCAAGGAAAATTCTAACTCAAAAGATATTAACTTTAGTTCAAATGAGGCTTTAAGATTATCTGCATTATCTTTTAATATTAATAATCACCAACTTAAACAAGCATTAGTTTTTGCTACAAGTTCACAAGCACATCAACAGTTAAAAAATCTGAAAGAGGCAGAATCAAAAATTAAGCAAAGTCAGAAGTTATTACAAAAAGCGGATAATAAAATTTTAGAATCTAACCAAGGCTTACAAGTTAAAGTATTAGTTCAGAAAAGTCAAGGTGATTTACTAGCCCAGAATAAAAAAACTCAGGAAGCTATAGAGTCTTATCAAAAAGCATTTAGTATTTTCAAGGCTCATCCCAATGAAACTAATTTTACTAAAGTCGATCAGTTGCTTACAGGCGAAAATATTGAATCAGTTCATCGGAGTTTAATTAATCTAAACCCTCAAGATAAAGAATTGAAGAAACAGATTGAAGAGTCCCTAACACAACATTTATATGCTCAACTTGAATATTTTCTGAAGGCAAAAAATTGCGAGTCGGCTGACAGAGAAACAAATAAGCTCATGCTTAATATTGCTAAAAGAGAAAGGAAAGGATATTTAAATTTAGATAACATTAATACTTTCTCTTGTGGCAGGCTGCAAAAAATCGAGCAGCTTTGGGTCAGCTATTCAGCCAACCGTTTTGGTTTTAGTGTGCAGAAGAAAATTTGGATAGATACAAAAAATAGACTGGGTGTAAAACCAGGAGACTGGAATGACAAGGACTCTGAAAATTATTTGCGGTTTGCCAAGGCAGTAGGATGGTATGACGACAAAATAGAGGACACTACGAGCCGCTCAAGAGGAGCGGTGAGCTACGACGATTTAATAAAGCGTATTAAAAAAAACTCAGGATATGGTAGGGGAGGGCTACCTAGCATAACAGGAAACTACGTTTACCCAATTGTTGATGGTATGGCTATATTCCCTGGGGACGTGTTGGCGGAGCGGTTCTTTTCTCGCGTTGTGACTTGTAAACTTTAACATATAAGGCTTTTAAAAGTTTGTAAACATTTATTTACGCATTATTTTCCACGCAATAATCAGCATTTCATAAATCCGATACCTGTAAAGCTAGTTGTAACAATTCGCCTGAATAAATTTAGCTGCTACCTCATGCACCTCAGTACTCTTCGTCACCTCTGCTTGTTTTAGGGTAGGCTCATCTGTCCAGGCGACAACTTTTTCGACTTACCACCCTTTATCATCGATGGTAAAAATTTGCTATCCCAGTGATTCCTTGCCTTTGGCTTGGCTTTGAGTCGATATTTTTGACAAAACCTGCGGTACTTAGCCGCGCATTCCTCCAAAGTCCGCCCTAACTCCAAAAACGACGGATGCCACTGCGTAATACCATTATTGCTCAAGCGGTCATGAGTTCCATAGTTGCTGAAGTCATAGAAAAAGCCCTGCTGTATCCCGGTTGCTTTGAGGTTAGCGTGAATGTATCGCAAGGTATTCAAAGCCCGTCGATAATCCGTGTTGGCAAAACCTGTACTGTGGTATCGCTTCTCCCAAAAATGACCTGTGCGGTTCAACATCTGATTGAAGCACATTGCAGTGTACCAGTTGAGCCAGTACATGATGTTGGGAAGGTCTTCAGGCGTTGGGGTTTAAGCAAGTAATGAACATGATTGCTCGTTATGCACAAGGCATAGAGCTTAAATTCATACTTTGACTGTGCTTTCTTGATGGCGTAAAGCAAAACTTCACGACATTCCAGCCGTGTCAAACGAAACTCCCGGTTGTTGCAACGGGTTGTAATGTGGTAGCAAAATCCAGATTGCAAGTTACGTTTTGGACGAGACATTACAAATACGTAAATGACAATATGAATAGTTTAGTTTATGGACTGTTGTACAGACTCACTACTCCTCCCAATCAACCAACACCCCATCCACGATCGCAATCCCCCACTGCGGAAACTTCGCTAAAAGCTTTTTGATCACGATCTGTAAGGCAGGGTCATCATTCCAGCATTCTTGCAAAAAGTCAAACCCCGGATTCTCCTCCGAATTTGCCGCTCGATTCAGTTTTTCCCTTCTTACAGGTCGCATATTTGACCGCGCAACAATCGCCTCATGCGACCACTTTTCAGCACTGGGGACAGGCGCGGCGGAACCTTTACCCTCATCAACTGTTTTGACTTCTACACCCGAAACTGAATTTTCAACCATCAACGAAGCGGAATTACTTTGTTCTACTTGCCCCTGTGCTTGATTAGCGATCGCAGAATTTAAAGATTTTTCATTTTGGGCAACAGGCGCGGCGGAACAAGTACCTTCATGACAGCCTCTCGGATCAACACCACAGTCCTGGTTTTCAGCTAACAACGTTCGCGCAGCATCTCGTAGAGAAGCAGATTGACTCGGTGCAGCATCCGCAAGCGTTAGCGTCGTACAGTCCGTTACCGCAGGTAAGTCAATATCATTCTCTGACACGCCTTGAACAGTCTGAGGCGACGCGCCCTCCAAGGGCACGTGAGCCGTCTCCTCCACTTGGTTTCCATTCAATTAGTATCCCCAGCGAGTGGGAATTTTAGTTACATGGCGAAGCACTGCTTTTCCTTTACTTGAGTTTCCATTCAGGGACTTCCAGAAAATAAACTATTCCACCAACAGTAATGATAATCATTTTAAAGGGGGGATGAAGGGGCTGCCGACGGCAGCC
>NZ_JABXKN010000143.1:0-212757 GCF_017115065.1 Nostoc sp. JL23
TGGCTTAGTTATGTACGGGCTGATTACCGTGATTCACTAAGCAACGAATCGCACAATTCCCGTCCATGTTGGAGATGACATTCCTGATACCATAATAGGTTCGTTGTGGTTAGATATTATGCTGTTGGTCGTTAACAAACCAAAAGGAATATTAACCCTTGAAATGGTAGATAGCAATTAAATTACTTACAGAAACTCAGTCAAACCTGTAATCAGAATATAGGCTAGTGACTTGTTTTGCCGCTAACAATCCCTGACCACTGTACTTTTTTCTCTTTTTCCCGACGGTAAGAAAAGAAATGCTCTGGAGTTTGGAAAGTACAATAAGGTGCGATCGCAATTTGTTCTGCACTAATTCCCATATTTTCCAGTTGTAAGGTATTCACTCGCCGCACATCTAACCGTATTTTTCCTGGATCGGGGTCTTCTAGTAAAGGTGAATTTGGTAACTCATGCAATGCCGTTAAAATTTTTTCTTCGTCATCATGTGATATAATAGTAGCCCCGATTTCGGCAGCCACTTCAATCGAGACTTGGTAAACCTCACCAGCGATCGCTGGGCCCATTGCAATTCTCAAATCATCGAGTTTACTGCCTTGAGATTGTAATCTAGCGATCGCCAAGGGAACAATCTTTTTAGCAGTCCCCCGCCAACCCGCGTGTAATGCTGCTACCCGTCCAGTTTGCACATCCCCAATTAGCACGGGTGTACAATCTGCGCTAGCGACCCAAACCGCTTGTAGAGGCTGTTCGCTAATTAAACCATCTGCCGATGCTAAATCCTCCTCAGCAGAGCTTAAGAAGGTTTCAACTTCTTGAGGGGTGAGAACAGTATTGCCATGAACCTGCTTTAAGCGATAGACTGATGCCTCTGGTTGCAATACTTCTGTGATAGCTTGTGGCGATCGCGGCCAAAACTGTTGGGTAAAGAAGCCGTGGTGCCAACTTTCCAGAATACTACAAGTTAGATAGGGGAGTCCTTCCCAATTGCGCCAGTGCCAAGTGTGCATCTTCAACCAAACCTAAACAGAAATCACTCATCAGCCAATCAATGCTAACTTGAACAACGGAATTTGGGTTAACTGCTGTGGGATTTAATCTGCAAAACTTGGAAGCAGCCTTGCAAGCAGGGCGTGAGCATACATATTTACCATTTTCTCTTCACTTTTTTGAAAGCGTCTCCTCAACCAACCAAACCCTCTGGAACCTACTCAACCAAGGGGCTATTTCGGGAACAGTAGTAATCGCAACTCAGCAATCTGCTGGGCGGGGACAATGGGGACGCCAGTGGATTTCTCCGGCTGGGGGATTATATGTTTCCGTGGCGATTTCTTTCGACCATAAAATAGAGGCTACTGACAGCTACCAGCTAACTTTCGCTACTGCTTGGGGAATCGCGTCGCAATTGCGCCAATGCGGTATAGATGTTGGGATAAAATGGCCCAATGATTTAGTTTTAAATGGTCGCAAACTAGGCGGCATTTTGACAGAAACTAAAGTAAACAAAGGACAAATCACTCAAGCAGTAATTGGTGTAGGTATTAACTGGATAAACCCAGTACCCGAAACTGGAATCAATCTGGAATCATGGCAAGCTTGCCAAGATATTAGACCAATTTCTTGTCTGGAAATTCTCACCTCTAAAGTCTTGCTGGGAATAGAATCCGGTATGGAGTGCCTTTGCCAAGAAGGAATAAGCATACTCTTGTCTCGCTATTTAGATTTGCTTACAAACATAGGCGATCGTGTGTACGTCAATAATCTTTTAGGTACAGTAGTGGGAGTGACTCCTCAAGGAAATTTACGAGTTGATTTAGAAACACATGATACAAAGGGACTAATTACACCGGAAATTTATATTGAACCCGGTACAATCAGTTTGGGGTACCATAAATCTTCCGTTTAAATTTGAGGTTTGTTCAAAATTTCGCTCTTTGGGCAAGACAAACCACTAGCATCATCTCTTTAGGCTAATTACACACAACTGAGAGAACAAATGACGCAGCGCAATAATTCTGCCCATCATCGTTTGCATTTATGGCAGCAAGGTCTAACAAAAAAACGTTTTGCTTCAACACTACCAGCCCAGAGCCTCTGTTGGCTGAGTAGCGTTAGCCTCCTTAGCGGCGGCTTCGTGTTTGCCCAAACGGAAACACAAATAGATAAAATTGTTCCCACTGTTGAAAGTTCTCAACCAACAGCAGTTACAAATCCAGTTAAAGCCTCGACTTTTAAAAAACAGGCTGTTGCGCCGGAAACCTCTCAAGCGCAACCGGAATTTTCCCAACGGCGAGCCAGACTCAGACAGAGACTAGGCAAGCCAGAGGTTGCTCAATCAAAAGAGCCAGTTAGGCAGTCTACACCCAAAATCGAAGCAGCTGAACCTGTTGTGATTATCAGACAGTCAAAGCCCAAAGTAGAAGCCTCACAGCTGACTCCTACAAGGGTAAGACAGGAAAAACCCAATACCCCTGCCCGCTATGCACCTGAAAAACTACCAGTAGTTGCTCAACCATCAAATAACTCTAACAGCCCTGTCAGTGCAACGGCGGAGAAAACCAAGGATTATAATAACGCCTATATCGATCCTAATAGTTATGACAGTGGTGCAACAGGTACTTATCAAGCACCAAACTCTGTAATTCTTACAGAACGCTCCAGCGGTTGTCGAGCCACCTTGCCTTCAGGGCAAAGCGTATTAGGCGGTGTTTGCGCCAAAGTACCCCAGAGGAGTGTAGCTGATTCTAATGGTAAACCAGCACCTAATTGGCTCAGAAGAAGTCAAAACGCCCAATTAGCAGTAGTTCCACCCGTGCGGCAAATTGCAACTACTGGCAATACCAGTAGATGGCGTGCTGCTCAAAGTGGTTCTAGCGGTGTCACCAAGACCGCATATCGCCCGAATCGGTTTATCCCGACTCCCGCTGAATTCAGCCCCACAAGAGTTAGTGCAACTCCCATTGCACCGAGTGGTGGGACTTTACCGCCACCAATGGCAGATGGTAACATTGCACCCCGCCCTAGCAACGTAGCTTACGACTTCTCACTGGCATCAGTATTGCCGCAAATTCCCTACATGGGGAGAGTCGCTTATAGTGGTACGGGAATGATGTATCCACTATCTATTCCCGCTCCCATTACTTCTTTGTTTGGTTGGCGAGTTCATCCAATCACAGGTAATCAACGCTTCCATGCAGGTACAGACTTGGGTGCGCCTACGGGAACACCAGTTTTGGCAGCTGCTGCGGGTCAAGTGGAAACTGCTAATTGGGTGGGTGGTTATGGTTTAACCGTTATCCTGAATCACAAATCCGCTGAACAAACTCTCTACGGTCACATGTCAGAGATCCTTGTTCAACCCGGTCAGTGGGTACAACCAGGAACTGTCATTGGGCGAGTTGGCAGCACCGGCAACTCCACAGGTCCTCACTTGCACTTTGAAGTCCGCCACCTGACACAAGATGGGTGGGTTGCTTCTGACCCAGGTGTGGAATTACAAAGTGCCCTCAGTCAGTTAGTGCGAGGTTTGCAAACCGCTCAGGTAAGCCAGGAACCAGGCAGTTAGAAGAAGCTGAGGGGCAGGGCAAGCAGGGGAAGAATAACTAATGCCCCATACCCCATGCCCCATGCCCCATTCCCTCTTACAAATACCCGTGTTCTGCTAGGAATGCGGGTGTAATGCCATCTATACTATTGTCATCAGTGCCTCTGGTGTGGGGGTTGCCAGAATAAAGGAATTTTTCCACGTATTTGCCGAGAATATCCCCTTCTAGATTCACTAAACTTCCAGCAACTAAATAGCGAAGATTTGTCTCGCTGTATGTCAGGGGAATTACCGCTACTTTGAATTGGGAGAGTTCTGGCTCATAATCGGCGACTGTGAGACTGATGCCATTGACGGCAATGCTACCTTTGGGGACAATGTACCGTGCGATCGCAACGGAAGCAATAAAGGTCATTTCCCAAGAAGTAGCTGTTTGTTGTGCCACTAGCAATCGACCGATGCCGTCTACATGACCCATCACAAAATGACCGCCAACTTTGCTGCCTACCTTGAGCGACGCTTCTAAATTGACATATCTCTGTTGGGTTTGCTCACCTCCCAAGGTTGTCCGGCGTAGAGTTTCCGGTGAAGCCGTGGCAATAAACCCGTCTTTTAAAACTTGTTCCACTGTCAGGCAAACACCATCTACAGCAACACTGTCGCCATAAGCCAAATCTTGCATAATTACTTCACCCGAATGGCTTACACAAGTAATTTGCCAAGAATCGCCCCCCAAGGGTTCCATCGTACCTAATGCCTGGATTAATCCTGTAAACACGGCTTTTTTGTCAAACTAACTCTATTTATTGCCTAATTTTGCCTGAAATCAATTGGTAATTGTCACAGAAATCTTGAACATCCAAGTGTATTTTCTGACTTTTTTTCGCATAGGAATATTAACACATTAGCATCCTTCACAGGGCATACTTGGGTAAGAAGGTTATTGTTTAAGAAGACCAATTTGACTTACTCTGGTTTTCACCACAAGTTCGGAGTTTAATAGAAGCAATTATAGAGAACGAATGCTTATGTTTATTACTTTCACCAAACCGCCTAAAAAGGGGTGCTATTTATTACACGGCATCCAAGGCTCGCAAAGCATTGTAGAGGCCTAGCCAATGATTGAAATGAAAGTCGCTGGCATAGCATTAGATGCCATAACTCGCAGCCCGATCGTCCTTTTGAAAGATTCTTCAGATCGGCGGGCTTTGCCAATTTACATTGGTCAGGAACAGGCTAGGGCAATTATGGGCGCACTGGAGAATCAGAAGCCTCCCAGACCCTTAACTCACGATCTGATTGTAAATATTCTAGAGACTTGGAACATGACTCTAGAAAAGGTCATTATTCATTCCCTGCAAAAGGATACATTTTATGCAGCTTTAATTGTCCAGCAAGGCGAAGTCAAAAAGGAAATTGACGCGCGTCCTAGCGATGCGATCGCTATTGCTCTCCGTACAAATACTCCCATTTGGGTAATGGAAGAAGTCATTGCCGATGCTTCTATCCCTGTTGATCGCGATGCAGATGAAGCCGAACAGCAAGCCTTCCGTGAATTTATTTCCAATCTCCGTCCTGAAGATTTGATCAAGCGCTTTGGTAATGGCGACAGCTAGGAGAGTGCTGAGTGCTGAGTGCTGAGTGCTGTTAGCGATAGCGGGGCGTTTAGCCCGTTCTGAGTGCTGTTAGCGGATAGCTAGGATTGAGCCAGTGCTGAGAAAGAATAGAGAATCTAGAGAATAAAATAATTTCTTTATTCTTTCTCTGTTCATTTTTGTAGAGACACTATTAATCGTATTTCTACTCAGGACTCACTACTCAGGACTCAATTTATGAAATACCGACGCTTTGGAAAAACGAATCTGCGCCTCTCGGTTTTTTCCTTGGGAACAATGCGCTACCTGGCTTCTTTTGAAAATGCTCACCAGACTATCGAACAAGCCTTAGCGCTAGGAATTAATCATCTAGAAACCGCCAGAGGTTACGGCAAAAGCGAGGAGTATTTTGGTAGGGCGCTAAAAGCTGGGTTGTCAGTACCCCGAACGAAGCTTTATGTCACTACCAAAATCTCAGCCACAGCAGATGCTGACACCATGCGTCGGTACATTGACGAATCCTTAGAACGATTACAACTAGATTATTTAGATTGCTTAGGTGTTCATGGTTTGAATACGTGGCAACATTTGGAGTGGGTGCAAGCCAAAAATGGCTGTATGCAAGCCGTAGAAGAAGCTGTTGCTGATGGTCGAGTCCGACACGTTGGTTTTTCAACTCACGGACCATTAGAGCTAATTCTGGCAGCAATAAACACAGATTTTTTTGAATTTGTCAATCTGCATTATTACTATTTTTTTCAACGGCACGCACCAGCGATTCAACTTGCTGCCGAAAAGGATATGGGCATTTTCATTATTTCCCCTGCTGATAAGGGAGGACGCCTCTACACGCCACCTGAGACTTTAAAAGACCTATGCTACCCGTATTCTCCCTTAGAATTGAATTATCGCTTTTTACTTTCTGACAACCGTATTAATACCTTGAGCATAGGGCCAGCTAACCCAGATGAATTAAGGGAACCTTTGCGAATTGCTGACTACGATGGAGAGTTAACATCATCTGAAAATTCTGCTTTTGAGCGATTAGAAAATCATCAAAAAGTTGCTTTAGAAACTGATAAGTGTAGCCAGTGTTATGCTTGTTTACCTTGTCCAGAAAATATCAATATTCCAGAGGTATTACGGTTACGTAATCTTGCAGTGGCATACGATATGAAAGACTATGGACAATATCGTTACGGAATGTTTGAAAATGCCGGTCACTGGTTCCCTGGAATGAAAGGCAACCGTTGTACAGAATGCGGTGACTGTTTGCCTCGCTGTCCAGAAAAGTTAGATATTCCAGCTTTGTTAGAAGATACTCACCAAAAATTAAGTGGGAAAGCTGGTCGGAGATTGTGGGGATAAAAATGTAAACAGGAGTCAGAATTCAGAATGGGCTAAACACCCCGCTACCGCTAACAGGAGTCAGAATATCCGTTAACTTCAGCATGGTATTCACCACCCAGTCGCATACTCGTCATTCTAGGTACTGAGTTCTGAGTTCTTTGTTGTTAAAATTATATAAAGATTAAAAGAGTTAGGAAGATCCGCGGAAGCTGGGGTATCTCGCCAAAAAAGATGAAAATTAAAAAAAAAGAAATATCCTACGCCAATCACTGACGGTTTTCCGCTACAGTGGACGGGCTGTAAGCTTAGTATGGACTACTAGCCGATCGCTTACTATTTTTCTGGCTAGTTTAACTTTAGTGGCTGGTCTTTTACCGGCGGCGATATCCTACATCAGTAAATTAATTGTTGATGCAGTGGTATTTGCCTCTCAAGCTAACTCACAAAGCAATGGCTTTGTCAATATTTATCCATCGCTATTTTATGTAGGATTAGAAGCGATCGCTGTAATTTTACTAGCAGGTAGTCAGCGAGGAATCACTATTTGTCAGTCATTATTGCGGGCGCTAATGGGTCAGCGAGTAAATGTACTCATCTTAGAAAAAGCGCTGACACTCGATCTTAGACAGTTTGAAGACTCAGAATTTTATGACAAATTAACTAATGCCCGAAGAGAAGCATCGGTTCGTCCCCTTTCGTTAGTAAACCGCACCTTTGGATTGGTGCAAAATGCCCTTTCCCTAATCACCTATGGGATTTTGCTAGTAAATTTCTCAGCTTGGGCAGTGGTGGTACTGATTTTGGCAGCTATGCCTGTATTTATTGCAGAAACTAAGTTTGCTGGAGAAGGCTTTCGCTTATTTAGTTGGCGGGCGGCAGAAACTCGACAACAGCACTACTTAGAAAATCTATTAGCAAGAGAAGATTTTGTCACAGAAGTTAAACTCTACCAGTTGGGAGAGATGCTGCTAGGACGTTACCGCAGCCTATTTGAACAACTCTATGGTGAAGACCGTGATTTAACTCTGCGGCGAGGATTGTGGGGCTATCTCCTGGGTTTAGTGAGTACTGGTGCTTTTTACCTAGCTTATGCTTGGATTGTACTAGAAACAGTGCAAGGTAAGATTTCCTTGGGAGATATGACAATGTATCTCACCGTTTTTCGCCAAGGACAATCAACTTTCTCCAATGCCCTCACTTCTATTGGAGGGATGTATGAGGACAACCTATATCTATCAAATCTCTACGATTTTCTGGAAGAAGAAGTACCAAAATCTTGGGGTAAGGCAACCATTGGGTTAAATTCCCAAGATGGTATCCGTTTTGAGAATGTCTCATTTACTTATCCGGGAAGTTCCAAGCCAGCCTTGAGAAACATTTCGCTGCATCTCAAACCCAGAGAAAAACTGGCAATTGTGGGTGAAAACGGTTCCGGTAAGACTACTTTAATCAAACTACTGACCCGACTCTACACGCCAGATTCTGGGCGAATTTTCTTAGATGGCTTGGATTTGCAGGAATGGGATGTGGATGTGTTGCGGCGTCGCGTTGGTGTGATTTTTCAGAACTTTGTCCGCTACCAGTTCACTGTGGGGGAGAATATTGGCGTGGGCGATGTAGAACATCTTGAAAACAAAACACAGTGGAAAACTGCTGCTGAAAAAGGCATGGCCCAATCTTTTATTGACCAATTACCTCAAAGCTTTCAGACTCAACTTGGTCGTTGGTTTAAGGGAGGACAAGAACTTTCTGGGGGACAGTGGCAAAAAATTGCTCTATCTCGTGCTTTTATGCGATCGCAAGCAGATATCTTGGTGTTAGATGAACCAACATCGGCAATAGATGCCCAAGCTGAGTTTGAGATTTTCAATCATTTTCGCGCTATTACTCAAAATCAGATGGTACTTTTGATTTCCCATCGCTTCTCGACGGTACGAATGGCTGACAAAATTCTAGTTATAGAAAACGGCGAAGTTATAGAACAAGGAACTCACGAAGAATTGTTACAGCTAGGAGGACGTTATGCCAAATTGTTTCTGTTACAAGCCGCTGGTTATCAATAGGAAAAGAAGCTAGCAGACTGTGTGAATTGAGATAGCGATGCCTACGGCGGGCTGCGCCTACGCTCACTTTGTAGAAAGCACATAACATCTCTATCTAACCACGTTAAACTGTTCAGTAAATATGGGTCACTAGACACTCCGTATCGTTAAACATTGCTACCTGATAAAATTATGCAAATTACAAAACAGCGATACTATACCCCAGAGGAATATTTAGAGTTAGAAGAAGTTGCTGACTACAAAAGTGAATACATTGACGGGCAAATAATTCCTATGGCAGGTGGAACAGTAAATCATAATCGAATAGCACTCAACTTAAGTACTGAGTTAAATTTCGCTTTTAAAAAGCAGAACTACCGGGTTTTTATGGGTTATATCCGTCTATGGATACTCCAAAAGCGTACCTACACTTATCCAGATGTGATGATTTTGGCGGGTGAACCAGAGTTTTTTAACAACCGAAAGGATATAATTCTGAATCCACAGGTTATTGTTGAGGTTTTATCAAAATCTACCAAAGGCTACGATCGCGAAGATAAATTTCAGGCTTACCGAACTATTTCCACTTTCCAAGAATACCTATTAATTGACCAAACTCGGATTCATGTAGATCAATTTTCCAAAACTGGGAAAAAGCAATGGACGCTTCGTGAATATGATGAAGAAGATGAAGCGATCGCACTTGTAACCGTACCATTTGAAATTTCCCTACAGGATTTATACAACAAGGTGAAGTTTGAGCCTGTTGAGTCGGAAGGCGAAAGTGCTGATGTTGAGGAATTGGGGTAAGGTGCGATGCACTGTATCTTAAAAATATTTAAGCCACTTTTAACGGTTTTTCAGGAAAAGTAATTGGCTCTGGCAAAGGTTTTCCTTGCTCTTCATACCATTCAATCAGAGATTCAATTACCTCTTGCCCGTGTTTAGCGGCTTCTTCATAACTCTTACCATGAGTGTGGAATTGCTGCCAAGAGAATTCCGGTAAGTGTACTAAGTAGCAATTATCCTCATCTGACCATTGAATTACCATACTGTAGCGATCGTCCATCATTCTTCCTCTATCTCTCCTAGTTGCTTCAAAACACGATTGACTTGCTTTTCCAAGTATCGGGGTGCATCGTCTCTATCTTTTCCAGCGATAGTAACTGGTTCATCAACTATCAATGGGTGAGTCCAGAAGGTATGACTACCTTTTGCAGGACGATAGAGAACCCAGCCTTCATCAAAATTGCTTTTAACTCTCTAATTTTCTTAGGCATATACTCTAAATTTAAATAACTATGTTATTATCTTTTTGGTACATAAGTACTATACAAATAACTCAAACTTTTACTAAATATTTTTGAGGTCAAACTGTGTCTCTATCAGAAGCTATCAAGCTTAAAATTTATGAAATTGTAGAGAAAAGTCCAGATTGGTTTCCAATATGCTTTACTTTCTACAAAAATGCAAGTAATTACTTAATTGATGAAGGGCATCCCAGTCAAATCACTTATCAAGACTTGTTCCTCCAAGAATATGTAAGCGGAGATGCCTTAACTTCTGGTTACATTATAGGTCAATTTCATGCCCTAATAGCGTCTCAAAAGGCAGCATTTATTGCTATTGCATTACCCGATGTACCTTTGGCAAATTCACAGAGGGAACATAACAATTCTATTTTGCAAGGGATAGCTCAACCATTTAAAGCAGAATTTGATGGTACATCATGGGGTGAAGACGGAATCATTGAATGGGATGCTCAAGATAGTTTTGCACCAATTCATCCAGAGCTTGCTTTAAATAGGGATATTTGGAGGTTTCCTCTGGAAGTAGGTACATGTTCACCAACAACTTTATGGGTTCGCTTTATCGATTGGGGTGGTTGGGCAAGATGGCCTTATCATTCTCAATATATCTATTTATTTGCAGCACCAAAGCAGCTTATGAGAATGAAGGACTCTCTACTAAAATTTTAGTAAGTAGTAAAAATTGGATTGAGTCAGCAGCATCTATTATTAATTTTTTACTTAAAAAAACTATATTTCTAAATACAAAGTTTAAATGTTTTGTTATTTCGCGTAGGATCTCCGTCAGAAGAGGGCCGTCATTTCTTAACAGATACTCCTGACAACTTGTAGAAATTCCCTTAGTACAGGTGTTATATCTTCTTCCCGCCACACTATAGCGGTTTCTACTAATGGTGTTTTCTCCTCTAGAGTACGATAAACTACACCAGTTCTCTGAAGATTTTGCAATGAAGACGGTGCGATCGCAATCCCCATTCCCGCTGAAACCAATCCGATAATCGTCTGCATCTGAATCGCTTCTTGAGTCACTTTTGGGCTGAAGTCTCCTTGCTGACAAAGGCTTACGATTTGGTCGTAAAGTCCGGGCCCCAAATGGCGAGGGAACATGATAAAGTTTTCGTTTACTAGCGATCGCACTGAAATCTTTTCTTGTTCAGCTAAGGGATGAGTTTCCAACATAGCCACAATTAAAGCTTCTTGCTGAATACATTCTTGATTGAGTGTGTTGTCTTCTAAAGGTGGATGGGCAAAACCTATATGGATGTGCCGATTCTGTAGCGCTTGCTCCTGCTGAGTTGTGGTTAATTCCTGCAATACCAACTCTACTTCTGGAAACTTCTCTCTAAATTGCCGCAAAATTACAGGAAGCAAATCATAAGTTGCCAAGCTGGTAAACCCAATTCGCAGTAATCCCTTTTCACCTCTTCCCATTTTTTGGGTTAGCTCAATTGCTTTTTGGAGTTGAGCTAAAAGTTGATAAGCTTCTTGCAAAAAAACTTGCCCTGCTTCTGTTAGTTGCACCTGTCGTTTGGTTTTGCGGTGAAATAGTTCTACTCCCAATTGCACCTCTAGTTGGTGAATTTGCTGGCTTAAGGGCGGTTGAGCGATGTGCAGTCGCTCGGCGGCTCTACTGAAGTGCAGTTCTTCAGCGACAGCAATAAAGTAGCGCAGATGTCGCAGTTCCATCTTTTTGATATTTTATAAGTTTCAATTCTCTATAAATATATAAACGCAGAGAGGCGCAAAGTAACGCAGAGGTTTTAGAAAATTTATAACAAAAGCTAGAGGTGCGATCGCTAGGATTTATGATGATTTACGTATAAATTTCATTGATACTAGAAAATCAAAAATGTATTTTTCACTAAACAATTTTAGTGAAAATAATTTGTTGCTTTTAATATAAAAATGTATCAGTCTATATGCTATATTTATTAGCTTTTAAAAGCAGTATTAGAAGCCTTTAGGTATATTTTCAAAAGCCTCAGATGCTATGTAAAAATTATTTAAACTTGGCTTCAGCTTTCAATAGTAAGAAATTGATTCACACTCTAAAATAATATTAAAATTTAAGCAATTTAGTGCTATATCCTTCACTGGCTAAAATTGGAAAAATAGTAATTGTTGCTTCTTTAATAATGAGCAATAGTCATTCAAAAAATATCATTCATAGCGCCGAATGCTCGTCTATTTTTCTTATCTTCAATGCCCTATGCCCCATAATTCATGCCCAATAACCTAATTGCATACTTCTATGGGATTAGAAGTATCCACACCAACCCAAACAACTACCCCTAGCAGGTTAAACTAGGTCTGGTAACAACTGCTCCACGTTCCTTATGAGGCTTTTATGGGAGCTAACCTCAAACAGATTGCCAACTATTTAGACAACCTTGGTTGGGACTACCGTTTTGATGATGAGGAAGACCGAATTATAACAGGTGTGGAGGCTGATAACCTAGAAGATTTCCTAATAGTTGTCCAACTGGATGAAGAAGGAAAATTTTTTCGGGTATTTGCCCCTCAAGTTCTGGGAGGAATCCAAGAGCATCCTCACAAGGCAGCTATACTCCAAACAATGCTTGCCATTTCCTGGGAAACCAAAATGTTGCAATGGGAGTATGACCCATCCGATGGTGAAATTCGTGCCATTATTGAGTTTCCTTTAGAAGACTCGATTCTCACAGAAAAACAATTTCACCGTTGTCTGAGTGGATTAATTCAGATTGTGGATGGCATAGCAATACCTCGCCTAAAAGAAGTGATGGCAACAGGTGTCGATCCGGGGAATATAGAACTTGGGGAAAGACTATTACTCAGTATCCAAGAAGAAGCCCCAGGATTGTTAGATTTACTAGAAAAAGCAATGGAAGCGCGAAAAAAGCGAGGAAGTTTTCCTAGTGAGTGAGACGGATCATCACTTAAATAGCTATACTCCAAAGTGATACCCTCACTATATACTGAAATTTTCTGGGGCTGGATATTATGACATCCTATGCAACCTCCTCTGCCAAAGCGGAAATGAGCGAACTCCGGCGGTTGAAAGCCTTACTACCACCAGAACTGCAAAGCTGGGTAACGGTTGAAGGCACAACTGAGGTCAATCCACCCCTGGTTCGCTGCGAAGAAATTGGTAAAGACCAGGTAGAAATTCAAATTGATTTGGTGAAATGGGATGCCCTCGCAATGGATCAGCGTAATCTGCTGTTCTGGCATGAGGTTGCTCGCGTTCAAAATGACACAATTCCTAAAGATGGTTGGGAAATGGCAGCACTAGCGATTGGTTTAGGTGGTGCTGTAGGGGAATTGTGGGTACAAGATGGATTGCTGCTGGTGTTAGCTTTGTCGCTTTGTGGCGTGTCAGGCTGGCGACTGTACCAAAAGAATAATGGGGAAAAGCAACTAAGAGAATTGCTCAATGCTGATGAGAAAGCGATCGCTTTAGCAACTCGTTTTGGTTATAGCCTCCCTAATGCCTACAAAAGTCTCGGTAGCGCCTTGAAAACCCTGATTGATAATACTCCTAGTAAGCGCCACCGATCGAGATACGAAGCAAGACTCTCTGCCCTCAAACGCAGTGCCAATAAGGCAAAAGCTAAATCCAAAGCTCCAGATGAGGGCGCACTATAGCAACCAAAAATTAGGTTGGGTGGGTATTGCCTACCCCCGAAATACCTAAATCAATTTGAGTTTGAGGAACCTCTCCCTGCCTTGAACTAAAGTTCAAGTTTCTCTCCGAGTCAGGGAGGCAAGATTTTACGTAATAAAGCCTCTTAGTGGTCTTTTGATTTGGCTCATTAGACTGCCTAGTAAGGGGAGATGGAGGGCTGTTTCATTACCCAAAGAGCTTTAAAAATCAAGGGTTATAGCAATTAAAAATTGATTGTTTTGTTCTCAGCGTGCCGATAGAATGAACTATTTTACTGGTATTTAAGTGCTTAAATGTTCATCTTATCGTCACCCTTACTTACAATTTTCTCCCTCACCATCTTGACAAATTCTGTTTGAAATGGAATGAATCA
Source organism: Nostoc sp. JL23 (assembly GCF_017115065.1). Classification (NCBI taxonomy): domain Bacteria; kingdom Bacillati; phylum Cyanobacteriota; class Cyanophyceae; order Nostocales; family Nostocaceae; genus Nostoc; species Nostoc sp. JL23. Next base: position 13,861 of record NZ_JABXKN010000143.1, read on the forward strand.
GCCCTGCTGCTAGTAAAGGGGCTACTGCCTCCCTAATTAGCGGCAACAGCCCAATCACCATTTCATAAAATCTTACTTTTTTCTTGACTACATCTTTATCAAACTAAAATTTTACAACTGGTTCAGCATTTTATGCGTCTGGGGGATCACGCGCACGTGCTTGACAAACCCCTTCATCAAAGCTTGCCACGTCAAAACTTGATCGCTGGAAGGCGCAAGTACAGGTACTGGAGAAAATTGTTCTGATACTGCCAAAGGCGTAACAGGTTGTAAAAATACTGAGATATCTGGACTAACCTCTGCCACCAACGAAGCTGAACGTTCCAACTCGGCAGGATCTGTGTTTTGAGACACAATTATCTTGACAAAAACATTTAAATATGAGTCATAACATAACTGGAGAAATTTACTATGTTCTTGCCAATGACTTTCGCCACTAACACTGGGCAGTTTTAAATCCATACCTACAGAGTCTAAGTATGGGATAATCATTGCTAGTTGTTCTGGGCGATGTCCGCCGGTTTCTAAGTATATAGGTAGACCAGTTATGGCTCGCACTTGGGGTAGAAACTGCGTTAGAAATGAGGCATGAAGAAGTGGTTCGCCGCCAGTTAAGCTAATGCTATCGTGTAGACAAGGCAGATTTTGCTGTTCCACCCATTCGATTAATATGGGTAATGGGACGGGGTTAGAGTGGATTTCAAAGTCGCGCAATCCAGGCGATCGCTCTATCCGACAAGTTGTAGGTGCAGTCCACGTGTGGGCACTATCGCAAAAGTGACAGCGCAAATCACACAAAGCAAAACGAATAAATATCTGACGTGTCCCTACATTCAATCCTTCCCCTTGAATGGCAGAAAAGACCTCAATCAGGCGTGCGGTAGGTGTAACCGTATTTTTAGCAATCATTTGATGAGAGCAACGCGATCGCGCTGCGTCGGCACAACAGCAAGGATGTTTTTTGGCTTCTTGTTCTATTGTGAATCGTCGCTAGCGATCTCCAATCTCAGCCCCAATAAATAGCAGTTAGTCCTGATTACCACTAATTCCGATATTAGGTTAAGTAATTTTGTAGGACAAACTAATGTTTGGCATATTACATTATACATGGCAACGAAAGTGCAGAGCTTCATGACTAGCCAACCGACAGAGGTCGATTTTCCAGTTAATTCCCTAAACGACATTGCTATAGTGCAGGTGCCGACGCGGTTGAGCGTGCTGGAGGCTTTAGGCTTTAAGCAAACCTGCCAAGGCTTAATTGGGCCCAATTCATATCCCAAGCAAATCATCATTGACTTTCACCAAACTACTTTTATCGATAGTAGTGGTTTAGGTGCCCTGGTAAGTAATTTTAAATATGCTCAGGCTCAGGGTATTACATTAACACTGCGGAATGTAACGCCTCAAGTCATGGCAGTTCTAAAACTCACAGGCTTGGATCAGGTTTTTCCTCTAGAGCTTGTGGAGGATGGGTCGTTAATAGAACAAGATGACGTAGTAGATAATCGGAAGACAACTTCCCGTAAAGTAGAGCAGTTACCCACTACTCACCCTTCTATGGCATCTTGGATGAAACGGTTCTTAGATATTGTTGGGTCAATGATTGGTTTATTAATTACAGGAATTTTGTTTATTCCGATTGCGATCGCTATTCAAATTAATGATCCCGGTCCCATATTCTTTAGTCAAATTCGTTGTGGTTGGATGGGTAAGCGGTTTAAGATTTGGAAATTCCGCTCTATGTGTGTGGATGCGGAAGCGAAGAAATCCCAAGTTAAAAACCAAGTGCAAGGTGCTTTTTTCAAAAATGAGAATGACCCCAGAATTACTAAGATAGGGCGCTTGTTACGGCGAACTAGTCTTGATGAATTACCCCAATTTTGGAACGTCCTCAAAGGAGAGATGAGTTTAGTAGGCACCCGACCACCTACACCCGATGAAGTCGAACGCTATGAAGTACCAGAGTGGCAACGTTTAGATGTAAAACCCGGTATGACTGGCGAATGGCAAGTAAATGGACGTTCTACAGTCCGTAGTTTTGAAGATGTAATTCGTCTGGATTTGCAGTATCAAAAAAATTGGAGTTTAGTGTACGATTTAAAGCTAATTTTCAAAACTATAGCTATTCTGTTTAATAGAAACAGTGGTGCTGTTTAGCTAATTATCCTTATTCACAATTTTTTGAGAACTCGCAACTCTCACGATATTCTTAAATACACCCAAGCCTATTATGGGCTTGGGTAAATTTTAGGTTGACTTACAGCACCACGCAAGTTCAGCCAATTTTGGTTTTGAGATTTTAGACTGATCCCACGGATCAATCCTCTTTTTTAAAACAAAGATGTTTATGTATTTTTATCCTCTATTAAAATCAGGGTTTGAAAAAAATTTTGGATTTTGAATCATTCAATCCAAAATCCAAAATTCAAAATCTAAAATTTGGTAATCCTGTGTATGAGATTATCCCATCGCCTTCTGAACACTAACTACTTCAACCTGCTGCACCTCTGGCAACAAACGCTTCATGCCTTGCTTAACAAACCCCTGCAAAAAACCAATCTGCTGATTTTGCTGAAATACCTTTTGCAAGGTTTGCCGCAAATTCTCCAAATTTAAACCAGTTCCAGAATCTATGGCTATTTCCTGCTGTTGGAAATACTCAACTAGACTTAACCCTGCAACTCTAGTCAGATAAGCTGCACTTACTCCCTGCACTACGCCACCAGCAACAAAGGTAACGGCATTACTTTTCAGAACAGTACTAATAGCCTTTGTAGAAAGTTCAACTAAACCCAATTTCAGCATCAAACTTCCCATTGTTCCAGCTACGGTTTGTGCTTGTTCTAGGGAAAATTTTTGCTGATAGATATTACCCAAATCCATTACCATTTGAGCATTAATTGCCGCAGTTGCTAGAATATCAAAGGCTGGTACAGGGTTAGCAAAGGCAGCGGCAGCAGCTATCCATTGATATTGTTCAATAATTGGGGTGGCGCGATCGCGTCTGGTTCCATTTAGCCAATTTTTCGCCTCAGCTTTCAATAACCCGGCTTTTCTCATGGTTGTTAACCAAACTAGCCGTTGTCTTTGCTGTGCTAAAACTTCACCCAACTGCTGAGTTAACTGCTGGATATCTGCTGCTGGTTGCTCCATCCACTCTTGCACAGAACCATCAGCCTCATGCTTTCGGACTTTGATGGCAATGGGAGAGGCCGCAGTTGCAACTACATTTCCCTGCATCCGCTGTTTCAAAGACAGCAAGATGTTGGCGCTTTCATCGGTTAAATACTGGTCTTGTTTGTTGAAAACCAGCATATTAGGCTGATTTGCTGCCTTTAGCTGCTGTAAGGTTTGAAATTCTGAGTCTGTCAAATCACCGTTTGTCAGAAATAGCACAAAATCAGATTTTGCTACTTCTGCCAAAATAGCTGCATCTGAATTTTCACCCACTTCTCTAAATAAAGGTGCTGTCTCTTGTAGAGATACGAAATTTTGTGTCTCTAGATTTTGTAGCACTTGAATTAAAGTGCTTTTACCCACGGATTTCCCGCCAGTCACAGCTACTTTAATTTTTTGCCTGTCTAATTCCAGCAACAATTGGGCAACTTGTTGTCTGAGTGTCTCTAAGGCTGGATGGTTTTCTGCTTCTTGTGCTAGTTGGTTAATTACAGCTTCAGTTTTAGCGATCGCACTTTCCACAGTCGCTCGGTCAACCACCATACCATCTAGCGGCTCTAAACTGTCTTTGGGGCGATTTTGCTGGAATAACCACAAACCACCACCTACAGCTAAGGCACTCAACAAACCAAACTCACCCACCTGCACTATAGAATCGTGCCAACTGTCCAACATCCACAGGGAAAAGGAAAGTCCCAATCCTCCCACTAAAATTGGTCGCTGCAACTTCACAACCATGATTCTCCGCGCTTTTTGGATGGCTATTTCTTCCAGAATAGATCAAAATAAAACAAAACCCCGCAATCTTCACTGATTGTAGGGTTTTGTTTTATATTTCATTTGGTGGCGGGAAGTGGATTTGAACCACTGACCTTCGGGTTATGAGCCCGACGAGCTACCAGGCTGCTCTATCCCGCGTTGCTCTCGACTTATTTATAGTAACCTATAGTCAAGAGTTTGGCAACTACAAAAATGATAATTCTCCAATTACTTCTAAACGCTTGTATTTTCCCAACGTGACAAACTTTTCTGAGAGGCTTTCGGCGGCGCTGGGACTAATCCACCCCATTTGCTGGAGTAAGTGAATAGCAACGGCATATTTTGCCCGTTTCGCCCCATCCATAACTTTAATTGCCAATCCCAAGCCTTCACCGAGTCTACCAATGCACTGCACTCCTTCAGCACCAGTTTTACTGACTAGTTCCCCTGGAGTTAAGCGCATCAGTTCCGTATCAAATTCTCCATCTCCTGCGACCATCGCGGGGTGATGAGTCATCGCACGGACAATCCGCTCCATATCCAAGTTGGTACTAGAGGCTAACAGTGCATACAAAGATGCCATGTGACCGAGTTGCATCAGATAAGTTGGTGCGCCACAGTCATCATGAGCGCTGATAAATTCTGCTGCTGGCATCCGTAGCAACTCTGCTACCTTGCCCAAAATCAATTGCTGTATTGGGTGCTTGCGATCCAAGTAGTTATTCAAGGGCCAATGGCGTTGCTGACAAACAGCTAACATTCCCGCATGTTTTCCAGAGCAATTGTATTCCAGAGGACTCCGTTTGCCTTCAGGAATTGGACACTGGAGTATAGTTGGATCTAGATCGGCCCGCCAAAGGATATTAAATACTTGTCGCACTTGATCGATTCTTCCTTTGTGGGAACTTGTGATAATTGCTAAGTCGCGATCGCTGAGTTGATAGCGTTCCAGTGTACCTGTGGTGGTGACTGCGAGTGCCTGAAATGGTTTGAGCGCTGAACGGATAAATGCAGCAGTTTCAGAATTTCCGGCAACGGTTAGAACCCGTCCTCGTTCGTCGCAGACAACAGCTTGAACTATATGCCTGGATTCAATAATACCTTCCCGCAGCAACCGGACTTCCAGTGCTGCGGCTTGAGTTCGTTTTCCCATTGTCATGGGTTTATATTTATTACCTTTTTTAATTAAATTAGTCATTGGTCATTGGTCATTAGTCCTTAGCTAATGACTAATGACCAATGACCAATAACTTTTTAAAACAAATGCCAACCTATAGTACCAATAACGTACATTCCCGCCAAGCCAGCAAAGGTAAATTGTAACCGTTGCAGAATGGGTTTGATTTCGTATGCAACAATTAAGCGATCGCGGTTGAGAACTTCCTGTGGTTTTGTCCAAGTTTGACCGTCGTACCAGCCGGACTCTTCATAAAATACTGTGGCACTACAAAGGCGATCGCACACGTAGAACCAGCCTAAGTACAATCTTACCAGTATCAGCACTAACCCGACACTCGCTCCGGCTGCACCACAAAGAATAAAATGTGCAATATACTTGTGAGGTGGAAAACTTGCCGCAGCTATCGGCCCTGCGAAGAGCCAAGATAAACCCCAAATCCAAACAAGTTTCGTGATATACTCGCGCAAATCTAAAGTGGTATCACGAAACAGCCAGGAAGTTTTTAACTCTTCGTATTCATTAAGCGGTTGTTGGTCTGTAGGAACTGGGCAATTAGAAACCGAAGACCTAATCATGTTGGCTTACCCTCACCTTCATCAGATTCTGGAAGGGAAATACGCTCTGCATGAATCCAGAACGCTTCTAAATTATAAAACTCCCGTTCCTTGGGCATCATGATATGAACGATCACATCACCGTAATCTTGTAGTACCCAACTCCCCTCAACTTTTCCTTCTGTCCTTAAGGGACGGCGTTGCAACTCAGTTTCGACTTTTCCTTCAATTGCTTGAGCGATCGCCCTGACCTGTACCCTAGAATAGCCAGTCATCATCACAAAGTAATCAGCCAGGTAAGATACCTCTGCTACTTTGAGCAATAAAATCTCACCTGCTTTGCGGTCTGAGGCTGCAACAGCGATCGTTGCAGCTAGTTTTTCGCTCGCCTCTTCGGTTTGGCCGTGGCTTATTACCGCACTCTTAGTCAGTGGTACAGATTGCAATGGGAAATTTCCTTGGAAATAATCAGTCATTAAACCTCAGGTGCTTTCTTCCTTTTGAAACAATTGTTGACATTTACTTACAAACAACAAACAATTGATCTGACAAATGTGTCAATAGGTTTTTTTGAATACTAACAAAAAAACAGGTGTCTATGGGCCGAGTTTGATAATTGGCTGTTTAGATTTCGATATCCCCAACAGTTGATTGCTGATGGTTATTGTGCAGCGATAAATCAACCAATAGCTTTCCAGCAAGAATTGACAGCGAAAATAATCACAGATTCATCAAACAGCATAGTATAGTAATGTAAAGCTAGTAATTCGCAGGTCACTATACATCTACGCTTTATACTGTCTGCTAAAAATTAGGATACAACACAGCATACTGATGATTGGTCTAGCAAAAGTGCGATTTTTATACGTACAAATACTAGTATTGTTAAATACTTTGTAATTAATTGTCCACGGTTTGAATGAAGTGAAGCCGTGAAATTTTTAGTTCAACAATGCACCTGAAAACCTTCTTGTCTATCGCTATATTTTTAATAGTAAAATTAGCTACCCCCAAAATCTCTTACTACTTAGACATGAGGGCATAATTGTAATTTTTACAGATGCAACATAACTTTTCTGCAAAGATTAAACTTCTTGTTTCGTAACTATGCCTCTAGACTGAATTGCTCTGCGTTCTGCTGTCAATGAGTAACATAATGACTCATACTGATTTAAAGCTTGCTCAAAAGCATATTGCTCAACGGCATATTGGCGACTTTTGTAACCCAGAGTTTTGACTTTTTCGGGATTTTGGTACAAATCTAAAATTGCCATCGCTAAAGCTTGGGGATCTTCTGGAGGAACGATAACTCCGCCGCCACTTTGCCTGATGGCTCTTGCTGCTGTACCATTGTCGGGAACAGAGGCAACTAAGGCCCCTCCACTAGCAAGTAGCACTTGAATTTTTGATGGCATATTGAAAGATACAACATTTTTCTTTTGCACCACTAAACCAACATCCGCAGCTGCCAACATTTGTGGCAAATCTTTGCGGGGTTGAAATGGCAGTAGCAAGACATTATCTGCGCCGCAGTTTAGACATTCCTGTTGCAATCGCTGTAAACCTTTTGCCTCTCCAACGATGACAAAGACAATATCTGGAATATGGCGCAATACAGAAGCAGCTTTGACGACGCTTTCTAAACCTTGAGTTAAAGCAATGTTACCAGAATAAAGGACTACAAATTTGCCATTCAGATTATGTGCTGCGCGGAAAGGGTTATTTTCTTTAGGCAAAGGGCGGATAAAATTTACATCAACCCAGTTGGGAATTTGCACAATTTTGTGAGCTTCTACGCCCTTAGCTCGCAAATTCTCCACAAACCCATCGGCGATGACGCTAATTTTACTGGCGCTGCGGTAGGCAAATTTTTCCAATAATGTAAACAACTGGATGAGTAATTTATTTTTCAGCAGACCGACGTGGACGGCTGCTTCTGGTAATATATCTTGTAGATTTAAGATTACAGGACAAGCACGTAACCATCCTAAAAGCGCAACTGGTACACAACTTGGCAATGATGGCGATGTTGAGAGAATTACGTCTGGACGCCAACCGATGAGGGCGGGTAGAAAACTAGTGACGACGAAACTAGCATCTAGTAACACCCTATCTAATAGGTTTGGTTGTGGACGAATCCAAACGTAACTGCGTTGAATTTGAACGCCATTTCTGTATTCGTTGACATACCACTTGCCCCGATATTCCTGGTAGATTTGCCGCTCAGGGTAGTTAGGCATGGCAGTAACTACGCGCACTTCATGCCCACGTTTCACTAGTCCCTCTGCTAATTCAGTCATCAGAGGGGCAATACCAATTGGCTCTGGATAGTAGTTGTAGGAGTAAATTAAAATCCGCATAAAAATTTAGTCTGAAGTACGCCGGTTTTTTATTTAATGACAAATATTTGTCTGCAATATCATTTGGGCTTGGCAACCCCTATATTTAATTGTGACTCCAGACTCTTTTTCTGTCAGGGATTTTCCTTAAAGATTGAGTAAACTTTGAAATGAAATACTTAGAGAAACTGTGAAATTTTTTTACTATTTAAGCAGTTTTTAAATTGTTCATTTTTGATTGGTACTTACGTAGAAAATCTGAGTAAGTATATTTGGTTTTGTCAACCCTTAAGCCCAAATTTGGATAGTTAGTACTAATTATTCCTAGAAGTTACGGACATAATCTATTTTCCGAGAATCTGAATATTAATAATACTTTTTGAGCTTACTAGTCATTCCATGAGCGATCGCCCTTGTATTTTCTCTTTTTTTGCTGGTTCCGGTTTGCTAGATTTAGGTTTTGAAACCAGCGGTTTTAATATTGTTTATGTAAATGAAATCTTCGCCCCATTCATCGCCGCCTATCGCCATTCACGGGAAGTTCTGAAAATGCGATCGCCTGAATATGGATATCATCACGGTGAAGCAGCAGATGTCACAAAATTTATTGTCGGAAAAGAAGCACAACACCTTCAAGAATTAGTCAAAGACTGCCGCAAATCTCATAATATAATTGGTTTCATCGGTGGGCCTCCCTGTCCTGATTTTTCTATTGGTGGGAAAAATAGAGGAAGTTTAGGAGATAATGGTAAACTTTCCGCTGCATATATTGAATTAATTTGCCGCAATCTTCCAGATTTCTTTTTATTTGAGAACGTTAAAGGTTTATGGAAGACAACAAAACACCGTTTATTTTTTGAATCGCTCAAGCAACAATTACACGAAGCAGGCTATATATTAACAGAGCGATTAATTAATGCTATCGAATATGGTGTACCCCAAGATAGAGAAAGAATTATCCTAATTGGCTTCAAAAATAATTTTCTTCAGGAAATGAAAATTGCATTTGATAAAAAATTACTTTCTGAAGAAACCTTCCCTTGGAAGAATTACATTTTATATCCTCAAGAAAAAGTTTTTTCTTACCCCTGGTGTAAGTGTGAACCATTCAAAGAAAATTCTCTAATACCTTGTCCTGATGGCATACCTGAACAACTGACAGTTGAATACTGGTTTAGAAAAAATAACGTTCTGAAACATCCCAATGCTGAAAACTGTTTTCAACCAAGGGCAGGTATCACAAAATTTGCTGCTATTGATGAAGGAGATGATTCTAAAAAGTCCTTCAAGCGTCTACATAGATGGCGTTACTCTCCGACAGCTTGCTATGGAAATAATGAAGTACATTTACATCCTTACAAAGTCCGGCGTATTTCTGTAGCAGAAGCTTTAGCTATCCAATCTTTGCCTGCAAATTTTGTACTTCCAGAAAGTATGTCACTCACTAATATGTTTAAAACTATTGGTAATGGTGTCCCATATTTGGCATCGCAGGCATTGGCCCAAACTATTATTAATTTCTTAGGAAATAGTGTAAAAAACACTCTTGATATTCCTAGTATTACTACTACTTAGCGTCAACTTAAATACTTGCAGTAATTCCGGGATATCTGTAAAGCCAAGATTAAAGACAATTCAGCAGCTTGTTTTCAGAATAAACTCGTAATAAATGTGGTTTAATATATATATAAGAAATGTTTTAATTTTTTATAAAGTTTAATAATCAATCACTGGCAGAAGACACGATGGCAGCAGACTATCCAGACATTGATATTGCGCCATTCATCGATCACTCCCTGTTAATGCCAACGGCTACTCCAGAGCAGGTTGAGCAATGGTGTGAAGAAGCATATAGATTCAACTTTGCGGCGGTTTGTCTGTTCCCCACTAATGTTAAGCAAGCAGTAGAACTCCTCCACGGTAAAAACCCCAAAGTCTGTACGGTGATTGGTTTTCCTTCTGGTGCAACGACTTCAGCCGTGAAACTGTACGAAGCTCAAGAAGCGGCGGATAGTGGGGCCACTGAGTTGGATGTAGTCATGAACTTGGGCTGGTTGAAAGCTGGCAAAACTGAAGAAGTCCACCGGGAGATTGCCGAAATTTGTGAAGAGACTGGCCAAACGGTCAAGGTGATTTTGGAAACTAACCTGTTGACAGATGCAGAGAAAAAAATAGCTGCTGAAATCGCTATGGAGGCGGGAGCAGCATTCTTAAAAACTAGTACAGGTTGGAATGGTGGCGCCACAGTGGCAGATGTACGACTTTTGCAGGAATTGGCAAAAGAAAGGGTAGGAATTAAGGCTTCAGGTGGTATCCACACTATCAATCAAGCTCTAGACTTAATCGTAGCGGGTGCTACTAGATTAGGCACATCTCGCGGTATGGATTTGATCCGTCAGCGCGATAACCTGGGAAAGGGTGAATAGTCATTTGTCCTACCCTACGGGAAGCCGCCAAAGGGCGTCTATGTCATTTGTCCTAAGCTAATGACCAATGACTAATGACTAATAACTACTAATGACTAATGAGTAGAACCTACAAAGCAACTGGTATTAATCTTAAAACCCAGGCGCTAGGAGAATCGGATAAAATAGTGACGATTTTGACACGAGAATTCGGTCTAATTCGAGCCGTGGCTCCAGGGTCACGTAAGCACAACTCCAGCCTGGGCGGTAGGAGTGGAATGTTCGTTGTGAATGAACTATTGATTGCCAAAGGGCGATCGCTTGATAAAATTACTCAAGCACAGACATTAAAAACTTATCCTGGTTTAGCTAAAGATTTGGGAAAACTGGCTGCCAGTCAATATTTAGCAGAAATAGTTCTGTGTGAAGCTTTGAGCGAACAACCCCAAGAAGAACTTTATGATTTGTTCAATGAACATCTCCATCGCTTAGAGGCGGTGTCTAGTGCAAATCCATCTGGTGTTTTAGCTCATCTGGCTCATGGTGTATTTCACCTTTTAGCCTTAGCAGGGCTGACGCCACAAGTGCAAATCTGTTGTCTATCTCAACGTTCCCTGAAGCCAGACTTCACAGACCCCAACTGGCAGGTAGGATTTAGCATCCCTGCGGGTGGAACGGTTTCCTTAGAAGCTAGGGAACGTTTACGAAAAGAAGGGCAGAGGGAGATTAATAACCAATTCCCCATGCCCAATGCCCCATGCCCAATGCCCCATACCCAAACAGTTGTTGTGCATCGGCAAGAAATACCTGTAATTTCTAGTCGTTTGGGTGCTATGGAACTAGCTTTGCTTCAACATCTGTCACAACCAGAGATAATGCAAATTGATGGTGCTAGAGATCATAACTGGTTATCTGTTGAGCAGATTTTGCGCCAGTATGCTCAGTATCAATTAGGTCGCCCTATTCGCTCTGCTACCTTGATCGACTCTTATTTTGCTGCCAACCATGATGCAACCGTCTGATTTGGATAAAAAAATCCTGCCTTTGTCACCTAGCCTCGCCAAAAAACAGAATAGGGTATCAGATCCTACAGTCAGGAATCACTTGAGTGCTGTTCCCAAGTGTACACCTAGTCAAATAAATGGCCAAGAAATGTCCCCAAAAGACGTTTCTCAAAACGATCAAAGTTGGACAGAGGAGATCCCAAAAACTGATCTTCCAAGCCAATCAGAAACACAATCTGAGGACAAATTAACCACTGCTGAGGTAGATAGTAACGGTGCTAGCAATGGACAGAATTTGCCAGTAGCCACTATTCCAGAAAAAGAATTACCAAAATTAGATGGGTCTGCTTCAGGTGGAGAAGCTATTGCAGGGAATGTAAAACAGCTAGGATTTTTACCTGTATTGAAAAATCCTAATTTCTTGGCTCTTTGGGGCGGTCAAGTTTTCTCTCAACTAGCAGATAAAGTTTATTTGGTCTTGATGATTGCCTTGATTAATACTCAGTTTCAAGGAAGTAATCAGAGTATTAGTGGTTGGGTATCAGTCTTGATGATGGCTTTTACTATTCCAGCCGTATTGTTTGGTTCCGTTGCTGGTGTGTTTGTTGATCGCTGGTCGAAAAAGGCTGTACTGGTAGCAACGAATATTTGGCGCGGCATCCTAGTTTTGTCAATTCCCTTCCTGGTGTGGTTGACTCATGACTGGAAACCCATAGGAGTGTTGCCAGTGGGTTTTTTGATCGTTCTGGGTGTGACTTTTTTAGTTTCCACACTGACGCAGTTTTTTGCCCCGGCAGAACAGGCGGCAATTCCTTTAATCGTAGAAGAACAGCATTTACTCTCGGCTAATTCGCTTTACACAACAACGATGATGGCATCGGTGATTGTTGGGTTTGCCGTTGGAGAACCCTTGTTAGCGATCGCTGATGGACTTTGGCTGCAAATCGGTGGTAGTGGTAGTTTGGGCAAAGAACTTTTAGTAGGTGGCAGTTATGCGATCGCTGGACTAGTTTTGTTCCTTCTGGCAACTAAGGAAAAACACCACCACCCCGATACAGAATTCCCTCACGTATTTTCTGACTTACGAGACGGTTTTGCCTATCTCAAAGCAAATCATCGCGTCCGCAATGCTTTGCTTCAGCTAATTATCTTGTTTTCTGTCTTTGCAGCATTAACTGTTCTAGCCGTTCGGATGGCAGAAATAATTCCCAACATGAAAGCTTCCCAGTTCGGCTTTTTACTAGCAGCTGGTGGTGTTGGTATCGCGGGTGGAGCAACAATTCTCGGTCAATTTGGTCAACGTTTCTCTTATACTCAGCTAAGTCTGTGTGGTTGTATGGGTATGGCAGCATCACTGATTGGTCTGTCAGTATTTACAACTCAACTGTGGCTCGTCTTGTTACTGGTAGCGCTAGTAGGCATCTTTGGGGCACTAGTGGGAATTCCTATGCAAACTGCAATCCAAACAGAAACACCTCCAGAAATGCGTGGTAAAGTTTTTGGCTTGCAGAACAATGTAATTAATATTGCCCTCTCCTTACCTTTAGCATTAGCTGGTGTCGCAGAAACCTTTCTGGGATTACAGGTAGTTTTTTTGGGATTAGCTGCGATCGTCTTTTCAGGAGGTATATTAACCTGGTATAACTCGCACAAGTAGTTATCAGCTAACAGGAGTTATTATTCATTACCTTGAGGTAATTAATATTTACTTAAAGCTTTTGCGTTCATGGTAAACTGTGGTCAGTGAAAATTTATCACATACTTGCCGGATATGAATCTGACATTAGTCGGAATAAGTTGTTGAAATATCAGAAATTAACAACTTATAACTAAAATAAATAAAGCCATCAATTCACTGGTTTAATTAGCTGACAACAAGCTTTTTAAACTAGTAGAAAGTTGTGGGAATTTTTAATAAATAAAAAAACCAGCAAGTATAGCTAGATAAAAGAAAAATCACAAAGGACACACAAGTAATACATTAAACCCGCTTTTCTTACAGCTAAATAAAGAATGCGTATAGCCTGGATTGGAAAAAAATCACCCTTTTGCGGCAATGTTACCTACAGTCGAGAAATTACAAATGCCTTGCTAGATAGGGGACATCAAGTTAGCTTTCTTCACTTCGCCCAGGAAGATTCTGAACCTGATAATTGGCCAAATCTTCGAGAGGTTTCCCTACCTTTCATTTACAAGTCCCAGGTTTACACGATTCCCACTTTTAAAGCCACCAAAGTTTTAACCGATTCACTGCGGGAAATCAAACCAGATGTAGTCCATGCTTCCTTGACCTTATCTCCTCTAGACTTTTTTCTCCCAGAAATCTGTGAAGAACTGAGGTTGCCCTTAGTTGCCACTTTTCACACACCGTTTGCTGGCAAGGGAGCAAAGCTGGTATCGGGAACACAACTTTTGGCTTATCAGCTCTACGCGCCTTTTTTAGTTAACTACGATCGCGTGATTGTATTTTCCCAAATTCAGCGAGAATTATTAGCAGGGATGGGCGTGCGGGAAGAAAATATTGCTGTAATTCCCAATGGTGTTGATACCGCTAAGTATTCTCCAGGATTTTCTCAAATTAAAGCAGAATTTAAAGCCGATCGCTTGTTTGTCTATCAGGGTAGAATAGCGCCAGAGAAAAATGTTGAAGCCCTCCTGCGAGCTTGGAAGCAGTCGGTAATGGAGCCTGGTAGTAAGTTGCTAATTGTTGGTGACGGCCCTTTGAAGTCTTCCTTAGAGCCGTTTTTTGGTTCAGAATACGGCATTATCTGGTTGGGATTTGTCGCTGATGAAGACCGACGCATCGAAATTTTGCGGGGCGCAGATGTATTTGTTTTGCCTTCATTAGTAGAGGGTTTGTCCCTGTCTTTGTTAGAAGGAATGGCGTGTGGGTTGGCTTGTTTAGCAACAGATGTGGGTGCAGATGGAGAAGTATTGGAAAAGGGCGCAGGTGTCGTTATTAGTACCAAAACAGCGCGATCGCAATTGAAAACGCTCTTGCCAGTGTTACAAGACCATCCAGAGTTAACAACCCTACTGGGGCAAAAAGCTAGACAGCGTGTATTAGACCGCTATACCCTTAGTAAAAATATTAGTCTGTTGGAAGAACTTTATAAAGGAGTTTTAGCACAGCGACCTCTACCACTAAGTCGTAGAGCGTAAGGAAAGGGAATAAAGTGCGATCGCACTCTAAATTCTCAGATGGTAATCAATGAGTGCGATCGGGTAAAATACAAATACCTAACTAACAATTCTCTTACCGGTTTTACAAGGCTATCTAGAGTTAACGAAATGAAGTATGATGCAAGTCAGATAAAGTTGAAAAATATACCTGACTTAGAGCAGCTAGAACATGGAAAGTGCTGCCGAACATACGTTTATTGCTTCACAAATCCGTTGCCCGAACAAAACGTTATTGACCAAATTGCAAATAGTTTGGAGAAGAGATTCACCTTTTCAAAGGAAGTATATGAGATTCCTGAAGATGTTGAAATTTGTGCATCTATTTTCATAGAGCGTTTACAAGATAACGAAGCCAGAGTTCGTGTTTTGACAAATCAACCAGAAGAAGATTGCGTTTACATCTTTGGGACACACACTCTGCCACGCAAAATTGAGGAAAGGTTTGGAATTGTACAGTCGATTCAGGGGGAACAGCGAGAGACTTGGATTACTGACAGACGGTAGGGTAGAACTTTTGCTTGATTGTTCTTCTGGGAGTCGCTGGATATCTTCTGACTTAACTTATCAGTGCTGTGTATCTTTTTTTTCTGGGCAATTATCAGCAAAAATTAATAAATTAGTTAACATGAAATAATAAATAATAGTAAATTAAAGCTACAAAATCAAAAAATGACTGCAATCATCGACATAAAAACATTATATGAATCCAATTACCTGCAATGGTTAGAGGAGACTATTAAATGTCTCAAAAATCGACAATTAGCAGACGTTGACTATGAAAACTTAATAGAAGAATTGGAAGATTTGGCTAAAAATGAAAAAAGGCGAATAAGAAGTTTATTAGAACAGATTATTAGACATTTATTACTTTATCAATATTGGGATTTAGAAAAGCCAAGAAATGCTAATCATTGGGCAGCAGAAATTATTAGTTTTCGTAATCAAATAAATGAAGATTTAAGCACCAATATACACAAACATTTAGAGGATAATTTCAGCAGAATTTATAGCAATGCCTTAGATTATGTTAAAGCTAAAACAAAGCTAACCAACTTACCTGAATCATGTCCTTATTCCTTAGAGCAAATTTTGGATAAAAATTGGTTGCCTTAATCTTAAATTTTGATTTTTTATATAAAACATATTCATATTTTAACTCAGCAACACCATAAAATTAAGTCGCTGAATTATTCACTAAAGACCATCCCAAAGTAGTTGGCTGTTCATAAACCCGCTTTAGAGTATTTACATCTCTGGCAGAAATAGGCGACGGGTTACGAACTTGAGAAAAGTATAAAGCATCAGTTTGTAGCGGACTATGACCCCAAATTCCTAGTGCATGACCAAATTCGTGGCGGGTCGCTGCAATGAGATATTCACCTGTTTGAGTAGGACTTAGCAAGATGGTGAAGCGGTGGGATAAAATTTTGTTGCTGGTGTATAACTCGTAAGTAGTTTGTGCCGATCGCGCACGGGGTATATTACTATCAGGGGAAATTTGTAAAGGTGGCACTTTTCGTACAATCGTAATATCAGCAATTTCTGGCTGTTCGACTATTGTTAAAGGTAAATAAGTACTCCACTCCTGTACACCCTGCAAGACAGTGTTAACCCAT
Source organism: Nostoc sp. JL23 (assembly GCF_017115065.1). Taxonomy (NCBI): domain Bacteria; kingdom Bacillati; phylum Cyanobacteriota; class Cyanophyceae; order Nostocales; family Nostocaceae; genus Nostoc; species Nostoc sp. JL23. Next base: position 30,078 of record NZ_JABXKN010000143.1, read on the forward strand.
GCTTGAGCTTGTTTTTCACTGACGGCTTTTGGTAGTTCTACACAAACTCGAATGGGAAATTGTGACCAGACTAAATAACCCACCTGAGTTGTTGTGACTTGGGAAAAGTAATCACCACTGTTAGTGTTATCTTGCCACTGCGCCAGTGTGGGCGGTAAGGGATGAGGTTTTGGGGAAGTGGGGAGAGAGATGATTAAATCTGAATATACATATTCTGGTATTATTGTAAACCCATCACTCGACTCGATATTAGTAAAAACGATTAACAGCCCTGTGCCAAAAAATAAGGCAAGAGCTGTAATTAACCGTCGTGAAATTAAATTGATTAGGGTGTTAAGTATCGGGTGTTGGGTTCTTTTCCCCATTTACCTATCCTTATTTAGGCAGCCAACCAGCACTTAAAACTACTGTTAAACCGAGAAAAACTACTGTCAATGCCCAAGTAATTCGGTTTAAGGTGTTTTCTGCACTTTTGGTGCTGCTAAATAGCTGGGCTTGTCCGCCAATAGCGCCAACGCCATCACCTTTAGGGCTATGCAGCAAAACTAAAATAATCAAACCAGTGGCGGAAAATGCCCAAATGCCTTGCACGATATTACTAACTGTCATGGTAGGAATCTCATTTATAAAAAGTTTCAAAAAACAGAATTCAGAATTCATGAGTTAGGAGTTTTTAGTGAACTCCTAACTCAGGACTCAGGACTCTTTTACAGCCCCACTTGTACGGGGGTGCGAGTGCGTTGCAGCTCATATTCTGCTGTTTTCAGCAGCGATCGCCCGGTCATTTCTGGTGGCTGAGGCAGCTGTAAAATCTCTAGAATTGTGGGGGCAATGTCGGATAGTTTGCCATCGCTTCGCAGTTCGACATTTGTACCATATCCAGGGATTTTGACTTTCTCTCCTTCCACCAAGATGAAGGGGACTGGGTTAGTAGTATGAGCTGTCCAGGGATTACCCCCTTCATCTAGCATATACTCAGCGTTGCCATGATCGGCAGTAATAATTGTTGTACCACCGGCTTTGATAACGCTTTCTAACAAGCGACCCAAACAGCGATCGACTGTTTCAATTGCTGTAATGGTAGCGTCGATTTGACCAGTATGCCCTACCATGTCTGGGTTAGCATAGTTAATCACAACTAAGGAATACGCACCCTTTTGAATCGCAGCGATTGCAACATCTGTAACTGCTACTGCTGACATCGCTGGGGCATGATCGTAAGTCGCTACCATCGGGCTGCTTACCAGTTCCCGATCTTCTCCGACAAAAGGTTCCTCCAGACCCCCATTAAAGAAATAGGTGACGTGGGCGTATTTTTCGGTTTCAGCGGTGCGGAACTGATTCAAACTATGATTGGCTATGACTTCTCCCAGAATGTTACTGAGATTCTGAGGCTCAAAGGCTACAGCCACGGGTAGGTCTGAATCGTACTGCGTAAAGGTGACAAAAGACAGGGGTGTGATTTGCTGTCTTTCAAAACCGTTAAAAGTGGGACTAACCAAAGCTTGAGTTAATTGTCTGGAGCGATCGGGGCGGAAGTTGAAAAATATCACCCCATCCCCTGGTTCTATTGCGCCGGGTGCAATTCGGATTGGGTTGACAAATTCATCTTTTACCCCTTCGGCGTAAGATGCTTGCAAGATTTCCACAGCCGTGCGATCGCTACCCACACCATCTTGGGTCATCACGTCATAGGCGCGTTTAACCCGATCCCAGCGGTGATCGCGATCCATCGCGTAGTAGCGACCGCTGAGAGTGACTATGCGCCCAATTCCTGCGCGGTCTATATAATCTTGTAGCAGCGCGATCGCTTTTACCCCTTCTGTTGGGGCGGTGTCACGACCATCAGTGATAGCGTGGATACAAACTTCTGGAATTTGCTGGTCTTTGGCTAAGTCAAGTAGTCCGAATAGATGGGTGATATGCGAATGTACCCCTCCCTCAGAACAAAGCCCTACTAGATGCAGCTTGCTATTCCGAGAGCGAACTTCCTGGCAAATTTTGACGAGTGCTGGATTTAAGGCAATAGAACCGTCTTCGACCGCATCAGAGATGCGTACAAGTTCTTGCGGTACCACTCGTCCAGCACCAATGTTCAAATGACCAACTTCCGAGTTGCCCATTTGACCCTCTGGCAACCCTACGGCTTTTCCTGATGTGTGGATGAGGGTATGCGGGTAAGCGGCCCATAAACTGTCCACGATGGGAGTTTTAGCAGCAGTAATGGCGTTTCCTCGCGTTTCTTCGCAGTAGCCCCATCCGTCTAAAATGACTAGCACCACAGGAGCAACAGGTGCTTTGGTCATAGTAAAATTGCCCTTTACTTTTTGTAATACCCGAATGATACCACTGCTAATCCACGCCGCAAGTGAATTTTTGCTTATTAACTTCTTTTACGAAGGACTTGCAGTTTTTTGAAATAGTTTTTAACTTTTAGTAGTTTTTCTGTAATTTTTTTGAACGCTAATAAGGAGTGATTACTTAGTAGTAGAGTTTTAGCACTACTACTAAGGTGTTATCCAATCCTTTATTTCCTTTTTGTGGAAGCTTTTGCAGCTTTCTTAGCCGCTTTTTGGGCTTCTATTGCAGCTAACTTTGCTTGTTCTTTTTCTTCGGCAATTTTCTGGAGATAGTAATGATAGTCTCCTAAGTAGACGCGGAATTCACCATCACGAATTTCGACGATTTTGTTAGCTACTTGAGAAATAAAGTAGCGGTCATGAGATACTACAATTGCCGTGCCATCATAATTTTTGAGCGCTTCTTCCAGCATTTCCTTCGCTGGAATATCTAGGTGGTTTGTCGGCTCATCTAGAATTAGTAAGTTCGCGGGACGTAGGAGCATTTTTGCCAACGCCAAACGAGCTTTTTCTCCTCCACTTAATGCGCCAACTGCCTTAAATACGGTATCACCTGTAAATAAGAAACGTCCCAAAAGGGTGCGGACTTCTTGATTATCCCAGTCTGGAACTTCATCATGGATAGTTTCCATGACAGTTTTATTCAAGTCCAAGGCTTCAGCTTGGTTTTGCTCAAAGTAACCGGGAATAACATTATGATCGCCTAATTGAACACTACCTTCTGTGGGTGGTTCCATCCCCATAATTACACGCAGAAGGGTGGATTTTCCAGCACCGTTGGGGCCAAGAAAAGCAATGCGATCGCCCCTTTCAATTAGCAGATTTGCTGCCAAAAACAAGATTTTATCACCATAAAGATGAGTTAAATCTTTAATTTCTACTACCTCACGTCCACTCCGGGGTGCAGGGGGAAAACGGAAGTGCAGAGTTCTTACCCCTGCAATGGGTGCTTCAATGCGCTCGATTTTGTCGAGTTGCTTTTCCCGGCTTTTTGCCTGGGTACTGCGGGTAGCACTGGCGCGGAATCTATCAACAAAGGTTTGCTGTTTCTCTAATTCTTTCTGTTGGCGTTCGTAAGCACTCAGTTGTGCTGATTGACTTTCAGCTTTTTGTTCCAAATATGCTGAGTAGTTACCAAGGTAGGTACTGGAAACGCCACGTTCAGTTTCCACAATTTGGGTGCAGAGGCGGTCAAGGAACTCCCGGTCATGGGAGACTATTACCATCGGCGTGATCAGCCCTCTGAGGTAATTTTCCAACCACTCAATGGTTTCTAAATCTAGGTGGTTAGTCGGTTCATCCAGCAGCAACAAGTCGGGTTTTTGCAGGAGAATTTTACCTAAACTCATCCGCATTTGCCAACCACCACTGAAAGCACTGACGAGGCGATCGCCATCTTCTAGCCCAAACCCCATCTCTGGTAAGATTTTCCCGATGCGTGCATCTAAGTTGTAGCCATCCAAGGCTTCAAATTTGCGCTGCAACCGATCCAACTTGTCGATCAGTCGATCCAGTTCCTCTGGGTTAGCCGTTTCCATCTCTTGTGGTATGTGCGCCAGAGATAACTGTACTTCGTTGGCTTCTTTGAAGACAGTCCAAAATTCTTCTCTAACGGTGCGGGTGGGGTCTACTTCAAACTCTTGGTTGAGGTAGGCTATGTGTAAGCTATTAGGGCGGATAATTTCACCTGCGGTAGGTTCAATTTCCCCGGAGATGATTTTGAGTTGGGTAGATTTTCCAGCACCGTTGACACCGACTAAGCCAATGCGATCGCCTGGTTTAACTTCCCAGTTGATGTCTTTGAGAACTTCGCCTGTGGGATAAATTTTACTTATATGTTCTAGTCGCAGCATTAAGTTTCTCTCAGGTAGGGAGTGGGTGGTTGAGGACGAAGTACTAACACCGCCTCTAATATTAACAAAAATTAACTATAAATTCGTCGTGAGAAAGTCTGGAAGCTGCAAACCAAATTTGGCTTGAGCCACGGATAAAATTTACCACATCTATCTCAAGGCTGGCTTTGCGTTACTTGTCTAACTTCTTCGACACTGAAATCAAATGCCTCAGCCACTTGTTCCACTGTCAATAGTTCCTATGTTGTAGTCCACCAATTCCTCTACTCCTTGATCAGAAGAATCCTACTGCGCGGCTTGTCTGACTTGTTCGACACTCAAATCTAGCGCCTGTGCTACTTGTTCTACAGTCAACCCGGCTGCCAACATTGCTGGTACTGCTCTGAGTTTACCTTGCTCAATGCCTTGAACCTTACCTTGTTCGATGCCTTGAACCTTACCTTGTTCAACACCCTCCTGAAAGGCTTCCTGATAAAATCTGGTTTGCTTTAACTCGCTTAATCCAAACATTTCCTCCATCTCCTCCCTACTCATTGTGGGAAACTTATAAGCCAAAATAGTCTCGATAAATTGTAATAATTGCTGCTGTTTTGGTGGTGAGTTTATCTCTGACTTAGTTCTGTCTATCAACTCCCTTGCTTGTGCGATCGCTATATCGTCGGTTGCAATTACTAATTTAGCAGTTGCAATGCCAATTGGAAGCGATGCAGCCTCACCTAATTCATCCAAATAAATCCGTCTGACGCGCCCACTTGTGAAAAACTCACGGTAATGTTTGATATTGCCTGTATCTACATTTTTGTTTGGGTATAAAATCACAGCACCCCAATCATTTGATGGTTGATTTTGACGCAGGTATAAACATATTTCTGCAATTAGCCGTGAATAAATTTCCCCATCAGCTTGAAATTGCACTTCAACAAAGTAAATCTGGTTTTCACTTCCTTGTGTAGGTAGAAACACACCATCTATTCTGAAGGCTGTTTGTTTGATTTCAACTGATGAAAATTGATAAAGGCTAGCTGATTCTGGAGGATTACCAATAAGTTCAAAGAAGATATCAGGGAATTCTTGAAACAGCCGATAAAAAATGATGTCTGTTTTCAAAATTTTATATCAATTGAAGATTTGGATTTGCTGTTCATGTGTTACTTGATTCTTCAGAACCATCTCGCACTTTCAGCAATTGCTCTTTTGCCATCCCTAATATACGTGAAAGGGGTGCTAATAAACTATCATCAAATGCTTGTCCCGCATAAATATTATTCAGTTCGGTAGGGGATAATTTAAAGGTGTCACAGAACTTAGCAAACTCCTGGTTACTCAAGTCAAGCTCTTTTTGCCTATCACTAAGTAAAACAGCGATCGCTCTAGTTCCATGCTTGGGACGCTCACTAGTTTTTACATATTTTTCCATTAAATAATTGACTTTTCTGGTATCACCGCCGATTTTTTTAATTAAATCAGTACAAGCCATTTTCAGCGCTTTCTTTAAAACTTCTTCTTCATTTAAAATTTTAATAATTTCACTGGCATATTCTGGTTTAAAAAATCCCACCAAATTGCCTTGATGATAAACTGGTATATAAGGATTATTCGTTTCAAGTTGCCAATCTAAAGGCTCATTGCGTAGCGACATAGCTGCACCCCTAAATATTTTAAGATTGCACTATTTTAAAACCATTTATTCCTTAACTGCCAGTAAAATACCCTAGCACTGGCGATTAGAAATTGCAGCTATACAGACAAAACCCACGGAGGTGGGTTTCAATTTGCTGGAGTCCACGCAGACGGACTTAGTTTGTGCAGCCGTTATGTATTTCTACCAGAACCTCTAACTCAGCCAAAATTAGCGATCGCCTTGCTCATCACCAACTGGCTATAGGCTTACCAGAGAAAGGGTTGGTGGTGTTATGAGGCCATTGTTAGATATTCAACCATAATGGGCATACTGTAAATATCAAGTAATTAAGCATCGAAACAGGATAAACAGTATGTTGACGATAACGTGGCAAGAAGAGATTGCATTATTGAAACAAGATTTGAGTAAGGAAATAAATAAAATTTCAGGCCATTCGGAAATTAATATACCTAATCATATTTGCATTAATAACCTGAAATCCAAGTTAGAGCGATTAGATGAAATAGAAAAAATTCTTAGTATAGAAAAATATAAAATTGCTTTTATAGGTACTATTGGTCAAGGAAAGACGACAGCTATTTGCCATCTTTTTAATTTAATAAGCGACTTCAATGTTTCCAAAACTATTGCTAATAAGCCTCGAAATGTAATCGAAACCAAAGAGCTACTATCAACTGGAGCAGGGAAAACTACTATATGTGAAGTAATTATCAAATCTTCGGAAAAAACTTACATAGAGATAGAGCCTTATACAGTTGATGAGATGGAAAATCTTATTTTTGAATTCTGCGACTATATTGCAGACAAAGATAATGCTAACCCAGATAAAAGGATAATTATTTCTCAAGAAATTGAAAGAGCTATTAGAAATGTTACAGAAATGAAGTTACGCTATCCAACAATTAATAATGAGGTAAAAAAAATTGATCTAGCTAAGGAAGAATTTGATAAGTTAGGATTAGATGAGTTTAAAAAACTTGCCTTAAATAATTCAAAACTTGAATCTAGAAATAATAATAAGATTGAATTTGACAATCAAAAGAACGAGCAAGAATGGATAAAAAATACCTTTGCTGCAATTAATAATGTTGAGTTAAAAGAGTTTGCTATTCCAAGAAAAATATATCTTTATGTGAGCTATGATGTTTTATCTGGCTCAAACTTGTCTCAGTTCGACTCAGTTGTAGATACTAAAGGACTTGATGAAAATCCAATTCGTAAAGACTTACAGAAATATATTGAGAATCAGGATACCATCTGTCTCTTTGTAACTCCCTTTAATGCTGCTCCTGAAACTAATATTAGTAAATTAATAGGCTATCATCTTACATCTAAATCAAAAGATTTTCATCATAGATTTGTAACTTTGGTATTACCTCACAAAAATGAACCGGAACAAGTTCATGGATGTAATAGCGATTATGATACAGGAATTCAAATCAGAAAAGAAGAGATTCAAGCTACATTCAGGCGTTTGAACCTAGATTTTTTTCTGGAAAATATTTTGTTCTATGATGCTTTGAGATACTATCGTAATGATATAGTCAAACTAAATACTGACCTTTATAGTGAAGAAGATGTCCAAGCAGATAAAAATAAATTTATCGAAGCTATAGCGGGTGTAGTAGAAGGTAGACGGAATATTTTATTGGACGAAATCAAGAATATTCAAGAAAGCTTTACGAAAATAAAAAGCAGTGGTGCTTTGACATCATCGGAAATCAAAGCAATTGAAATTGCCATTCAAAAGATAAAAGATTTCGAGGATTTGAGTAAAAGAGTACAAAGTTTTCTTTATGAAGATAAAGGTCAACTAGATAAAGGTTTTGTTACTAAATATGTTGAACATTATCGTAACCTCTATCCAGCATGGAATACTAAACACGCTATTCATAGAAACTTTGGCTTTTATGAGCCAAAAGATATAGATATATATTATGATATGAGGGTTTTTGCTGAGGGAATAAATGAAGATGAAATGTTGAAAAAGTTTACCAAACAACCAAAGCAGGAATTAGAAAATATCTTGAATGATCTGACATCTGTAAATGAATCTTTAAAGACATTCATCCCTGAATTAGTTATACAACTTAACTCATTGTATGACGATTTTATTAGTAAAGTAGGAAAAGAAATTCAAGAGAAAGCTAAAACAAAACTATCACCTGAAAGTGAAAGCAAAGATTCTAAATTCTGGCAGGCTCTAATTAACGAAAAAGGTAAAGTAAGACCTCCAGGTGAATCAAAAATAAATATTTTAAACCATATCGCCCTCCTCTGATGATTGTGGAAGTCAAGCGAGAAGAAGAAGACTTACAGAATCATGAGGAACAGATTGAAAGATACCTAAAAAAATCTGGTTCAGAAATAGGTATTTTATACAATTATCATGAAATTATTGCATATACGAAAAAAGACGCAGTATTTACGAGTAATTATCTCAATAGTCTTAAAGATGTACCACCGTTAATTTTACAAAATTCTAATAAATTAGAGAAGGATATATTAGAATTTGAAAAAGCTGTAAATGGAAGTTTTGATAGTTTTATTTATCTTATTAAAAAGTATGGTGAATATAAGCTGAATACAATAATTTTTAGACTTAAAAGTGAACAATTACCTGTCTTAGGTGCTTTCTTTGAATCTCAAGATTATCAGGTAAACTATCTTAGAAATGGTAAAATGCGGCAAAGCTTTAATTTCCAAGATTTTGAAAAGCTAGTTTCTATTATTTATTGACAAATATAACTTGTCTCCAAGTAACAAATGAGCGTAAAAAAATGGCAGGAATTATCCTTCCCAGTCTTGACGAGTATCGCACAGAAAATTATCTGCGATCGCATCATCAAATAAATAGGGGCAATGCTCTGGAAAAGTTCGTAATGGTAAGTTAGTTTCTCGAAGCGCCAAATCGACTCCCGCTTCAAAGCCATCTAACAAAGCTTCTTCTATTCGAGACTTTAAGCTATGGTTCTGCCGCAAATGCCTATTGATGGCGCGGCGCTGTTCTCGAATTGTTAAAAACCAACTGCGAGAGCGTTGTTCGGGTTGATACTCCCACTTCAAGAGATGACCGAGTAATACACTCAGACGACTCACGAGTTCCCGATACTCCTGTCTGCCCAAAGCTTGAATTTCCTCTTGCAGGTGTTGCCAGTCTAGTTCCATAACTAGCCTCTGTTCTAACGCTTTAGCCTGCTGCTGTGTCCAGCCATAGAAGTCTTGGTCATACAAAAAAGGTTTGTCCATAGAGTTGAACCTTGACAGCAAGAAACCACAAGCTACTTTGATCCGATTTTGCGCTAAATCGCCCTTAAAAAACTTAATTACGAATTACGAATTACGAATTACGAATTACGAATTACGAATTATTTTAATATTCAACTTGCTTTTGCTTCATCCCCGGATGCTTCAGCCACAGCCGCCAATCTCTCTGCCGCAGCTTGGACAATTTGAGCCACTTGAGCCAAAGGCATGTGCTGGATTTGTCTCAGAATCAGACTCAAATCTGAGGTTTCTGGAATTGGCTTGCCATCTATGCAGCTGATTAACTCTTCCATTGTGTAGCCTGCTTTCGATGCAATTCGAGCCAAATTTTCTGTATCTGGCACCTTCACACCTTTTTCCCACATCTGAACAGCAGTAGCAGATACCCCCAAAAGCTTACCAAATGCTCGCTGACTCATTGAACCGCGAGCTAGTTTAATGATTTCAATCAGTTTTTGTTTGCTTTCGATCTTCACTGCTTATATAGCTAGCCAACTTTATTTACAAGTCTACTTTCAATATTACAAGTTTACTTTTATATTGACAGCCTTGTGTTTTAGTACTAAACTATATCTCTGGTTGTAAATCGGCAACTACAGGCATCAAGCTAGTAGAATAACCCATCTATCTTTAATCAACCCAAAAAACTTAGTTTGCTACAGCGTTTGTGCTAGTAGCTCAACTTTGCTGCGAAGAAATAATATCGAAGGTGCATCATGTTTCGCAAGCCACGCAAAATTAATCAATATCGCCGCAAAGGTAAAAACCTTATAGCCACTAATAAAATTAAACCAGAACTGTGGAACATTTCTAAGGCAGAAACCAAAGAAGCTTTAAAAGTTAAAGGCTACGATGTTAAGCAAATCAAAAAAATCCACCTTCTGAAGCATCAAGTGTGTATTTCCTATTGGGATGTAAAAGGCAATATATGCAGCAGCTTTTTTAGCTACCGGATTTTTGCGCGTTGGCAAAAGGAAGTAGAAAAATTAATTTATATCTGTCAAACCCTAAAGGAATGGGCGAAGCTAAACTACGTTATGAAGTACGAATTTGCCTATTACCATTATCCCAGTGAAATAAAAGATACACTCGACATGATATTAGAAAACCACCTGTGTCTGTTAAAAACAACAGAACAACAAGTGATTTTACAGTATATTTAAGGGCAAAAATTAGTTAGCGGCAGAAGTCGCTAACTCCGCCAGCCGTTCCTGTTGGTCTAGAGATATACAAGATTGGATAAGCGTCTCTAAATCACCATCCAAAACAGGGGTAAGGGAATAATTCTGACCTAACCGATGATCGGTAGCGCGGTTATCTTTATAATTATAGGTGCGAATTTTTTCCGATCGCGATCCAGTACCAACCTGCGATCGCCGCATGGAAGTTACAGCTGCTTGTTGTTCGCTTAACTTGATGTCATACAACTTCGCCCGCAGAATTTGCATCGCCCGTTCTTTGTTTTGCAACTGGCTGCGTTCTTCTGTACAGAAAATGCGTATTCCCGTCGGTTTGTGCATCAAGTCAACGGCTGTTTCCACCTTGTTGACGTTTTGTCCACCAGCACCACCAGAACGAGCTGTAGTCATTTCAATATCTTTCGGGTCAATGTGAATTTCCACATCATCCACCTCTGGCATAATCGCCACGGTAGCTGTGGAAGTATGAACCCGTCCCCCAGATTCAGTTGCCGGCACGCGCTGCACACGATGCACTCCAGCTTCAAACTTTAGCTGGCTGTAAACGTCATTACCTTTAATTTCTAAAATGACCTCTTTCCAGCCACCCATTTCTCCACGAGATTCGCTCACTAGAGAAACTTTCCAACCTTGAGTCTGGGCATAGCGGGTGTACATCTGCATCAAATCGCCAGCCCAAATGCTTGCTTCATCGCCACCAGTACCAGCGCGAATTTCCAACATGATATTCTTTTCATCATTGGGATCGCGTGGTAGCAGTAAGACTTTCAAGCGAGACTCTAAATGTTCTATTTTTTCTTCAAGTTCTTTTACTTCCAGTGATGCCATTTCTTGCAACTCTGGGTCACTTGCAGATTCTTTGTAAACCTGACGCGCTCCAATTAAGTCTTCTTGGGCTGTTTTCCAAATTTCATAAGTATCAACAACCTCTTCCAAAGAAGAACGAGACTTAGCAATTTCTTGATACTCATCAGGATTGCTAGCGGTATCGGGGTCGCCAAGACGACGGGTTAATTCATTAAAAGTTTGTTCAACGGATTTTAGTTTGTCTAGTAAGTATGATTCAGCCATGACGAGTGCGATCGCTCCTTAAAAAATAACAAATTGGCTCGAGCATATAAATGAAAATCGACCCAGCTGATGCAGGGCCGTCGTTAACAGCAGAGCCAACTCGCTACTTTTTGTCTTGTTCGTCGCCAGATGTTTGAGTGCTGCTCATACCGTACTTGCGGAGGAAGCGCTCTACTCGACCCTCAGTGTCAATAATCTTCTGAGTGCCGGTGTAAAAGGGGTGATTTCCAGACCAAACATCTACGTGCAATTCTGGCTTGGTAGAGCCAATGGTCATAACAACTTGACCGTTGCAGTAAACTTTAGCATCTGGATACCACTTGGGGTGAATATCAGCTTTAGCCATTGTTCTTTTTGTGATGAATCTATATCAATTATAACTTTCAGCGTTCAATTGCAGCTAGGGAGTGGGGAGTAGGGGGAGATGAGGAAGTGGGAAAAACCAATGCCCCATGCCCAATTCCCAATGCCCAATTCCCTAACGCTTAGAGTACTGAGGCGCTTTCCGGGCTTTATGTAAACCATATTTCTTCCGCTCTTTTGCTCTCGGATCGCGAGTCAAATAACCTTCGGTTTTCAAAGGTGGGCGGTTGTCTGGGTCTAGTTGGCATAAAGCACGAGCAACTCCCAAACGAACAGAATCAGCCTGTCCGGTCAAGCCGCCGCCTTCTGCTTTCACCAAAATGTCATATTCGTTTTCTAGTCCCAGAGTTTCCAGGGGTGCTTTAATCACTCCTAGGTAGTTGGGGTTAAATTGGAAATACAAATTTCCATCTTTACCGTTCACAGTCAGTTGACCGGTACCTGGAACCAAGCGTACCCTTGCTACTGCATTCTTACGACGGCCAGTACCCCAGTATACGGCGCGACCGCTATTAGCATCTGCTACTACCATTAATTTTCTTCTCCAGGAATTGTACTAACTTTTAGTTCTTTGGGTTTTTGAGCATCATGGGGATGCGTAGGCCCAGCGTAAACCTTCAGCTTGGTGAACAACTGCTTACCCAGGCTATTTTTAGGTAGCATACCTTTAACAGCTTGTTCTAAAATCCGCTCTGGTATGCGGTCTTGCAGTTTAGCGAAAGTTTCCGTTTTCATCCCACCGGGACGACCAGAATGGCGGCGGTAAAGCTTTTGAGTACGCTTTTTGCCTGTGACTGCTACTTTCTCGGCATTGATGACGATTACGAAGTCACCTGTATCTAGATGAGGTGTATATTCGGGTTTCTTTTTGCCTCTCAATACCTGAGCGATTTCGCTGGCGAGGCGACCGAGACGTTTATCGGTGGCATCTACTATGTACCACTCACGCTCAAGGGTTGCTTGAGAAGGAAGGTATGTTTTAACTGTTGTCATTTGTCATTTGTCCTTTGTCATTTTTAATTTGTCATTAGTCATTTGTCTTTTGTCATTTGTCAGTTGTCCTTTGTTATTCACTAATGACCTTTGTAGAGACGCGATTAATCGCGTCTCTACTGACCAATGACTAATGACTCTTGACTAGTGACGAACTTTGGCAAGGTGTCGTACCAAATCTCTTTTGGAAAGGGAAAATCGGGATAGCCGACTCGCAACAAGCACAAGCCTTGAGGCGGTGCGGCATATTTCACTTCTTCCCGGCGTTCTTCTTTCCAGAGTTCGGTGAAGCTAGAAAGTGTTCGTTGTCCAGAACCTACTTCTACCAGCATCCCTACCAACAGCCGTACCATGCCATACAAAAATCCATCTGCCTGTATTTCAATATGGATAAATGGCCCACTGCGACGACACTCTACTGCTTGCACCTCTACCCAGGAATGCGATCGCTTTGAGCCTGCACGGTGAAAAGCAGCTAAGTGATGCTTTCCCAAGAGAGGTTTCAAGGCAGCTTGGATTAAAGATTCATCCAGGGGTGCATAATAATAATGCCAACTGAAGGGTCTTACAAACAAGTTAAGCCGATCTTCAGTATATATTGTGTAGCGATACCGTCGATAGACTGCACTAAAGCGAGCGTGCCAACGGTTATCGACACTAGCTGAAGCCCTGATTAATATATCTGGCGGCAGGTAGCTGTTGAGGATTGTTGCCCACTTGTGAGGCGGAATGAAACCTGTTGCTTCAAAATGGGCTACTTGAGCAGCAGCGTGAACTCCAGAATCGGTTCGCCCAGCACCGTGTAATGTTACATGATGCCCAAGAATAGTAGCGATCGCAATTTCAATCTCTTCTTGAACTGTCCGGTGTTGTTTTTGCCGTTGCCAGCCATGAAAATGAGTGCCCAGGTATTGGATTACCAAGGCTACTCGATGAGTTTGTGTAGGCTGGTGGCTTTCTAACATACAGATTTTGTCCTTTGTCTTTTGTCATTTGTCCTACCCTTCGGGAAGCCGCCCTCCGGGCGTCTATGTCACTTGTCCTTTGTTATTCACTAATGACCAATGACTAATGACTAATGACGAATGACCAATGACTTAAACCAATTCAATTATTGCCATTTTTGCATTATCACCCCGACGCGGTACGGTACGCAGGATGCGGGTATAACCGCCCTGGCGATCGCCATATCGAGTTGGAGCTTGCTCAAATAGAGCGTGAACCAGTTGTTTGTCGAAGATATAGCCAAGAGCTTCCCGACGTGCTGACAAGGAGCCATTTTTGGCTAGGGTAATCATTTTCTCCACTTCACTTCTGAGAACTTTCGCTCTAATTAAAGTGGTGGTGATCTTACCATGACGGATCAGCTCGGTGGCGAGCGATCGCAGTAAAGCACGGCGTTGATCGGCTGGTTTACTGAGTTTTTTGACGCGACAACGGTGACGCATAATTATGCACTATGAATTATGAAGGTTTTTCTTAAGGGTGTTTAGAGCCTCTTTCCATTGGCAGTGTGATGCCCAAGCGTCGTTGCAAAGCTTCCACGACTTCTTCTGCTGACTTCTGCCCAAAGTTCTTAATTTCTAAGAGGTCTTCTTGGGTATAATCCAACAAATCTGCCACAGAGTTAACTTGTGCCCGTTTGAGACAGTTGTATGCCCGCACAGAAAGTTGCAACTCTTCGATGGGGATCTGGGCAGTTGGATCGTCTGGAATATCGGAACCTGTATCTGTTGGTTCTAGGGAGATGTCTTTCAACGGGTTGAATAAATCTACCAAGATCGCAGCGGCCGAAGATAGTGCTTCTTGAGGGGAAATACTGCCATTTGTCCAAACTTCCAACAGTAGTCGGTCTTTTGGAATCAAGCCTTCTCCACGAGATTCTTCAACACTGTAGTTGACTTTTCGCACCGGCATAAATATCGAGTCGATTTGCAGAAAATCCAACGATGTGGCTTCCTCACGTCCTCGCTCTACAGTACGATAGCCTTTGCCTTTCTCGATCCGAAATTCCATTTCCAGTTTTCCACCCTCAGCAATGGTGGCTACATACTGGGTCGGATCGATGACTTCTACTTCACTGGGCAAATCAAAATGCGCCGCAGTGATTGTTGTTGGCCCGGTAACGAGTAATCTTCCAATCTGAGGCTGCGAAGAATAGTTTTTGAGGATAACTTCCTTCATTTTCATGAGGATTTCCAGCACATCTTCCCGCACGCCCGGAACTGTAGCAAACTCGTGTGAAACGCCCGCAATCCGCACTGCTGTAACTGCTGTACCTTCTAAATTAGATAGTAAAACCCGCCGCAGTGCGTTGCCAACAGTTGTTCCTTGACCGCGTTCTAGAGGTTCCAAAACAAATTTACTGTAATGGTTCCGACTTTCTTCGGTATTCGACTCTACACATTCAATTTGAAACTGCGCCACGGATGAGCCTCCCTTTTTCTAAGGTGCTGCTAGCAGACAAATCAATTGCCTCCAGAATTGAATTTATGTCCTGTAGATTATTAGGTCTATCAAACTATTAGTATAAAATTACGGTATAGTTTGACACTCCCATTCAGCTTGCAGGCGCTAATAATATTTTGGGTAGCCTGAAGCTTAACAGCTTTCCCGGCGGGAAAATCTGACACGCTTCTGGTCGCCCAAGCTTTAACTTAATGACAGTTTGAACGTTAGACGCTCAAGCGGTCATTGTTGGCTGTAACTTTTCGTCCTCACTGCCCAAGTTTTGGTATTTAAACTCGACGGCGCTTGGGTGGACGACAACCATTGTGAGGAATGGGGGTAATATCCCGAATCAGTGTAATTTCCAGTCCTGCTCCTTGAAGTGCCCGGATAGCGGTTTCTCTACCTGCTCCTGGGCCACTGACCATTACTTCAATTTGGCGCATTCCTTGATCGATAGCTCGACGGGCTGCACTTTCAGCAGCGGTTTGCGCTGCAAAGGGAGTTCCCTTTTTTGCTCCCTTAAAACCGCTAGAACCAGCGCTGGCCCAGGAGATGACATCTCCGTTTTGATCGGTAATGGTGACAATGCTATTGTTGAAAGTAGACTGGATGTAGGCCATCCCACTGGGTACATTCCGTTTCTGCTTCTTGCTCCCGGATTTTTTAGTTGGTTGTCTCGCCATACTTGTTTAGTTGATTTAAGGTAAAACTTGCTCGGATTAACAAGCGTTGCAAAATTATTTCCCTGGAGCCTTCTTCTTCCCAGCCACTGTCTGCCTTCTGCCTCGACGGGTTCTGGCATTGGTGCGAGTTCTTTGTCCTCTAACTGGTAAGCCCATGCGATGACGACGGCCTCTGTAGGTACCAATGTCAACTAAGCGCTTGATGTTCAAAGACTCCAAGCGCCGCAAGTCGCCTTCAACTTGATAGTTGCTTTCTATTTCCCCTCGTAGGGCTGTTACATCGGCATCACTTAAGTCCTTAACGCGGATGTCTGGGTTCACACCAGTTGCCGCTATAATTTCTTGAGCGCGTGATAACCCAATTCCGTAGATATAAGTCAGACCGATCTCGACGCGCTTATCGCGTGGAAGGTCTACTCCGGCAATACGTGCCACAATGAACTCTCCCTATTGTTGTCGCAATTACTGTTGGTTGGAAAAACGTGATTGATCGCGTCTTTTCGTTTTAATGATGATATGCGTGTTACAACTAGCTCTGTTGGTAAGAGCGTTATCCTTGACGTTGTTTATGCTTGGGGTTCACGCAAATCACCATGACGCGACCACGACGTTTGATCACGTTACATTTTTCACAAATTTTCTTGACTGAGGCTCTAACTTTCATGCCTTTTATTTTTTGACTCCAAATATAAAATTATAGCATTTCTAGGGAAATTAATCCAGTTAAATGACTAATAAACAGTCAAAAAAATGGTTTTATGGTAAGATTCTCTACATATAGTTACTAGTTACTTCTTGCGTAGTCGATAGGTAATTCTGCCTTTGGTCAAGTCGTAGGGGGTTAACTCCACCTTGACGCGATCGCCGGGCAAAATCTTGATATAATTTCGGCGAATCTTGCCGGAAATGTGTGCTAGCACGTTAAAGCCATTGTCCAAGTCAACGCGAAACATCGCATTGGGCAAGGACTCTGTAACCGTGCCTTCCATTTCAATCAAATCTTGCTTAGACAATTTGTTTTTTCCTCAACTCAACAATTTCGTGTTCAGTTGCAGCGCTTCATCTGCAAAGAAACACATTTTAAGAAATATATCAACAGTTTATTAATATATCTTAGCTAAAATTGATCTTTTTCTTGGGAGGGGAAGTGGGGAATAGGGAATTCTATACTCTCTATTCCCCTTCTTTTCACGAAGCGATTACCTTTTGTAGCTCACTAGTGACATCTTCTTGGGACTGATTGCCATTGACTGTTAGGAGTTTTTTGCGATCGCCGTAATAATCAATTAAAGGTGCAGTTTCAGCGCGGTACACTTCTAAACGACGACGAATCACCTCTTCGGTATCATCTTTTCGTCCTCTAGCTAGCAAACGTGCGATGACAATTTCATCTGGTGCATCTAAATTGACTACCCTTTCGCCACCTTGATGTATTGCTTCCAGTAACTTCTCCAGAAAAGCTGCTTGGGTCACTTTTCGGGGAAATCCATCTAGAATCCAACCATTTTTAGCATCTGGTTGATCGAGGCGCTCCTGTACCAAGTCCTCCACTAGCTGGTCGGGTACTAACTCGCCGCTATCAACATAACCTTGAGCTTTGATTCCTAAAGGAGTCTGCTCTTTCATGGCTTGTCTTAATATTTCACCAGTAGAAATATGGGGAATATTCAAATGTTCAGCCAAGGTTTGAGCTTGTGTTCCTTTACCTGCTCCAGGTGGCCCCAAGAAGATTAATCGCGTCACTATTATTTCACCATTCCTTCATAGCGCTGAGAGATGACATAAGTTTGGACTTGTTTGGCTGTCTCAATTGCCACACCAACTAAAATTAACAACGAGGTTGCACCTATTCCCCGGAAAGTTTTCACATTCAAAGCGCTTTCTACGGCAGTGGGGATAATAGCAACGAAGCCCAAAAAGATCGCACCCAAAAAAGTTAGTCGGTTGGACACGCGTTCGATATACTCGCTAGTTGCCTTGCCGGGACGAATTCCAGGAATACTAGAACCCATTTTCTTCAAGTTCTGCGCCACATCTACCGGGTTGAGAATCAACGAAGAATAGAAGTAGCTGAAGAAAACAATGGAAACCATGTAGACCAAGGCATAGACCCAGGAGCTAGAACCGCTTGGACTCAAATAAGTGTTAACTATATTCGCCAAATCGGCATTTTTAGTAAAATTGGCGATCAGCAGTGGCAAACTGAGGATGGCAGCAGCAAAAATAATTGGCATTACGCCGCCTTGATTTAGCCGCAGTGGCAGATAACTACGCTGCTCTGCCAAAACTCTTCGACCTACTTGGCGACGAGCTGAAATAATTGGGATGCGTCGCATTCCTTCTTGAACAATCACAATACCAACAATTGTTGCGAGGAAAACTAAGATCAACACGATCACCCGACCAACTGCTTCCCTACCGCCGACTTGCACCAAGTCGATGGTATCACCCAAAGCTTTTGGTAATGACGCAACAATGTTGACAAAAATCAACAATGATGCTCCGTTCCCAATACCCCGTTCTGTAATTAGTTCTGATGCCCACATGACGAACATCGAACCAGCAGTCAGAGCGATCGCAGTTTCAGCTACGAAGATTGGCCCTGGCTTTAAGGCGAATTGCTGGAGGAATAATGCCGAAAAAGCTGTACTTTGAAGAATTGCCCAAACTACAGTTACATATCGGGTAATTTGCGATATTTTTCGCCGACCGGCTTCCCCTTCATTTTTCTGTAAATTTTCTAAAGATGGAATCGCCGCAGTGAGCAATTGGATGATAATAGACGCATTAATGAAGGGCAGAATTCCTAAAGCAAAGACTCCTAAAGTCGAAAGTCCTCGCCCAGAAAATATATCCAATAAGCCAAATATGGAATTACTGCCCGATATGGCTTCAGCAAATCTCGGTCTATCAATCCCTGGCACGGGTAAGAAAATACCCAGGCGAACCAAAATTAAAATACCGACGGTGACAAGCAGCCTACCTCTAAGGCCAGCTGCCTGTGCCATCTGCATAAAAGTTTCTTGAGCCGTTGGGGCTTTATCTCGACTGATCATAGAGTGCTACCTTTATAGTGAACCAAGCACTGGCAGCGAGTTGGCTTACATTTAAGTGCGCTGTTCCGGCTCACTCATAAGACTTCACAACTACCACCAGCTGCCTCAATTTTGCTACGAGCTGAACCTGTAAAAGCTGCCGCTTGTACTTTGAGCGGAATGCTCAATTCCCCGTTACCTAAAACTTTCAATGGCCCTTTGACAGCAGTCAGGATACCTGCGGCTTTCAATGAGGTCAAAGTTACTTCCGTATTCGCGGGAAGGGAGGCTAGCTTCTCTACATTAATCGTAGTGTAAATCTTCTGATTAATAATCGGAAAGCCCTTCAGCTTAGGTAAGCGGCGGTACAATGGCTGTTGACCACCTTCAAAACCTGGTCGGGTACCACTACCAGAACGAGATTTTTGACCCCGCATACCTAGACCAGCACTAGCGCCTTGACCGGCAGAAATACCTCTAGCTACACGCTTCTTGCGTTTCTTTGAGCCTTTTTGCGGCTTAACATCATGGAGTCTCATAAGTTATCAAGTTCTCATTTGTCGTTTGTCATTTGTGAGCCAGTGCGGTCTTGGGGGTCTCCCCCATGAGTAACTGGCGAACCCGTAGGGGCGTTTGTCATTTGTCATTTGTCCTTTGTTATTCACTAATGACTAATGACCAATGACTAATGACTAAATTAGATGTAGAGATTTTGAATAGGAATACCGCGATCTTCGGCGACTTCAGAAAGGGTACGCAGTGTAGATAAGGCATTAACTGCGGCTCTAGCATTATTGAGTGGATTGTTGGAGCCTAGTTGCTTGGCTAAAACGTTACGAACTCCTGCCAATTCCAACACAGTTCGCACAGCACCACCCGCAATTACCCCAGTACCAGGTGAGGCTGGGCGCATCATCACTTTCGCACCGCCACCGACGCCATCAATGGGATGGGGGATGGAGTTGGATTTGGTGATTGGGATATCAATAAGGTGTTTTTTGCCGTCGGCTACGCCTTTTTTAACGGCACCTATTACATCTGAAGCTTTGCCTACTCCAACTCCAACCTGACCGCGTTCGTTACCAACGACAACGATCGCTCGGAAGCTGAGTTTTTTACCACCTTTGACCACTTTACTTACGCGGCGGATTTGGATAACCCGCTCTTGCCAAGTGGTTTCTTCTTTTTTGGCACGCTTTGTTCTACTTTTACGCTCTGTTGCCATAATTTATGCTCTGGTGAACGTCAGTTGTCAGTTGTCATTTGTCCTTTGTCATTTGTCCAATAACTAATGACTAATGACTTTAGAAATCTAAACCAGCTTCGCGTGCTGCATCAGCTAGTGCTTTGACACGACCATGATATAAGTTACCACCGCGATCAAAGACTACTTTGGTGATGCCTTTTTCTAGCGATCGCACTGCGATCAACTTACCAACTTGTACCGATGCATCGCGGTTTGCACATGACGCTAAACTAGATTTCAACTCTGGTTCTACGGTCGATGCAGCCACGATGGTTTGATGCTGAGTATCATCAATCAGCTGGGCATAAATATGCTCATTAGAACGGAATACCGCTAAACGCGGACGTTCTGGGGAGCCAATAACTTTGCCACGAACGCGTCGATGACGACGGTTTTTTGATTCTCTACGAGTAAGTTTCATTTCTACTTCTTACCACCCTTACCAGTCTTACCAGCTTTCCGTCTTACCACTTCACCGGCATAGCGAATGCCTTTACCTTTGTAAGGTTCTGGTGGACGAACGGCACGAATTTTGGCGGCTGTGTTACCGACGATTTCTTTGTCATAGCCACTGACAATGACGTTAGTGGTACCTTCTACGGCAAACTGAATTCCATCTGGTGGTTCAATTTGCACTTGATGGCTGTAACCCATATTCAAAACTAGGTTACGCCCTTGAAGTTGTGCCCTGTAACCAACACCTTGAATTTCCAAACGGCGCTGAAAACCTTGGGAAACTCCCTCGACCATGTTGGCAACTAAAGTACGGCTCAAGCCGTGTAGCTGCTTTGAGGTACGAGTTTCATCCCGACGATTTACGTGTAATATTTCCCCCTCTTGAGAGAGTGAGACATTATCTCTGAGAGTGCGAGAAAGTTCTCCTTTCGGGCCTTTCACCACAATATTTGTACCATCGATCGCCACTTGAACTTTGGCGGGAATAGTAATTGGACGTTTACCAATACGAGACATGACTTTTTGTCCTTTGTTATTTGTCCTTTGCCTTTTGTCCTTTGTCTTTCACTAATGACAAATGACTAATGACCAATGACTACCAAACGTAACAAAGTACTTCGCCACCCAAGTTCTGACGTCGCGCTTCGCGGTCAGTCATAATGCCACTGGATGTAGAAATAATGGCAATGCCAATGCCGCCTAGTACCCTTGGTAATTCTTTTCGATTTGAATAAACACGTAAGCCAGGCTTACTGACCCGCTTTAAGGCGGTGATCAGAGGCTGACGGTTTTTTCCCTTGTATTTTAGGGAAATCACCAGATTGCGTTTTACCCCTTCTTCTGCTTCTTCGATTTCAGCAATAAAGCCTTCCTCCCGTAGCACTTTGGCAATGCTTCGGGTCAATTTTGTCGCTGGCACTTGTGTAGTTTGATGCCGCGCCAGGTTGGCATTGCGGATGCGCGTCAGCATATCTGCAATTGTGTCGTTAGCCGCCATCGTTCCCTCTATAGATGAACTTACTGATCGCGAAAGGGCATTCCTAATTCTTTAAGTAAGGCGCGTCCCTCTTCGTCGTTTTTTGCTGTGGTGATGATGGAAATATCCATCCCACGCACTTGATCGATGCTGTCGTATTCGACTTCTGGAAAAATTAGCTGTTCTCTCACGCCCAGAGTATAGTTACCGCGTCCGTCAAAGCTTTTAGGGCTAACACCGCGAAAATCTCGAATTCTGGGTAGTGACAGGCTAACTAACCGATCGAAAAAGGCATACATCCGTTCGGCTCTGAGAGTAACCATGATCCCCACAGGCATCCCTTGACGAATCTTAAAGCCAGCGATCGCCTTTTTCGCCCGTGTCACCACTGGTTTTTGACCTGTTACCAGGGCAATTTCGTTAATGGATGCCTCTAGAGACTTCGCATTTTGAGCTGCTTCACCCAAACCCCGGTTAATCGTAACCTTTACCAACTTCGGTACTTGATGAACGTTGGTATATTGAAACTGATTAATCAGTTTGGGGACGATTGTCTCTTGATATAAGGTTTTGAGTCTTGTTGTCGGCATAGTTTTTTGTCCTGATATCCCTGGGCTTGGTCAGGGAACTTTTATTGTCCTTTGTTATTTGTCCTTTGTCTTTTGTTATTTGTCTTTTTACTAATAACTAATGACTAATGACCAATGACTAATGACTATTTATCTAGAATTTCGCCAGTTTTCTTGAGTTTTCTGACCTTTTTGCCTTCTGAGGTAAAGGTGTAACCAACACGACTGGCAACGTTTTGCTTGGTGGAATAAAGCATCACGTTGGAGCTATGAATTGGGAATTCTTGGGTAATAATTCGCCCTGATTCCCCTTCTTGCTGAGGTTTGACGTGCTTGGTTTTAATGTTGACACCCTTGACGATGACTTTACTCAGTTGGGGAAGTGCCTGGATAATTTCACCAACTTTTCCTTTGTCTTTGCCAGCAATCACTTGTACGGTGTCGCCAGTTTTGACGTGCATTTTGTGGAATACTTTGGGCGTACCCTGTTTGGTTGCCATTAAAGCACCTCCGGAGCCAGAGAAACAATTTTAGTAAAGTTTTTATCGCGCAGTTCCCGTGCAACTGGGCCAAAAACCCGTGTGCCTCTAGGATTACCATCTTTGTTGATGATTACAGCGGCGTTATCATCAAAGCGAATACTCATGCCGCTGTCACGATTTACAGCTTTCCGAGTCCTGACAATTACTGCTTCCACGACATCAGACTTTTTTACAGCCATGTTAGGTGTAGCATCTTTGACAACTGCGATAATTTTATCGCCAATAAAACCATAACGGCGGTTGCCTCCGCCTAAGATGCGGATGCACATCAGTTTGCGGGCGCCGCTATTATCTGCGACATTCAGGTAAGTCTGGGGTTGAATCACAATTATTCTCCCTTGTAATGTTGTTAGTTGCTAACAACGATGAGGTTTAAGTAGGCTTGACGTTCAGGACTTCTGTGATTTTCCAGCGCTTGGTTTTACTCAGGGGTCTAGTTTCCTGAATGCGAACGCGATCGCCTACTTTACACTGATTTTCTTCGTCGTGAACTTTATATCGTTGGGTGTTAACCACAATCTTGCCGTACTTGGGGTGAGGAGCGCGGTTTTCTATGGCGACTACCACAGTTTTTTGCATTTTATCGCTCACTACCAAGCCAACTCGTTCTTTAACTGCCATAATCTCCTACTTTGCTTCTTTAGCCGATTGACTTGCTGCCCGTTTGCGTTCTGTTTCTAGCGTCAGCAATTGGGCTAGGCGGTGGCGCAATTGTCGAAACTGGTGGGGCTTTTCTAGTTGTCTGGTGGCTTTTTGCAAGCGCAACTGAAATAGTTGTCTTTTGATCGCGACAATTTCATCAGAGAGCTTCTCGTCGCTTAATTCTCTAGCTTCTGAAATCTTGGGAAGAGGCATAAGCTACTCCTGCTCCTGTGGTTGAGAGCGCACAATAAACTTAGTTTTGATGGGCAGTTTAAATGAAGCCAAACGCATCGCTTCACGAGCGATTTCTTCAGAAACTCCACCAATTTCAAACAAAATTCGTCCTGGCTTGACTACAGCTACCCAAAACTCTGGATTACCTTTACCGGAACCCATCCGGGTTTCAGCAGGACGCATGGTTACAGGTTTATCAGGGAAAATCCGAATCCAGATTTGTCCACCCCGACGAATATAACGAGTCATTGCCCGACGGGAAGCCTCGATTTGACGCGAGGTAATCCAAGCAGGTTCTTGTGCTTGGAGTGCAAAATCACCGAAGTTGAGGGTACTACCACGGGTGGCTAGTCCTTCCATCCGTCCCCGCTGTTGTTTGCGGAATTTAGTTCTTCTAGGGCTTAACATGGTTTGTCATTTGTCATTTGTCATTTGCCATCTGCCATCTGCCATTTACTAATGACTAATGACGATTTATCCTTCATTTGAGCGGTCTTCAAATTGCTGGCGACGACGTTGTTGTTGACGGCGACGGGGTTCCCGATCGCGATCGCGGGGATCACGTTCGCGATCGCGGCTTGCGGGTGGTAGCGGATCTGGTTCCTGTCCAGGAATAATTTCTCCCTTAAACACCCATACTTTGATACCCAAAATGCCGTAAACAGTTTTTGCGGTGCAATAAGAGTAGTCAATGTCAGCCCGTAAGGTATGTAAAGGTACTCTCCCTTCACGAGTCCACTCTGTCCGGGCAATTTCCGCACCATTGAGCCGACCGCTAACTTGGATTTTAATACCTTGGACGCCAGCGCGTTGGGCGCGTTGAATCGATTGCCGCACTACCCGCCGAAAGGAAACCCGACGTTCCAATTGTTGAGCAATATATTCAGCAATTAGGTAGGCATCAGCATCAACTCGTTGAACTTCAACTACATTGATCCGAATTTGACGATTACTACCCAACAATCCTTGGAGTCCGGTACGTAAGGATTCAATACCTTGTCCACCACGACCCACTACTACGCCAGGTCTAGCTGTGCGTACTTCTAAGTCGATTTGGTCGGCTTTGCGCTCAATCCGTACTTCGGAAATTCCGGCGTTGTTTTGAGCCTGTCTACCCAGCTTTTGTTCTATATATTGACGGAGTTTGTAATCTTCTTGTAGAAGTTCTGGATAGCGATCAGGAACAGCAAACCAACGGGATTGATGTTCATGTGTAATACCCAGGCGAAAACCAACTGGATGAATCTTCTGTCCCACGAATGCTTCCTCTAAAATTTCTTACTTTACGCAATTTATTCGTGTAAACGTGCTTATTTTTCTGGGGCGGCTGCAACGGCCACAGTAATATGACACGTCGGCTTGCGAATTTGGTAAGCTCGACCTTGCGCTCTTGGCTGGAACCGCTTCAACGGCGGACCTTGATCGGCATAAGCCTGAGTAATCACTAGTTGAGTCCGATCTAACCCAGCGTTGTGTTCCGCATTGGCAGCAGCGCTTCTGAGAACCTTCAAGATGGGTTCAGTGGCGCGATAGGGCATGAATTCCAGGATGATTAACGCTTCTCGGTAAGATCGCCCCCGGATTTGATCGAGTACCCGACGCACTTTATAAGCCGAGATGCGGATAAAACGAGCGATCGCTTTTACTTCAGTAGTATTAGTAGCCATAATTTTCTCCAATTTTGTCCTTCGTCCTTCGTCCTTTATCCTTTGTCTTTTGTCGAAAGCTAATAACTAATGACCAATAACAAATGACAAATGACCAATGACTAATAACTACCTACCCGCTTTTTTGTCGCTTTTTCCATGACCCCTGTAGGTGCGTGTCGGGGCAAATTCACCCAACTTATGTCCTACCATCTGTTCATTTACAAAAACTGGAACGTGTTGTCGTCCGTTGTGAACAGCAATGGTATGACCTACCATTAGGGGCAAAATTGTTGAAGCTCTTGACCAAGTTTTAATAACTTCTTTTCTGTTGTTGTCGTTGAGCTTTTCAATTTTCTTTAAGAGATGATCCGCAACGAAAGGACCTTTTTTTAGAGAACGACCCATAGTTCAATTTTGGATTTAGGATTTAGGATTTAGGAGTGAGGAGTTAGGAGGGAGGAGTTAATAAGTTAGATTCAACTCATAACTCATAACTCATAACTTCTAACTCTTTAAGATTCACGACCACCGCGACCGCGTTTAGAAGACTTACGACGACGACGCACAATCAACTTGCTGCTAAGTTTCTTGCGATTGCGTGTCTTCGCACCCAATGTAGGTTTACCCCAAGGTGTAACAGGCCCCGATCTACCGATAGGCGCTCTACCTTCACCACCACCATGTGGGTGATCCACTGGGTTCATGACGCTACCTCTAACCTTAGGACGGCGACCTTTCCAGCGATTTCGTCCGGCTTTACCTGCACTCAGGTTTCTCGCGTCGGTGTTGCCTACTTGCCCAATAGTGGCGTAGCACTCGCGTCGAATCAAGCGGACTTCTCCTGAAGGTAACTTGAGAGTTACATAATTACCTTCTTTGGCCACGACTTGGGCGCTAGCACCAGCAGCACGTACAATTTGACCACCTTTACCAGGAGTGAATTCTACGTTGTGAACACTAGTACCTAAGGGAATCTTCCAAAGCGGTAAGGCATTACCATCTTCAAAGGGAGAATCAGGCCCAGAAACAATTATTGTTCCAACTTTCAATCCGTTGGGGTGAAGGATGTACCGTTTTTCGCCATCTTGGTAATACAAAAGGGCAATTCTGGCATTGCGGTTAGGATCGTATTCAATCGCTGCGACTTTGGCCGGAATATTATGTTTATCCCTTTTAAAATCGATGATCCGATAAAGTTGTTTGTGTCCGCCACCCCGGCGACGACTAGTAATCCGTCCGTGATTATTCCGACCTTTGGCGCGATGCTTCGAGGTTGTTAAGGATTTTTCTGGCTCGGTTCTGGTAATTTCCGCGAAGTCAGAGATTGTAACTTGGCGAGTGCTGGGGGTATAAGGGCGATAAGAACGAGTACCCATATTTTTAAGTGCTGAGTGCTGAGTGCTGAGTGTTGAGTCTTGAGTGTTGAGTTCAGTAACTCTTAACTCCTAACTCAAAACTTTTTTAGACTTCTGGGAATAGAACTTGTCTAATCTTGTCTTCATCCCCAGGTGCGACGGTGACTATCGCTCGCTTATATTGGGGTTTATAACCAATAAATTTACCAACGCGCCGCTTTTTACGCGGTGGTAGGATGGTGTTGACTTTTACAACCTTGACCTGAAACAAGTCTTCGATCGCAGCCTTGATTTCTGGCTTAGATGCCTTGGGAATTACTTCAAAGGTGTACTTGTTTTGCTCCATCAAGATGGTCGCTTTTTCGGTGACGATTGGGCGACGTACTAAGTCAGCAAGGTCGCGGGGGTCAAAGCTAGGCACTGTAGACCTCCTGAATTTTTTCTAGGGCTGATGCCGTAACTACAATTTTGTCAGCGTGCAGTAAATCAAAAACATTTAGCTGGTCGGCTGCAATTAGTTTTAAATTTTCAATGTTGCGGGCTGATAAATAAACGTTATCTGTATCCGCAATTTCAGACAAAATTAACAGTGCCTTGCTTTCTGGTACTATTCCCCAACGGGCAAGCGCTGCCACTAAGTCTTTAGTTTTGGGGCGAGATAGCTCGGTGCTAAATTCTTCTACTACGATCAAGTCGTCAATACGACCGACAAATGCTGTCCGCAGTGCTAAACGTCGCTCTTTGCGGTTCAACTTCAGGTCGAAGTCTCTAGGCTTTGGCCCAAAGATCACACCACCACCACGCCACAATGGTGAACGAATAGACCCTGCACGAGCGCGACCAGTACCTTTTTGCCGCCAAGGTTTACGACCGCCACCTCTGACTTCAGCACGAGTTTTTGTGCTGGCATTTCCTTGACGAGCATTGGTCAATTGCCGTACTAAGGCGCGGTGCACAATATGAGACGCTGTTCCTTCTTTGGCTACACGCAATTCAAAGGTCGTCTCACCGACCTGTTCTCCTTGCCAATTTTTAACTACGCTTTCAACCATCTTTGTTATCTGTCCTTTGTCCTTTGTCATTTGTCATTTGTCTTTTGTCCTTAGCCAATGACTACTGACTACTGACTAATGACTTTTGACTATCCCACTATTTTTGCAGGCACAACACTTACTAGAGCGCCTGGTTTACCAGGAATAGCTCCTTTAATTAGCAATAAGTTGCGTTCTGGATCAACTCGCACTATGGTCAGTTTGCGGATTGTAATACGTTTTCCACCTAAACGGCCTGCCATCCGCTTACCTGGATAGACACGACCTGGTGTTGTACCAGCACCAATAGAACCGGGTGCTCTGTGGTTTTTGGAACCGTGTGACATTGGCCCGCGACCAAAGTTGTTGCGCTTTTGGTTTCCCGCAAAGCCGCGACCGATGCTTGTACCAACGACATCGACAATTTGACCAGCACTAAAAATATCTGCTTTAATCTCTTGACCTAAAGCATAATCACTAGAGCTATCTGTGTGATATTCATTTAAGTGACGCAATGCTGGGGCAGATGATTTAGCCAAATGACCCAGTAGTGGTCTGTTTAGTGCCTTGGGTTTTACTTCGCCATAACCAACTTGAATGGCAAAGTAACCGTCGGTTTCTTTCGTTTTAACTTGTGTAACGGTGCATGGCCCTGCTTGAATGACAGTTACAGGAATAGATACTCCTGCTTCGTCAAATATTTGAGTCATGCCCAGCTTGGTGCCGAGAATACCTACAGACACAGTAACTGGTTCTCCTTTCTACTTGCTGACCTTGGAATTGGACTTTAGAGGACACGCTTTGTACGCATCAATTTAGGCTGGGTTAGCCTGCGAAATTTGGAATGGTTTCAATAAACCGCTCCAAATGCTTTCGGACACAACAAACCGTGTCCTTACTGCTTGGTGAATCTGTTTAGCTTCACTCATTAGATCACCAGAACAGCCACAAGTCTCTTCCCGTTGGGAAGGAGTAACTTCTGGAATCAATGCAAGGCGCTACAGCTTTAAGCTGTGTGCAGCAATGCTTTCGTCCAAGCAATTGCTCTGGCACTTTCTGGAGGCAGCGCTGTCGGCGGGTTTTCCGATTTGTACACGCCCGAAGGGCGGCTTCCCGGAGATTGGCTACTGCCGTGTTGCAGTTGGACTTAAGCGGTTGTTACCGCCCAGTATCCGTTAACTGAGACTGACGTAATGCCATGAAACCAACATTGCTGCTCAGTCTTTACTTCCTTAAACACCTTAAACTATTGTTTAAGCTTTTGCCTGCTTTTTGTGAGGCACAGGAGTAAACGTACCTTGGAGCTTAGGATTAACTTTAGTTATTCTTCCATAAGCTCTAATGTTGACCTGAAAGCTTTCTTAGTTTACCAGTCTACGATCGCTCTGAGTTAGATTATCCAATTTGGATCGAGTCATCAGTTTTTGATGCTAACACTACTTCAGAATGACAGTAAAAAGTCAACCTAATTTGCGTTTTTGGTCACAATCTAATAATATAAATTATTTATTTATGTTTGTCCAGTAATTTATAGAGCTATTTTTAGGGAGTGGGGAATAAGCAAGGGAGCAGGGAATAGGGTACAGGTGACAGGGTATAGATTATCACCTATCACCTGTCACCTCTCCCCTAATCCCAATGCCCCATACCCAAAAAAATGCTTTTAATCTATCAGTTCAGGGTAAATAATAGAGATATCTAAGTGGGATAAGACGAAAATCTATGGCACTAATTACCACTGGCAACGGTTTAATCCGCGATCTGGAAAAGTTTGGCGCTCTTGGAGTGTATGTACCTTTGGAAGGGGGTTATGAAGGTCGATATCAGCGCCGACTACGGGCAGCTGGCTATACTACCCTCCACATTACTGCTAAAGGACTGGGTGATGTAGCTGCGTATCTCACAAGAGTTCATGGAGTCAGACCTCCTCATCTTGGTAAAAAAAGTACTGGTAGTGGTGCAGCAGTAGGTCATGTGTACTATTTACCGCCAATTCTCAATTCTCATCTAGAACAGCTACCACCAAAATCAAAGGGGCTGGTCTTGTGGATTATTGAAGGGCATATTCTTTCTAATGAGGAACTTGAGTATTTAACGAATTTGCCTCAGCTAGAACCACGAGTAAAAGTAGTTATTGAGAGGGGTGGCGATCGCTCTTTCCGTTGGACTTCTCTAGAAAAAACTCTGTTAGCTAGTTAGTCCTTTGTCATTAGTCATTAGTCATTAGTCATTTGCTCATAACTAATGACTAATGACTCAGTTCTATCAGCATTTCAATAATGCTGAAGCGAAAACCACAAGATGCAAATAACCGCCGTGAAGCCTCGTTAGCAATTGCTGTATCTAGACGAATTTGCTTGACGCCCATCTGATGAAAGCGCTCAACACTCAGCATCACTATCTGCCGCGCAATCCCCTTTTTGCGATATTCTGGCTCAACCCAGATATCATGAATAAAAGCAAATTCCTGTAGCCGATAAATTGGTATTTCTCGCTCAATTGTTGCTACAAGAAATCCTGCAATTTGCCCTTCGTTTTCGGATACTAGAAATATACTACGATCGCTATTTGCCAAACGCGTCAACCATTGCTCATAACGCTGTTCTGGATGCGGGAGAAAACCATACTTAGCAGAATCCCAAGACTCATGCAAAGCACAAATTTTAGCAACCATTGGTAAAACTGCGGGTACGTCAGTGATTGTGGCGGGACGGATCAGCATAAGCTTTCAAGCAGAAAAAGCACATACAAGAAAGAATGCCTTGCAGTGAGGTATTAGTTTTTATTCACTTACTCGTTGATGGCACAGACCAAGCTGAAAATAAAATAGAAAATTCAGATTTCAAGTTGCTCCGAAAGGATGTGATTGAGAGATTTAAGAAGATTATAGACCAGACATCAGCTAGTTAACGATGCAACGCCGCTTTACTTTAAAGCGAATTAAGAAACCTCACCCTGGTTCTGCTACGCAAAACCTGTCCCTCTCCTTACTAAGGAGAGGGATGTCCGTCAGGACAGGGTGAGGTTTTTGTTTTGGGTAATTCGATAAACTGTGTACACTGTTTTTGCGTTAATCCCGATCGGGGATTTAAATGAATTTTTTCGTAAATCCACGCAATCGGGTTAACACTGGCTTTGCCCAATTTCCACCAAGCAAATCGTGCAGCAGAATATAAAAACAAGGGATGATAAATAGTGTCAGCATTGTTGCGATCGCCATCCCAAAGAAAACTACAATCCCTAAAGGCTGCAAAAACTCAGAACCTTCGCCGATGCCCAATGCCAAAGGAAACAGTCCCAAGATAGTGGTGACTGTGGTCATGATAATTGGGCGCAAGCGTTGAGGAGCAGCTTTCATGATGGCAATTTGGCGACTACAACCTTCTTCATCCCGAATTTGGTTTGCTAGTTCCACCATGAGAATCCCTGCATTCACCACAATTCCCACCAGCAGTACGACACCAACAATTACAGTTGCGCCAATTGCAGTTTGGGTAATGTAAAGTCCAAAAATTCCTCCAGCTAACGCTAGTGGTACGGTGAACATAATTACCAATGGGTCAATCAGCGAATTGTATTGCACCGCCATGACTACAAAGATTAAGAACGTCGCCAACGCTCCCAAAGTCTTTAAAGCATCCTGAAGTTGCTGATTAGTTTCTTGGGCAGAACTAGGCACAATGGAAACGCCATCAGGTAAGTCTACATCCTGGAGTACTTCGTTTACTTCTGCGATCGCTTCACCAAGACTTGCTCCCTCGCTGAGATTTCCTGCGACAATAAAAGCTTGGCGCTGATTAATCCGTTGCACCTCACCAGGCGCTTGACCTTCTTGAATGTTCGCCACATCTGAAAGGCGGATTAGTTGATTGTTTTCTGTAAATAGCGGTAATTGCTCTAGCTGAGAAGGACGCTGAATTGCTTCTTTATTTAGCTGCACCCGCACATCAACTAAACGATTACCGCGTTGAATTTGCGTGGGAACTGAACCTTCAATTGCTGTTTGAACTGTTGCACCAATTTGCCCGGCGCTCAACCCTAATGCCGAAACCCTTTCCCAGTCGGGGCGAATTTGGATTTCGGGTTGTCGAGGGTCGGCATCTGGCCGGAATGTCGCTAATTTTGCCCTTTCTTGTAATGCTTGCAGCACTTGTGCGCCTGCTTGGGTTAAGTTTTCTTCATTCTCACCTTGCAGAATCACGTCAACTTCTGACCCTTGCACTGGAGAATTACTCAAAATTAAACCCCGCACCTGACCAGGATTGAGGCGCAGCAGAATTCCTGCTAAGTTGAGTTTGTTAAATTCCTGAGTTACTTTTTTGACGAAGGCTTCGACATCTGTGCCTGGTTTAAGATTGATGGTGCTACTGGCACGTAAAGGATTTTCTGTAGTACTGCTGCCAAATAAATTACCACCCACAGTTGTGAAAGCAGACTCTGTTTCTGGTTGTTTTAGCAAAATGTCATCGACAATTTGCATAACTTTTTCAGAAGTTGCTAAAGGTGTACCGGGCGGAAACTGCGCTCTCAAGTTAGCTTGACCGGTACTGATGCGGGGTAAAATTTCTTGGGGAATTTGACCAAACATGAAGAAGCTACTGCCGCCTAAAATTACCAAAGCAGCAGTTACTACGAGGAGCCGATAGCGTAAAACCTTGGTTAAGAAGTTTCCGTATCCCCGCGTCGCATCTTCAAATCGGTGATTAAACTGTCTAAGCAGCCAAAATTCACTAATCCGACTAGACCAGCGAATTCCCAAGAGTCGAGAAGACAGCATCGGTACTATTGTGATGGCAACGACAAGGGATGCTGCGACTGCGAAGCTAATTGTCAGAATCAGTTCATTAAATAGCAGTGCAATAAAGCCGCCAATTAAGAGAAATGGCACTACAGAAACTAAGTTGGCACCTGTAGCAGCAATTAAAGCAGATTCTACTTCTTGGGAAGCTGCGATCGCACTATCAATAAAGAATTTGGAATTTCTTCCCTTCCCCTCTGCTCCTCTGCTCCCCTGCTCCCCTGCCTCCATCTCTCTCTGATTGGGAGTCATCCCTGTTTTTTCGGAAATGTTCTCCAAGATTACAACCGATGTATCAATTGCTTGACCGACTCCTAATGTCAAGCCTGCCAAACTAAAAACATTCAAGGTTAAACCAAATATTCTCATTAAAGCGATCGCTGCCAGAGTACACAGCGGAATCGTCAAACTGATAATAAATGTTTGCCTGAACGATCCCAAAAATAACAACACTGCTGCTGCTGCTAACAATGCCCCGGAAATCCCAGAAAAGATGACATCATTTAAAGAATTGCGGATGAAGACAGATTCATCTGTGGTGGGACTCAAAGTCATGTCTGCTGGAATTAAACCCGATTGCCGTAATTGTTCAATTCGCCGCTTGACAGCATCTACAACTGTGATTGTGTTGGCTTCAGGCTGCTTTTGAATTGAAAATTTCACCGCAGGCTGACGGTTGAGGTAAACAAATACTCGTTGTTCTTCTGTATCGTCAATTACCTCTGCAAAGTCTCGCAAGTAGACGCGGCGGGAAGGTGTAGGTGTAGTCGTGGGAGTGGTAGTAGTATTACTGCTATTAGTGGTATTAGCACTAGCAGGAGAAGAAGAGGAAACTTCCAAAGAAAGGTTTTCAATTTCCTTGGCATTTTGGAAACGTCCGACAGTCCGAGTTAATGGCTCGGAATTTTGCCCCAGAATCCGACCACCAGAAGTATCTTGGTTACGGGCTGTTAATTCATTTAAGACATCATTTAACCCGACACCCAAAGCTTGCAATCGGTTTAAGTCAACAAGTACCCGTACTTCTTCCTCTGCACCACCAGATACATCAACAGAAGCGACTCCCGGCACTACACTGAGTTCACGGTTTAACTCTTCATCAGCAAATACGCGTAAATCTTTACCTGGCAAGGAAGCAGATGTCAGCGCCAATTCATAAACTGGCAATTGGGAAGGATCGACTTTAAATAAGCGCGGCTCCTCTATCGTATCTGGCAGTTGTCCTCGGCCTCGGTTAAAAGCAGCAGTAGCATCATTTAGGGCTTGGTCAATATCGCCCCCTGGTTGGAAGTATAAATCGAGGCTGACTTGTCCCTCACGGGTGCGGGAAAAAACCTGTACTACATTCTCGGTTGCTGCTAAAGCTTCTTCTAAAGGTCTGGTGATTTCATCTACTGCTACTTCTGGGGAAATACCAGGGGCTTCTAGCCGAACCCCAATTCGGGGATAGGTAATTGATGGTAGAAGATCGACTTGGATCGTGGTGAGAAAAAATATCCCAATGACAATTACTGCCACGGTGAGCATGAGTGTGCCAATGTGTTGGCGGATAGCGATCGCACTAAGGCTAAATCCGCCATTGCCATTATTATTTGCTTGTTTCATGATACTAAGTGATAAGTGCTAAGTGCTGACTACTGAGTACTTTTTTCTTTGGTATGGTAATTATTGCTTTTCTGAAAGAATTGAAAGACTTACAGTGTCACCTTCTTTTAACGGCTTACCACTCCGAACAACGTAGCGCTCTCCTGCTTGCAAACCGGATAAAATTTCCACTCTGCCATCAGCCCTTTTTCCTAAAGTAACTGCACGTGTCGCTACTTTCGTTTTGCCTTCTGTGTCTTTCACCACAAATAGCGTCCCCGATGGGTTTTCTGGCTCTTTTTCTGCTCCCTTTGCTGCCCCTACTTGTTTTTGAATCGCTGTTTGCGGCACTACTACGCGCTGTTGAGTCTGGGTTTGAAAATTGACTCGCGCCAGCAATCCACTGCCAATTTTCCCTTGAGTGTTAGGAATCACTACTTCTACAGGTATCAAGCGAGCTGTGGCATCGGCAGCTGGGGAAATGCGCGTAACTCTGCCAATTAATGCTTCTTTGGGGAAGGCATCTAAGCGGACTTGTACAGATTGCCCAACTTGAATTTGTGCCAGTTCTAATTCGGAAACTTGGACGACAACTTTGACACGGTTAAAGTCGCCAATTTTCAAAACTTCGCTACCTGCTTGCAGCAGGTTGCCTGGTTCTGTCACCTTTTCTGTGACTATACCAGTGATGGGGGATGTCAATCGAGCATAAGAGCTGCGCTCTTTGGTTTGGGCAACCAATGCCTGTTGAGCAAGTACTCTACCTTGGGCGGCGGCGACGGCTTGCTGTTCTGTACGAACTTGTTCTTGCGCTGCCCGCAATGCTTGGGCAGCTGTTTTTGCCTGGGTACGTGCTTGCTGGGCAGTTTGTTCAGCGATCGCTCCAGCTTTGAATAGATTTTGTTGCCGTTCTGAGTCTGCCTGAGCTTGTACTACTTCTAGGCGCGCTCGTTCAAAGTCTGCACGGGCATTGCTTACTTGATTGGTTGCCCTAGCTACTTCTGATTTGAGGGCTGCTAGTTCTGCTTCTGCTTGCTTTAATTCTGTCGAAAGTATGGCATCGTCCAATCGCCCGACGTTTTGCCCAAGCTTTACTGCATCGCCTACATCTAGATTCAAGGCCAACAACCGGGCTTCTACTTGCGATCGCACTGATACAATCCGAAAGGGTGTTGTATTACCTGTGTATTCTGGTTGTGTTTGCAGCGTATCAGTTCGAGCGATCGCCGCATCTACAGCCGTTGCACCACCACGTTGTCCACTACCAGGACTCTGAGATTGTGCATCAGCTGGTTCTTCCTTGGGTAGCGCTCCACAATTCGCTATCAGCAGTCCTATGCCCAGCAAACAAGGAATCAATAATATGGATGGAAAAGGGGAAGACACCTTTGTGTCAACGCTACTCTTTGTATCTGCAACAGCCACATCAGTCTTAACAACTGGGGTATTAATTACCTGGTTAGCGGCTGCCAAAGGTGAGATTTTCGCCTGCTCGTGCGGCTTATTTCTGTCCAAAATCATTTATTTTTCTCGTATTTGGGGAGCTTTTTGGGTTAAACAGCCGTGCATTACCAAGTAATTTTGAGACATTATAAATAGTGAAAAGCGGCGAGAGTCAATTGGTTATCTTCTTGCAGAATTTTGTATTAAAAATTACTTTCTATTCAAAAAATTTTCTCACCACTTTAACTCATTACATTGAGTTAGCAGCTTTTTAGCTTCCAATGCAATTCTTAACCCAGTATAAATATTTTTAAATTTCTTGCAATCTGCCCTTAGTAGAAGACTTGCGTGTACTGAAGATACGGGACTTTCACACCCCTACTTCTAAAATGGGCAGTATTAAGTAGTTATACTTATGGCTAAAATAAACAAATTTAATATAGCAAAATACTTAGTAATTTTTACGCTCAATCAAATATATTAAGAATAGTAAACATAAGTTGCTTTTTATAAAGCTGTATATATGGTCAAGCGTAGGCGTAGCCCGTCGTAGACATCGCATAAACAGCAAAAAAGAGGGCGATATATATTTAGGCCAGGAAAGTAGCAAGTGACATCATTATTAAAAATTGCCCAAACAGCTGATGAAGCCCAGATTTCCGAATTTTTCCAGGAATCGGTAGGTAAGTGGCGATCTCAACGGCGCTACTACACCCTACCCAAGGGAGAAACCAAGGAGATGGAGAGTATAGTTACAATCAATTTTCTCCAGCAGGGCTGTGATGAATTGCAAAACTTAGCTCAGATGCACGATTTGCCTGATACAGGTAGTTTGATCTGTGGTGCAGCAGTTATATGGGAAAGTATGGATGTGCTGAAGGCAAAGAAAGAGTCGCAAGGTTCAACAATATTTGGAGCTTTAGGAAATATCTTGTATCGCGATCGCGGTTTTGCCATATCCAAACCAGTCACCGCTCAGTATTATTTCTCTAACCCTAAAACAATGTGTTTGCGAACTGAGTACAACGGTTCGGTCTTTGAAGAAGAGTTAAAGCTAATTGGTAGCAA
Organism: Nostoc sp. JL23; assembly: GCF_017115065.1. Lineage (NCBI taxonomy): Bacteria > Bacillati > Cyanobacteriota > Cyanophyceae > Nostocales > Nostocaceae > Nostoc > Nostoc sp. JL23. Next base: position 66,588 of record NZ_JABXKN010000143.1, read on the forward strand.
ATACCGCACTAGACAAACCATTATCTCCCGTGCTGGTGAGCAGTTGATGATTGGTCAATATTTAGAAAAGAGAGTCGATTAATTGATCTCGTGGGTGCGGTTCACTAGAGCCTCACCCGTTTTTAGACCAGCCAGCATCTAGCTATTAACCACTTATATAACTTTTTATAACAGTTTTTCAAACTTTTACCCAGAAATTTGCTTCCATATGTCATCATGGGAAGTGAAATGAGAATTAATTCGGCGACAGTGTTTGTTTTTAGTATTGACAGGCTTTTTCCTTTTGGTATTACAGACTTCTCTCCGAAATCTAAATCTCTACAAACTTATGATTTTGGAGACATTTGATGTCAATTTACGTTGGTAACCTCTCCTATGATGTTACACAAGATGCGCTAAGTGCAGTATTTGCAGAATATGGTGCTGTAAAGCGTGTTCAACTACCCACTGACCGTGAAACAGGTCGTTTACGCGGCTTTGCTTTCGTGGAAATGAGTTCAGAAGATGAAGAAGCAAAAGCCATTGAAGCTCTTGATGGTGCTGAATGGCTTGGTCGCGACCTCAAGGTAAATAAAGCCAAGCCCAAAGAAGACAGAAGTGGTGGTTCCTTTGGGAACCGTGGTGGTGGTGGCGGCTACAACCGCAGCAACAACCGCTACTAAGCTTAATTGAATTTAGTAAAAGGCTCAGGCAGAAATGCTTGAGCCTTTTTTATGCAAAACTTTGACTCTAAATAATCTCAAGCAATTACTTATCATACCGTACTGATGATTCTCTAACCAGAGTGCCTTGATGAAAGATCATTTTCCATCGATCATTGTTCAATTTCCAGATGGAACTTCGCAGTGAATGAGCAGGCTGTTCGCCAGATATATTACTAAAACAACCCCTGTTGCTAAAACTAACGTTTTGAATTCTGTTATCGATCTTTGAGTCAGGGGTTCGATGGATTCATTCTGCAAGCTTTTGAGAATTTGCTGTTTATCGAAAACACGCCCCGCCTCATAGACGACGAACCTTTGGCAACTTGACGCCTGAACATTAACAGGTAGCCTGGAAACCACTGTCTCCTCAATCTTAAAAAATATCCGAGTAATGCATAGGAGCAAGTTGAGAGAGGGAAACATTGAAAAACCTCCCTGCTGACTTTGAGGAAAGGTTACGAAAGTTAAATAGACTTTTTATGCCGGATACTATGACCATCTGAATCGCCTTGCCAGCAAGCATTCAAAAGCATAAACAGTATTATTACGCAAATAAAATTAGATTATATATATGTAAAAATACATACTGGCTTCATGTATTTTGACCGTTGTTTCACTGTGTCTTTACCCAAACATTGAGTACTGAAACTTATATTTGAGAAGTCTAGAAACACTCATACATCGTTGAACGTGAAAAACATTAGCAAACTAGCTGTAGTAACTTTTGGATCTGTGGCTCTGTCCTTGGGTATTGTCGGAAATGCACAAGAAGCTCACGCTTCGGGTCTAATTAACGGTGGTTTTGAGCAGACTTTAGTCCCTAGTAACCAGACATGGGCATCGATAGATGAGTCTCTTATTCCTGGGTGGGAGACTACAGCTACAGATAATAAAATTGAAATTCAAACTCCTAGACTGTTTCATGCTGGAGCATTAGGCACAGATCAATATGCTGAACTCAATGCTAATCAGGTATCTAGCTTATATCAAGATGTAGATACTACAGCTGGTTCAACTATGTTTTGGCGATTTTTCCATGAAGGTCGTGAAGGTGTAGATACGATGCGTTTATCTATTATCGACCTTACTACTAACAATACTCTCTTCAGCCAACTATATAGCACTGATAACACAGGTTGGGTAGAATATCAGGGCAAAACTGTTGCCACTAGTGGTAAAATACGCTGGCAGTTTGACTCAGTATCTGCTGCTGGTGGTAATCCCTCAATAGGAAACTTTTTGGATGAAGTTTACTTTGCAGAAAAACCACCAGAAGGTTTTCAAACAGTTCCTGAACCTGCTTCTGTACTTGGTCTTTTAGCAATGGGTGCATTCGGTATGGTTTCCATCCGGAAGCGTAAACAGTTAAATATTGGGAATTAACGACGGTTTGTAACAAGGTTTTTGGGTTCTACTGGCTTTCTTTATGCTCATTCATCCAAGTGAAAGGTCTACAAAAAGTTCCTTTTATAGCACTTGAACAATATTTGACATAAAGGGAGCGGTAGAACCATTTTTTTTAGTTTTATAATATAAAATTTTAATTTTGATTTTTAGGCGAGCGCGCTATCATGAACAAGTTAAAAAAAAACCGCTGATTGGTAGGGATTCCAGCGGGGTTAAATAATACAGTTTTTTTCAGAGAAACCAACACTAAACTTAATTACAGAGCTACTAGAAACTTTTACGACTAATAGTAACTATTTATAAGTGTTTATGAGCTAGTTTTTTAGCATGATGTCTGTGATGTTTAATGTGATGAACTTTAGCAGATTTTACGCTAGTATGATGGATAGTTTTAGCTTGAGCTTGAGATGCAAAAGCGGTTACAGGTGCAGCAAAAATTAGAGCCAAAAGTAAAGCTTTAGCGAACTTATTCACTTAAAAATCCTTATGAGGTAATCAACAATTTAACTATCCAATAGGCGTATGTCATAAGTTTGTAATTGATATGAATCTTTCATGTCTATTTTTACATTCGTCAATTCTAGTATTTACGTGTGCTTACGTAGAATACTAAGAAAAACAATACTTACTGGCATTTCACCCTTAAATGTAACATTTTGGACATCATCCAAATAACTGTAATTTGGCTATGATACCTGGCCTGGGTTAATTTTGATTAGGGAATGCTGAGAGCCATCAATTCTTCTGCTATGTCAAAGTTAGCTGTGACATTTTGCACGTCATCCAAGCCTTCTAAAGTATCAATTAACTTGAATAGCGATCGCGCCTGATCGGGATCGGTAACTTCTACACTATTACTAGGAATCCAGCGCAATTCGGCATCAGTTACCTTAAAGCCTTGATTTTTGAGTGTCTGACTAAGGGTTTCTAAATTTCCAATATCAGTAAATACCTCAGCTATCTTATCTTCAGTCATCTCATAAGACTGGGCACCACCTTCGAGGGATGCTTCTAAAAGCTGTTCTTCGTCAACTACACCCTCCACTACACAAACACCTTTTTGTTCAAACATCCAGCTAACGCAACCTACTTCGCCAAGATTGCCACCATTTTTACTAAAAGCTACACGCAAGTCAGCAGCAGTGCGATTACGATTATCTGTGAGGGCTTCGATTAAAATCGCTACACCACCAGGGCCATAACCTTCGTAGCGAATCGCTTCAAAAGTAGCATTGTCGCCGCCAGAAGTGCCTGCACCTTTAGCGATCGCTCGTTCAATATTATCATTGGGAATGCTCGCAGCCTTTGCCTTGTCAACTGCTGTACGAAGTTGAAAATTCAGCGCCGGATCTGGCACGCCGCTTCTAGCCGCAACGATAATTGCCCTGGATAACTGAGTGAAAGTTTTTCCCCTTTTTGCATCTACTACCGCTTTTTGGCGCTTAATATTTGCCCATTTACTATGTCCTGCCATAATTTGAGATGATCGTAACTCTATTTAAGATTAGGATATACCTAGCTTTTACTCCGATGCAAATGTGCATTTGGTAAAAGTTCGCCAACAGAATCACTCAAAGCAACCCAGCAGCACTGAGATTTGATTTTCAAGTGAGATGGGGAATGGTGTAGTTCAATTACTTACCACATCCCGTTTAGATCGCAAAAGGTTCAAGTTCCGTGTTATGCCACTCTTGTTCAACCCGTTCAGTAATCAACGGTCTGATGATAAACTTGGGCGGGGTACCATCCAGAACATCAATCCGCACACATGAATAAGGCAGTCGGTTCTGGAAATTGTAGTTATGACGGCCGACAAATAGCGTTGAATCCGCAACTTTCCGAGTGGGTTTACCTGCAATCTCAGCAAAAGTTTCCATCAATTCAGTCCCTTCTCGCCGTTGATAGCGGGGACGATGACCGCTCCCACCAGAGATAATACAGTTAATATGCGAGTCTGCAAATCCGGTGTCAGTTGTGCAAAGATGCTCCAAACAGTGAGCGTGACCGTTTAAAATCAAATCGACTATGGGACGTTCTTTAATTAGAGTACCAAGAGTTTCTGCCACTTGTTCAAACACCCAGCGCAAACGGTGACGAACCGCCAAGGTTTGGGCCTGATTCCACTTGGTAGCTTCTGTGACGTAGGGAGGATGATGGAAAAAGATTATACGTCCGCGCACTTCAGAGGTGTTCCAAGATTCGATTAGTCTGCTTCGCAACCATTCAAGTTGTTCAAAGTCGATCGCAGGCATTTGATGAGATGCTAGTTGTTTTTCAATGTCGATTTTGATTTCGTCTATTTGGTCTAATTTGGCACTAAGGTCATCAAGTTGTTCTGCTTCGGTGGGTTTATCTGGGTTGAGGCGATCATATATTTTCAAAATCTGCAATTCTTCTTGATCGATCTCATGGCGACGTTTTTGCAATTCCCGACGGTAAATTTCCCCTTCTTTCGTTGCAGGTAAAGGTGAGGGTGTATTAAAGGTATTAGAATCCAGTGCAAAAAAGTCAATCCCGCCGTAACGAAAGGTGTAATAGCGATTGGGTAAACGGGTAAACTGTCCAGGTTCATAACGTAAACAGCGCCCAGTGTCAGTCTTAGCAGTGTAGTGCCGATCTAAATGACGTTCTAACTCTTGTGGAGACATCGCCTGGGTGTAGTCCATAAATGCTCGTGCATAAGCATTACCTTGATACGATCCATGCCAGCCAATCTCGATATCTTTGTAGCGGAACAGGCGACGCAGTGACGATGTTGTGCCAGTCAATAAACGGTACATCAACGGCACATCGTAGTAATCATGATTACCAAGTACTGGCAAGAACGGCAGATTAAACACCATGCGGTCATAAGGAATACCTTTCGGGTTGTCACCACCGACAAGAAATTCCCGGTAAGGCTCAATAAAGTTTGTTGAATAATATTCTTGGGAACCCACCACATAGATGACATCGCCAGTGTGCAACACAAAGCTGCAATCGTCGCGGTGAGTCAGCATCAGTTCGGCAACTTTTCGTTGGGGGTGGTGTCGAGAATGAGATTTAGTGCCGGAATCGCCGATAACCATAAAGGAAAATTCTGGATTATCTTGCCTGCGATCGTCAATAACTAGACTGGTTTGGTCAATTCCTCGTTGCACAAAACTTGGATGCATCCACCGCACCCGTTCCTTCATCTTTTGAATTTTCACAGGAATCGGTGGATCGGAAATCAATTTCATGGCTGATAACTCTTGAATGCCTAACGCACACGCCGATTGTAACGAAATATTTAATTGTCATTAGTCATTTGTCATTAGTCATTTGTGAATAACCAATGCCCAATACCCAATCCTTACGGCAAATTTTCTCGCAGTAATGCTCGAAAGCCTGCTTGTTGAAAATGCTCATCGGCAGTCAGTGCTTCAGTGATTCCGCTATATTGCATAACAATAAAAGAAACGCAATCGACAAATCCCCATTCTTTCTCTGTTCGTTCGCGATATAGCTCGAAAGCACGTTCGTAAAGTTCCTGGGAAAGGGGGACAATTTCTACTTTGGAGTCTGCTACTAGAGAATTTAATAATATGATTGCCGCCTGACGATAAGGTTGTTGGGATAAGGCATTGCCAATTTCCAACATCACCGCCTGTGTTGTCACCAAACGAGTTTCTGCTGCTTGTAACATTTTAGCCAGATGTAAGGCTCGGTCATGCAAGCGATCGCCCGGTGCAGATAAGGCAATGGCAAATGATGTATCAAGAAAGACTTCAGAATGCATGAAAAGTTTATTTACTGTACAAATATTTATCTATATTGGCAGACCAGTCAGGCGGCCCTTCGAGGTTGAGCGATCGCGCTGTTTGCAAAAATGATACCGTTTCATGTTCGCTTGGCGGTAAAATTTCAATGCTGATTCGCACGCGGGTATTGATTGGCAGTGCGATCGGTTCAGATGGATAGAACACTTTGCCATTAAACATAGCGGTGATTTTTTCTACCATTTTCCTCAAAAATTGCTTCTAGTACAGCACGGCGTAAATAAACATACCATTTCAAATGGCGCAAGAAGCTCGGAATACAATTCTTTTGACTTTTGATACCAATTTGAAAAATGATTGCGACAGATGGAAAACTGAAACACTTATCCAATGGATGTTTCACAATCCAAAATCTAAAATCTAAAATCCAAAATGGTATGACTTTTGACTTCCGCCTTGCGGCACTAGTCTATCCTAAGCTGGTTGTAGCGATACGGGTAGGGTAGACGACCCTATAAGTAGTGAAGATACGTATACTTCTTTTACAAATTATCTCGATTTTTCAAAAATTGCCTAAACCACCAACTGAATCACACCCCACTGTCCATTTGTCAACCAAGAAGAGTCAGATTTTGCTACTTTCTCAATAACTTCTGGTTTTAAACCAACTGCTACTTCTGACTTGAGGGTGCGTAAAGCTACCATTGGCATAGGTAGGTAGCAGACTATATCTGCAATGTTGGTGGTAAGATCCCAGTGGCGATCGCCTAATAATCGGCGATAATTGGCATCTCCTTTGACTATAACCAAACTCGCATTAGCTAACTCATTTTTGAGGGAGTTGGGTATTTCCCAAAAGGCTAAAGGCGATGTCCAAAAGTAATCTTCAGATAGTACTAAACGTCCTGATGCAATATTGTCTTGGAGTCTTTGGGTAAAAGATGTAAGTTGTTGATTTCCACTAGCGGCTAAAAAACTTATTGTGTAATGTACATCCTTAATCATGGCATCAGAAACAAAAGTTGGATGTGGCTTTAAGTGTAGGTAAACCCGATTAGCCAATCCGCTACTTAATAAAAAATCTACTAAACATAAATCACAAACGAGTTCAAAACCAGCATTGTCTACAACAAAATCAATCCGTCCCCCTTGAGAGTTGGTTAACAATTTCGTGACTTGAGAGGCATCATTTACTAAAATATGAGCTAGTTGAGTTTGAATATCAAAACGACTGCGATCGCTCTCGGATGCTGACCATAAACTCAAGTCAACTCGATTTCCCCACAAAGCAAAATATAACAATGCTATTAAAGCTGTTTGATTTGATTCTCCCTTCAGTTGGGAATTATTTAACCAATTGTTAACCCGATCGCACAGTAGAATAATCGAATCTAGGGATGCTTCTAAACTTTGAGACTTTTGTAACTCAAATGGATCGAGACCTTGCCAGACACCAGGGCGAAAATAATTGGTAATTTCTAGAATCAACCGAAAAAAATAAGTTTCGGCAAAAAACCAAGGAACATCTAGCCAACGCTGACCTTTGTATAATTCTAAATATGTATTCCAGGCTGAAAAATCTACAGTACTCTTATTTAAAAGAGGTTGCACATATCCTGCTGACAATTCTATAGCTAGATTTTCTAAGCTGGTATTAATTTCAGACGAGAAATTATTTTCAGCGATAACTTTGCGAGCGATCGCAGGCATTCGTTGAGTAACTGTATACTCAGTAAAAGAACCAACTTCTGACCCCAAAAGAGATGGTGGTATGGGTAATTTGGGGATGTGGGATATATTCACCACAAACTTTGATTCTCCTCATATTTTCAGTTATTCTAACGCTGTGTGCGACTTTCTTTCAAACCTAATCAACTCAAAAGCCGGATAACTCGACCAATGCAAACAAAATCGCTGGAGTGGTTCCAATACGGTTTGGTTAAGGTTTTGTGATGAAAATTCTAGATCGCAGAGACGCGATAAATCGCCGTCAAGACGAAAGACTGATTATTGTAGAGACGGCGATTTATCGCGTCTAAAGTTATAGAAAGATGCGGAAATTGATTCCAGCATTCCTAAATTGTCTATTGTGAATCATTAATGTCGCCAAATGATCTCATCTGTAACTCGACTGCGTTGACGTAACCTTGATCGTTCAAAACTTCCGCTGGTAACTTATTAGCCCTGATAGCAGCTTGAACCACATCTTTCGCAGTCAAGTATCCGGTTTGGTATTTGAATAACAAAGTGCCCCCACTGGGAATACCCTGCTCTTTTAAATAACCTTGATAAGCTAGAAAGGCAATATTAAAGGGTTGCAGATATTTAGTATCTGTAGGATTTTTACGTAAAGTATTAGAGTTGATATCTGTATTTATTTGTCCACCACCATTGTTATTATTAACTGTTTGAGCGCCAGCAATTCCAGGCATAAAAGCCATAGAAGCAATGATAAGTGCAGAATTGAGCAAAGTTGTGAATTTCATCATTTTATCCTTGGTAAAGATTAATTAGTGTTTTCAATTAATAGAGTCTTCTTTTCTAGCAATTTCAAGCTCTTATAATTAGAGATCATGTTTGTTAATTTATTACTCACAAAGTTGAGTTAGACAATTACCTAAAACTTTGAAAACTAAGCTTTTAAGAGAATTACTACAGGGTAAGAATGGAGTATTTTGGAAACAAAGCTGTAATTGATAAAATAATATAAGCTATACCTCAGAAGCCCAGAAGTAACTTAGCTCATTCAAAATTACCAAAACCCATCATATAATAGGCAATAAAAGCAGTATCAAAGGGTTTGAGATAATTGGGATCTGTGGAATAGCTAGGAGAAGTTTCAGAGTTTACGGCTGTGTTTATTGATGGGGAATTGTGATTCTTGGCTTGATGAAAGCAAGTGATTTTAGGCATAGAGTTAATCCAAGCAATAATATGTGCAGAATTTAGCGAATTTGTGAATTTCATAGAGTTATCCTCAATTAGAACAAAATGCAATTGCAATCAGTATTCTCTAGTAATAGAGTCCACCGTTTTATTAATCTCAACCTTTTAGGATCAGTTCATCTGATGGATTGATTTGTTAATTACCCAAACGGCTTAGTCAAATTCACCCAAATTGGAGAAATTGAACATTGAAAGAAGGTTTAGTCAGAGCTTCAAAGATGCAAATATATGCTAAATAAAATCCTTAGCTGACAAGTATTTCTAGAAAGTGCTTTAGCGTAGCTCACCCCAGGCATCGCTTACATATTTAGATATTTTTTGCACAAGGCTATCAACCGAAAACCAACTTTATTTTTGCTAATTAACTTTCCATATCAATATGTTAGAAAATATTTCTGATGGAAGCAAATGCTTTTAATTTTCAAATTGATAAGTAAAAGTGATTGTAATTAATATCTAGAGGTAAATCCTGTAACTCATTGCCTCTTAGTGACTTCTGAACTATTTTGGCAGCGTCACGGGTTCCATAAATTCACTACAAATAAGCTGATAGTGTAAAAATGTTATATGTATAGTTTATTTACAAAGTCATTTATGCCGAAAGCAATTTGGAATGGAGTTGTTTTAGCCGAGAGTGATAATACTGTAGTTGTCGAGGGAAACCATTATTTCCCTGTTGACACCATTAACAAGCAGTACTTTACTGAAAGTAACACCCACACTACTTGTGCTTGGAAAGGTGTTGCCAGTTACTACAGTATCGAAGTTGAGGGGCAAACCAATAAAGATGCTGCTTGGTATTATCCCAGCGCCAAGGAGAAGGCTAAGAATATTGAAGGTTATGTGGCTTTCTGGAAGGGTGTAAAAGTCGAGGCTTAAGAAAGGTTCCTGGAATTATTTTAGTTTCAGGTAATTGATATTATGTCCGACTAATTGTCCATAAAATAATTAGCCCGCACAGACGGGCTAATTATTTAAACTATTTCATTTACAAATTTATTTTAGTAAGTAATTATACCTTCGACTTGCGAAATACTACTTGCTTTCTCTTCACCAGCCAAGCCAGACTACCAGCAAGTATAGTACCAGCGATCGCACTTGGTTCGGGTACTGGTTTCGATATAATAGCACCAGGGTTCAATATCAAAGTACCAGAGTTGATAGTTATGTTGCCTGCTGATCCTGAATTATGGCTACTACCAGCACTGGGTTCGGGTACTCTTGTCACCAAAACGCTGGCACTGGCTGTAACAGTTATAGTGCCTGCTGCTTCTGAATTATTGCCACCAGCATTAATTTGCCCGTTATTATTTAAGCCAAGATTAGCAGTAGAGCTACTTAAAGTGATGCCGTTAGCAGTCCCGATGCTACTATAATCTTGGACAATCAGTGTACTAGTATTAATCTCAGTATTGTTGCTGCTAACTAAGTGACTATGATCGGTGAGCGTTACCACATCACTAGCATTAATCTCAATATTATTGCTGCTGATAGTGGTATTGATAAGTTTTAAGTTACTATCTATCTTAAAATTGTCGCCGCTAACAGTGCTATTGATAAAGGTTAGGTTACTAGAATTGTAAGCATTGAAATTACCAGCGATCGCAAGCCCAGAAAGTGTAACATTCGCGGCGTTAATGTCTAACACGGGTAAGTGATTATTGCTACTGATAGTAAGTAAGTTAGCACCTGGGCCATTAATAGTGAGATTTTTTGCGTAGGCGTAGCCCGCCGCAGGCATCGCAAGTACTCCACTCGTCAGGGTGATTGTACTAGGATTACTGCTCAATAAGAACTCTAGCACGTCATTGTTACTTGCAATGTTGATCGTGTCTCGCAATGAGCCAACACCACTATCATTGAGATTGTTAACCACCAAGTTAGCAGCTTGTGCTGATTCCACTTGCATTATCACCCAACCCAGAGCAACGACTGTGGAAATAGCTTCAGCAATAGCCTTTTTTTTATGGTTTTTTGTCACCTAAAACTCCTCGGATTAATTTTTCAAAATTTAAAAACTCTGGGATATTAGCCTTACATTTTTTAACTGAATACTAATCATCTTTAGGAATTAATTTTTGTTGGTTTTAGCCATGCAAAAACCTGCGTAACTGTTAAATTAAGTTGCAAAGTTTTAGTTGTAGCCGGGAATGTTTGCCTTGTGGCATTGGTTTCTGGTAGATACGACCATCGATAAATTCACTAGCAGGCTTGGTTTTTGGCAGTTTGAGAAACTCTGCTCAAGAGATTGATTTGTGCAGCGTGGGTGTCATAGCTGTGCAAATGCCATATTTGATTGGAATCTTAGCATTTTCTGTCTTTGGATTTTAGGAAGTGAGCCTATTCTCCTTGATGTTGCTTACCTGAAAATAGCTGTAAGCTGTGGTTAAGACTTGTATTGATAAATTTTGCTTAAGTTGTAGTAACGATCGCATAAGCTTTGTCACAAATAGATAAGCATTTTGAACGAAACAACTTGTGTTGTTAACAAACGGACAAGTTTTTGTTGCTAACGGATAAGCATTCGTAACAAAATAACTTGTGTTGATAACGAATTACAAGCTGTGGTAAAGACAACAACTTTATTCCTAACAACAGCTTCTGCATTGGTAACAAATGAACAAGCTATCGTTACCAGTCCCTCTCCGACGGGCGAGAGGGATAGTTTTGCGTAGTAAAACCAAGGAGAAGTTTCAATATTGACGCTAATTAGGCAGTTACTAAATAGCCGTCGGATTCACGTTACGTTAAAAAATTGACCATAATCAAAGCTAACCATATTGACAACGGCTAGATATTCATCAGAGTATTTAATTAATTTAACGGTTATCAAAGTAGTTTTTACTAATAAAGTTAAATCCGTTGACTAGCTAGCATTGAAAGACCGCTATCAATACAACTCATAATTGTAAGCCTTTGTGATTAAATTTCCTAATTACGAATTACAAACGGGACGCAGGTTTGAAAGCAAAAATTTTTTGTGAGTCCGTGCAGGCAATTAGTGTTTGTCTAGCTGCAAATTCCATTTTTTACCAAGGCTCACGAATACTCAATCACTACAAACACAGGAGAAAATCATGGTTAATTCATCATTGAATCTCTCTGACCTCAACGGCATTAACGGCTTCACTATTAACGGCATATCGAGCTTTGACTTTTCAGGCTGGTCTGTCAGCAGTGCCGGAGATATTAACGGTGACGGTCTTGACGACCTGATTATCGGGGCATGGCAGGCCGACCCCAAGAGCATATTGTCAGGGCAAAGCTACGTAGTATTTGGCAAGAACACAGGCTTTAACCCCACTCTCAATCTCTCAAACCTCAACGGCGCTAACGGCTTCGCTATCAACGGCATCAATGCTGGTGACAACTTAGGCAGGTCTGTCAGCAGTGCCGGAGATATTAACGGTGACGGTTTTGACGACCTGATTATTGGGGCATCAAATGCCGACCCCAACGGCAATTATTCCGGGCAGAGCTATGTGGTATTTGGCAAGAGCACAGGCTTTAACCCCACTCTCAATGTTTCAGACCTCAACGGTGCTAACGGCTTTGCAATCAACGGCATCAATGCTGGTGACAACTCAGCCAGGTCTATCAGCAGTGCCGGAGACATTAACGGTGACGGTCTTGACGACCTGATTATTGGGGCACCTTATGCCGACGCCAACGGCAATTATTCCGGGCAAAGCTACGTGGTATTTGGCAGGAGCACAGGCTTTAGCCCCACTCTCAACCTCTCTGACCTTAACGGTGCTAACGGCTTTGCGATCAACGGCATCGCGGGGAGTGACGATTCAGGCAGGTCTGTCAGTAGTGCTGGAGATGTTAACGACGACGGTATCGCTGACCTGATTATCGGCGCACCTTATGCTGACCCCAACGGCGAGAGGCCAGGGCAGAGCTACGTGGTATTTGGCAAGAGGACAGGCTTTAGCCCCACTTTCAATCTCTCTGACCTCAACGGTGCTAACGGCTTTGCAATCAACGGCATCGCGACGTATAACAACTTAGGCTATTTTGCCAGCAGTGGCTATTCTGTCAGCAGTGCCGGAGATGTTAACGACGACGGTATCGCTGACCTGATTATCGGCGCACCTTATGCCGACCCCAACGACATATTATCAGGGCAGAGCTACGTGGTATTTGGCAAAAGCACAGGCTTTAGCCCCACTCTCAATCTTTCTGACCTCAACGGCGCTAACGGCTTTGCGATCAACGGCATCGCGACGTTTGACTTTTCAGGCTATTCTGTCAGCAGTGCTGGAGATGTTAACGACGACGGTATCGCTGACCTGATTATCGGGGCATGGCAGTCCGACCCCAATGGCGATAGTTCAGGGCAGAGCTACGTGGTATTTGGCAAGAGCACAGACTTTAGCCCCACTCTCGACCTTTCTAGCCTCGACAGCACTAACGGCTTCGTTATCAACGGTATCGCAGAAGGTGACAACTCAGGCAGGTCTATCAGTAGTGGCGGAGACATCAATGGTGACGGCATCGCTGACCTGATTATCGGGGCACCTTATGCAGACTCCAATGGCGAAAGCTCAGGGCAAAGCTACGTGGTATTTGGGGGGAAGAATATCGGCACCACAGAGTTGTCGGGAACTGCTGGTAGAGATACTCTTTTTGGCACAATTGGCAACAACATCATCGACGGCACAGCTGGTAACGATACTCTAACAGGCAATGGTGGTGAAGATAAGTTTATTATTCGCTCTGAGGATGGCAATGACATTATCACCGATTTTGCTGGTATAGGTAAAGGCTCAAGCTCTTTGCCAGAGCTAATTGTCAATGTTGATACACTGCAATTTATCGGTTCAGGATTGACTGCCCAAAATCTGCAACTAACTCAAAATGGCAACAACTTAGAAGTCACCTTTGAAAATGTGGCTAACACCAAAGTCACTTTGCAAAACTTCCTCTTAGAAAATCTGGATAATCTGCCAGCAAGTTCTTCCATATCTGCACTCGGCAATGTTCTATTTAATGAGCAAACTAGAATCACCGACAGCTTTGATGTAATTAATGCCAACTCGACTCAAACCAGCATTTGGAACAAAAACACTGTCACCTTTCTGAATGACTTAAATAATAACATCGCCGGTTTTGACAACTCCAATGATGTGATTAATGGTCAAGGGGGTAATGACATCATTAATGGTAATAGTGACAATGACTTGCTGCGGGGCGGGTCAGGCGATGATATTCTCATCGGTGGAGAAGGTAATGATACTCTTGTGGGTGGTGTAAACAATGATATTCTCGTTGGTGGCGCGGGTGCTGACACATTCCTTTACAACACCGATGTTGCTTTTGTTCGGACTGATATTGGTCAAGACGCGATCGCTGACTTCAACAGTTCCGAAGGTGACAAGATTGTACTGAAATTGACTACCTTTAGTGCTATCACCTCTGTTGCGGGAACAGGTTTTAGTAACAACAGTAATTTTAAAATCACGAATTCACCAGAGACTAGCACAGCGAAAATTGTCTACAACGCTGTGAGTGGACAATTATTCTACAACCAAAATGGCGATGTGGCAGGTTTTGGTAGCGGTGGTTTATTTGCGACTCTAACTGGTGCACCAACTCTTACGACATCAGATTTTGTGTTGCAAGCATAGTTCGTCTAAAACACCGAGTTCCAAGCTGGTAAATTAGGAATTAGTAATTGTCAATTTTTAATTAGAAGCTGCCTGTTCTGCAACCGAATGAATTATTTCCTCCAAGGTTTGCAATAACTCTTGCTCGTTATAAGGTTTAGAAAAGTAAGCCCGTGCCCCCAATTGCATAGCTAGTTGCCGATGTTTATTGCTGCTACGAGAAGTCAGCATCGCAACTGGAATATTTTTTGTATCCACGTCTGAATTTACCTTACCTAAAAAGCCATAACCATCAAGGCGAGGCATTTCAATATCACAAATTACTGCCTCAACTTTCAATCCACTATGGAGTTTATCTAAGGCATCTTGGCCATCTTTAGCTTGCTCTACTTGATACCCTCCTTTTTCAAGGGTCAGGGCTAAAAAGCGGCGAACATTAATCGAATCATCTACGATTAAAATTGTGCCTTTCTGCTTAATAGATGCTGCCGACATTTTCTCTTCATCAAATATCAGGAACGGTGTTTTTAACCTTGCTGATGGTAATTGAGTTCCTCTGGGTGTCTTTTTATTTGTAGCAATCCAATACAGCAACTCATTAACATTAACTAGTGGCACTACTCGACCATCACCGAGAATTGTGCAGTTGCTAAAGCCTTCAGGTAAAGGTATATTTCCCTCGACTTGGCGAATCGCAACTTCTTGTTCACCCCAGCAACGATCTATTTGGATGGCTACTGGCTGATTATTACCTTTGACTACTAACACGCTGTTAGTACTAATGGCTGCCGGAATTTCCAACTCTGCGCTATCGTAGCGTAGGCAATTAAACTCTAAATAACGAATTAGGCGAATCAGTGGCAGCATGGTTCCTTGCCAATTTAAAACTTCGCTACCAGCCATTTCAAAAACTCGATCGTCTTGAAGCAAAGATATTTCTGAAATGACATCTGTGGGAAATGCTAATAGAATTTTGTTGATTTCTACCAGTAGAACTCGCGCAACCGAAAGTGTAAAGGGCACTGATAAGGTGAAAGTAGTACCAACTCCTGGTTCCGTATCAACTTTCACATCTCCTCGAATTAATTTGAGGTTGTTGCGAACCACATCCATACCGACACCGCGACCAGATAATGCTGTGACTTGTTCGGAGGTAGTAAACCCTGGTTCAAAAATTAGTGATAATAGTTCTTCGTCACTAGCATTAGCAAGTAAAGAAGCATCTAATCCCATAGCTAGGGCGCGGGTGCGAATTTTCTCTAGAGAAATGCCCCAACCATCATCACGGATAGTAATGAGAGTGCGATTACTGCGGTGAGTCGCTGTAATTTCAATTAATCCTTGTTCTGGTTTACCCAAAAGGCGACGCGTGGCAGAGTCTTCGATACCATGATCGAAAGCGTTCCTTAATAGGTGCATTAAAGGTTCGTTTAAAGCTTCTAAAATGCTGCGTTCAATTAAGGTGTTGCCACCTTCGATTTTTAACTGGACATTTTTGCCATACTCGACATTTAAATCGCGTAAAGCTCTCGGAAAACGTTCGATTAAATCGGACAGCGGCCGCATTCGGATGTGATTTAGCTTTGTTTGTAATTGTTTCGATGTTTTGTTTAGTTTACGAGCAATATTGTCTGTATCATCTACACTGAGTTGCACATCTGTTGTGACTTCCTGTACCTGAACAATGGTTTCCATAACTTCCTGCGATCGCAGGTTTAATTCGTTATAGCGATCCATTTCTAAGGCATCAAATTCTGTGTTTGTACCTTCTACTTGGTGGACATTTTCGGCTTGTAGCTGTGAAGTAGCTTGAGTGGAAATTTTGTCGGAGACTATACGTAATTCCTGGTTTTCGCGGTCGAGAGTTTGGACTCGCTGGTTGAGGTTACGAACGAGTTTGCGTAATCTTTCAAGTTGTGAGTTTAAGCCATTTCGCTGAACAATCAGTTCGCCAAATAAATCATTAATTTGCTCTAGCTGTTTGCTAGGGACTCGGACGCTATTTTCATGTATTTCCCGTTCTTTACTAACGGCAACTGGCTCTTCTTTGCCTTCGCTAAATTTGGCATCGGAAGGATTATCTTCTTTAGCAAATATTGTATTGTGTTCAGTTACATTGACAGAATTTACATCGTCAGCAAATTCTGCATCTACAAATGTAAAATTGGCTGCGATTGCTTCATCTTTAACCCAAGTTTCTGGAGTGATTTCTGCTTGCCAAACCGCTGCTGACACTACTTCTGTGTCGATGACATCTGTAGGGAAAAGTTGTGGTATTACTTCTGCTGGCAATAGTGGCAGGGATTGCGAACTACCCAAATCAATTTCTGTAGGCAAGTTATCTAATTGATTTGTCAGCACCAAAGCTTGCGATCGCCGCCATGCTTGCAATGCTAACTGAGCAATTTCGGGAATGCGTTCCCCGGAGGGGTTGTCGAAGACATCGCTACTAACAGTTTCCAAATGCTGCGTTACCGACTCACAAAGCTTGCTAAAAGCTGGCAACTGGAGCATTTCTCCCAAACCGCCTAACTCGGCTGCCATAATCGCAATTTCTTCATGCAATCCGGCTTGTTCGCTATCTGCCAATATAGATTCTAGACGCTGCAAACACTCTTCTACTTCTGTGGCAAATAGCAAGGGGATAACGTCTTGCCCGTCCTCTGGAGATAGCATGGTTGAGGCATCTTCTGGGGTAGGGTCGCCCAAGCGATCGTGCAACTCATCGAAGATGGGATAACAAAAAGTTGCTAACCACTGATCTTCGACAACATTCCCTTCTGCAAGCAATTCGACAATTTGACGCAGCCAGTCAACTCCAGATAGCAATAAACTTTGCAACTGAGTATCAATTTCTAAAGAATTTTTTTTAGTTTTTAAAACTTTAAAGGAATCTTCCAGACGGTGAGATAAATCACTTAGCGATTTAAATCCCATCATCCCCGCACCACCTTTAATAGAATGAGTGGCCCGGAGTGCAGCATTGATTTTATCCAAATCGATACGGTTACTAGTATCAATTTCTAGCAATACCCCTTCTAAGGTATTTAAGTAATCCGTTGCTTCTTCCAGAAACTGCATCTGGATTTCTAATTCTTTGTCTTGTAGCATGGTTTTTGTCCTTAGTCATTGGTCATTGGTGAGCCAGTGCGGTCTTCTCCCAAGGGGAGACGCCAAAGGCGATGGGGGTTTCCCCCATGAGCAACTGGCGTTAGCGCAGCGTTAGCGAGGCACGAGCGTCACCCGAAGGGTCATTGGTCATTAGTCATTGGTCATTGGTCATTGGTCATTAGTAAAAGGACAAAGGACAAATGACAACAGACAAATAACAAAAGTCATTCGTCATTCATCACTAGCAAATCGCAAAGGACAAAGGACAAATGACAAACTTAACTAACTTTGAAAGCCTCGACAGTCTCTTGCAACTGCTGGGAAATATCCACAGTTTGTTGCAGAGATTCAGAAACTTGGCGAGAAGAATCGCTGCTACGTTGTGATATAGCAGCGATATCTTTCATTAATTGGCTAACACTTTGTGATGTTTCAACCTGAGATGCTGTTGCAGTGGAAATCGACTGCACTAAGGAGTCAATTTGAGAAGATACATCTAAAATTTCACTCAGACTTTGTTTAGCTTCCTCCACAATTCGAGTACCTTCTACCACTTGGGTAGTGCCTATTTCCATTGCTTGCACTACTTCACTGGTTTCTCGTTGGATATTTTCAACAATTTGTTCGATTTCTTGGGTTGCGGCGGCACTCCTAACTGCTAGTTCGCCGACTTCTTCAGCCACTACGGCAAAACCTTGACCTTCCTCACCCGCACGCGCTGCTTCAATACCGGCGTTGATAGCTAGTAAGTTAGTTTGAATCGCGATTTGGTTAATCAAGGAAACCACGCGAGAAATTTGTTGCGAAGACTCTCCCAAACGTTTCACTTTCTTAGCAGTTTCACCCACAGTTTCTCGCAAAGAGAGGATATTTTGTACTGTTAAATCCATCGCGTGTCCGCTTTTGGTAGCAGTGTGAGCAGCATGGTTGGCAATGAAGGCAGCTTTTTCAGCACTTTCGGCTACAGCTTTCATGGATTGGGTCATTTGGTCAACAGCATCAAGGGTGCGGTTGATTTCGGCAGCCTGGGTTAGCGCTTCCTCTGCTAGGTGGCGGATGGCTCCTTCGTTAGAGCCAATGGCACTATTTACATGGATGGCAGCTTGTTTAACTTGGGTAACAATATCCCGGAGGCTTTCTACAATGGAGTTGAAGAAGTCGGCAACAGTACCGATTTCCCCAGCAGTTACGTCTGCACGCACTGTCAAATCGCCTCTGGCTGCACCTTCTACGTCGTTGAGTAGTTGTAAAAGTTGTTGTTGCAGTGTTTCGTCTGAAGCACTTACAGTTACATTTCTAACTTTTTCTATCTCTTCTAATAATTTGGCTTGTTCTAAGGCATAGCCGACTTGAATTGCTATTTGTTGAAACAAGTCAATTTCCGGCTGTTGCCAAACACGAGGAGTTTCGCAATGATGAGCAATTAATAAGCCTAAAAGTTTTTCTTGGGCAAGAATTGGTACGATTAAATGACCTTTGACAGCAAATTTTTCCAACAGTTGGATGTAGCCGTCAGCATTTTTTAGGCTTTGGTCTTGATGAATATTGGCAACCGCTTGTACCTCTCCATCGAGATAAGTTTCTAAATAATGTTCTCGAAAATAGGGGTCATCAATTTGCACTCCCAGCATTTCCGGCCAATTACCAGTTACTAATTCCGCAACGACAACGCCAGCCAAAGTATCTGGATTCAGACTATAAATGATTACCCGGTCTGTTTTGAGGATTCGCTGAACTTCTTTGACTGCTGCGTGATAAATATTTTCAGTTTTGAGAATTTTCCGAATCCGTAGGGTAATATCTGCTAGTAATTTTGCCCCTTCAACGTCTACTTCCTGTTGCTGTTCTTTAACTAAGACCTGCAATTGTTCTGCCATTAGGTTGATATTTGCACTCAATACCCCTAATTCGTCTTCTCTTTCAATTTCCAGACGGGTATTAAATTTACCTTGACCTAGTTTTGCTAATGCCGCAGTTGCATTGAGAATTGGCAGTGTAGTCAGTTTAGCTAACCGAGATGCGATCGCACCCACAATTAATGCTGTCGCTGCTGTACCGATGGCTATAGTCCACAACAATTGTCTTTGCGGTTCAAATACAGTTGTAGTGTCTGTAGCTAAAAGTACCTGCCAGTTTAAATCAGGTAAACCATCTATCGTACTAGCTGGTACATAGCTAACTAGTTCTTGTTTTTTGTCAGTTTTGGGAACTTCTATAAAACTATCTACCTTTTTGGCTGCTAGCAGTTTGGGTAAATTAGAATACTCTTCCTTAGCCTCCTTCCCCAATAATTCCTTTTGGGGACTCAAGAAAACCGTTCCTGAAGCATCGAGCAAATAGTATTGTTGTCCGTTGGCTGCGTAGTTTTTGGTAACTTCCTCTAAAGATTTTACGGGCATACGTGCTTGTACCACGCCAATAGTTTGACCCGTTCTTGTCTCTTTCACAGGTGCGGCTAGATAAATACTCAGGACACCAGTATTTTTTACTGCTTCCGGTTTGCTGATGACAGGAGTCTCTTTTTGTAAAGCGTCTTGAAAAAAGGTACGGTCTTTTTGATTTTCCAGGGGTTCGCCTGTAGACTTGACAATCAAGTTACCTTGGCGATCGAAAACAGCAATGCTGTCATAAGCTTTGTAGGCTTCGACAACCCGATCTAAAACTGCTTGCTTTTCCTGAGTACTAATACTAGCTTGAGAATTTGTCAAAAATAGCAAGTTTGATATTACCTGAATATCACCGTAGCGTTCCAGCATAAAGCGGTTAACTTTATCACTTAAGCCAGTGGCTTCGGCTTGTTGAGATTGGGTAATTTGCTTAGTAATGGATTTGTTGGCAAAACCAAAAGCGATCGCACCGATGCCCAAAATTGGTATTGTGCCCATTGCGATCGCTAAAATAGTCGCTTTCTTAACTAATCCCAGCCTTGTAAAATAGGCAATCCCCTGATTCCAAGAAGAACTATTAGCACTTTCAGTAGTCAGCTTATTTGGTAGCTTTACTACAGTTCCCATAGCTTTTTGAGATGAAATCAGTGATGCTCGATTTTGAGCGCTATTACCTTGATTCGTGTTGGTTTTATTAAACATAAAATTAATTCTCCTAAGTATGTGAATAAGAATACTAAAAAGCTGTTTTTAGTAGTAAACCCTAATCACTGCGGAGAATAGAAGACTGTGCAATAGCCTGTGCATCTAATACCAGTAATATTTCTTCCTGCTGCACAACGCACCCACATAAATAAGGAACTAAACTGGATGTCACTTGTCCTATAGGAGAATGAATATCATCAACTAGAAACTTGGTTGTACCTTTTATTTCTTGTACAACTAAGCCCAACACTAATGATTCCACTTGGATAACGATTACATTGTACTGCCGCAGTCGATAATCTAGGGATTCTAAATTGAGCATTCTAGGCAAATCAACTACCCAAATTATCCGACTCCGCCAATTCATTAATCCTAATATGCAGGACGGCATATTCGGTATTGACGTAATAGATTCAACAGGCACAAGAATTGCTTCTTGCGTATGCCTCATTGATAAAACAGCAGTTGTTTGTTGATTTAGCTGAAACTTCAGATAACTATCTGCTAAATTCTTCGGGATTGGTTTTGAAGAAAGAGTAATGTTTGGACTAGTCATTGATTCAAATTACCACTGATTTAATAGTACGTAGGAGATGTTCGCGGGTATAAGGTTTAGTTATATAGGCATCTGCACCTTGTCTCATTGCCCACAAACGGTCAATTTCTTGATTTTTAGAACTACAAACTACAATCGGCACTTTTGCAGTAATTGGATTTCTTCTCAGAGAACGACACAATTCAAATCCGCTCATTTCTGGCATTACTACATCAGTAACGATCGCATCTGGTTTTTCTAACACAGCTTTTTCTAAACCCTCTTTTGCACCACTTGCTTTAATTACGTTGTAACCACTCTCTTTGAGATAATGGCTCATCAATTCCAATTCGCTGGGAGAATCTTCTACAATCAAAATTGTGCCAAGCAAAGTCAGGCTCACTATCAAATCTCCTAAAAAAATAAATTAAACATATTTTGTTATTTTTATGTGCTTTATTTCAATCAACCAAGATGCTTAAAAACCATTTTTAGCAATTCTGATTGTGTAAAAGGCTTGGTCAAATATCCTGACGATCTGACCATTTTAGCCTTTGCTCTGTCGATAAACCCTGTTCTCCCAGTCACCATAATGATCGGTGTATTTTTAAAAGCTGAATGTTTACGTAATAAAGAACATAGTTCATAGCCATCTAAACTTGGCATTTCAACATCTAGCAAAATCAGATCGGGCTTACTCCGTAAAATTTGCATTAAAGCTTTTACCGGATCGTTAATCATGACAACTGAAAATGTGTTTTCATCCAAAAAGTGCTTAATGGAATTCAAAACAGTTTGGCTATCATCAATGCAGGCAATTGTATATAGTTTTTTGCCAACAGGTGGCTGAGTAATTTTATTATTCTCAGGAATATCAAAATTAATTGGTATTGGCAATTTTTGCCCAAGCTTTATTTGCAGTTGTGGCTGAACTTGAGACGATTGTGTTGTATAAAAAACTTGGGAACTCCCACCAGCCGGAATTGATGACTGAATATTTTGGCGATTTCGTAACTGCTTTTGACAGTGTTCAACAAGCAACCGTAAATCCAGGTGACAGAACTTTGGTAGTTCATCCAAAGAATTTTCTGGGCTGAATTCATAGCTACCTTCTTTTAAACACAGAAATGATTCCATTACTTCTTTTGCCAATCCGTCTATTAGGCTTCCTGCTTGCACAGAAGTAATATAGTCATGATTTACTAACCAACAAATAGCTTGGTAATCTGCATTTGGTATTGATTGATGTTCATTCTTCGTCTCAAACATCAGCCGCATCTGTACGCGAGTGGCACTGTTGAGAGCAGGAATTTGTTCACTCAAACGCCGTAAGTGACTGTCAAGGCGCTCAAATAGTTTATCTGAATAGGAGGCATAAGTAAGTTTACCGTCCTCTAGATAGATTGACCAAGAAACTATCCCGGTAAATACGCTTAAGCAACCCGTAGCACGCCGACTAGTTAATTGTGCCAACAGAGATAGCGGATGTAGTTTCTGGAACAACCTGTAGCTACCTATAGGAGTTGTGCTCATTTTGCTTTTACTTCAGCTAAAATTCGATACGTGTAAGCTAAATTCGTGTCGAGTTATTCCACAATTAAAATCAAGTAAAAAGCATTAAACTTTTGTATTTTAAAATACATTAGTTTACATATATATTTGTGGTGAAACTCAACGAGAGTAGCGTGTTTTCAGATGATTAAATCTTAGTAAATTCGTAAATTGTAATTAATTTACTTAGTGTTACTGAGATTTATAAACATCTTTCGAGAAATAAGACATAAAAATGTCAAGACTAGATGAAGCCACTTTCCATTGAGTAACCCCAATCTGACCACAGGAATAATACTGATTTTGTTGATGGTAATATCTTTGAACTTCTGTATTTACACTTAAGTAAAATCTAGTTTTTAAACAAGTAAGAACTGAATGAAGTCACTTTGCATCGAGTAACTTCAAATTGACCACAGTAATAATACTTATTTATTGAAAGCAATAAATGTATTTTTTGTTATTTGCATTTAAGAACTTAGATTAGACAGAATGCAAAACTTGTTTTTTGCAGAGTGTTTTACCGCCGAGAGTAGGGTACTGAAAGGACTCGGCATGGTAAGTTGTATCCTTAACACATCCTACCTACGAAAATTGTAGGTTATTAAGTCCACTATGAATTATCCACTTTTACACATTTACTATCATCTGAAGAACAGACTTATGAAGCTAAAAGTCTTTCCCCGCCTTGTTTACAGGTGCAGCCCACCACAAACAAATTTTCAAATATCCTCTTATATTTGAAGCTATGCTGGCGAAACATATTTTTATTTAAGCCATATTTAAATAGGCTGGCAACTATCCTTGAACTTTTAACTCAAGTATAATTACCAGCCTAGATAAGGCGATTTAATTTGTCAAAAGTGCGGATGAAAGGACTTGAACCTTCACTCCTTTCGGAACTAGAACCTAAATCTAGCGCGTCTGCCAATTCCGCCACATCCGCATCAGTTTACTATCGTACCATAAGAAATTATTTTTGGGAATAGGGAATAGGGAATAGGGAATGGGGACTGGGGAAGCAAGAAAAGAATAACAATGCCCAATGCCCCATGCCCAATTACATGACTCCAACACGAGGCAGACGATGCTTGAATCCACAGAGAATTTCCCAAGAAATAGTGTTTAATTGTTTTGCCCAATCGTCCGCTGAAATTTCTTCTTTTCCCTGTTCTCCTAATAAGGTGACTATTTCTCCTTCTTGGATATTGGGTATGGCACTAACATCCAGCATCAACTGATCCATTGTAATTGTCCCAATTTGCGATACGCGCTGACCGCGAATTAACGCCTGCATTTTGTTGGAAAGACTGCGAGGAACACCGTCTGCATAGCCAATTCCCACGACGGCGAGGCGAAGTTCACGCGGGGCAATAAATTTATGACCGTAGCTAACAGCTGTTCCTGCGACAATTGTCTTAACTTGGGTAACTCGTGCTTTAAGTTGCAAAACAGGCTTGAGATCGATCGCATTTTGTAAATGGGTTGCTGGATAAAGTCCGTAAACAGCTAAACCTACACGCACCATATCGTAGTGCAATGCCGGATTTGTGAGGGTGGCGGCTGAGTTTGCCAAGTGCAAACAAGGTACTTCAATTCCCATTGCTTTGATTTGAGCGATCGCATCCTCAAATCGTTTATGCTGTTCTTCCATTGCCGTGGTATCGGGATCGTCTGCTGTCGCCAAATGAGAATAAATACTGGCAATGTCAAGATGTGGTAATCGCTGCACTAATTGCACAAATTCGCCAGCTTGCTGCCAATTAGTTCCCAACCTCGACATTCCCGTGTCTAATTTGATGTGTACGGGCACTGGAGAACCATGATTCATCGATTCCAGAATATCGGAAAATACTAAAGCTTGTTTAGGGCTACAAAGCGTGGGCTGAAGTTTCCATTGGGCGATCGCATGAATCTGCTCTAGTGTATGAGTTGCCCCTAAAATCAAAATGGGCGCTTGAATCCCACTTTCTCGCAATTGAATAGCTTCTGGAACTGTAGCCACTCCCAAGCAACTAGCTCCCGATTGGATGGTAATTTGGGCGACTGTCACCGCTCCATGTCCATAGGCATCAGCTTTTACTACTGCCATCAACTGGGTACGCGGCGATAAAAACTGCACCAATTGCTTTACATTGTACGACAACGCCTCTAAATCAATTTCTACCCAAGCTCGTTGCGAAAACCACGCGTAGGTATCGCACTGCTGATTAGGAACTACACCAGGGATTTGTTTGCGACTTAACATTTGTACTGACTCCTATCCCGCCACGGCTAAACTTGCAAGTTATCTATCTATACACGCTCCTAAAAGCGAGATCAGATTAAATAGGAAGTTTAACCTTCAGATTGGAATTGATACAAGATGTTGCGGCGCTAAAGTAAAGGTTAAGAGTTATGAATTAGAAGTAAATCTACGGCTCAATTTTTCACTCCGTTCTTCTCTACGAGACGCTGCGCGATTACGTCAGTCTAAGTAAGTATTTTAATCAAGTGATAAATTTGATTTTCCAACTCTTAACTCCTCACTCCTAACTCCTAACTCCTCACTCAATTTCCAAATTCTCCCGAAAGTATAATTTCTTCTCATCTCCCTAGCAGGGTGTATTTGTGTTAATATATTTTAAAACTCATACCCTGAGCGCAAATAATGGGGAAGGTTTTAGTCTTAAACGCCTCTTACGAACCTCTCAATATAACGAGTTGGCGTCGTGCTGTAGTTCTTTTAATCAAGGGCAAAGCAGAACGCGTGGAACACAACGGTAAATTTCTGTACACGGATTTCCCGTTGCCGACCGTGATCCGGTTGCGTCATTATGTACGCGTTCCTTATAAAGAAATCCCTCTAACTCGCCGAAATATATTGCACCGTGATGGTCATGCCTGTCAATACTGTGGTTACACAGGGGATGAATTGACACTAGACCATGTAATACCGCGATCGCGCGGCGGAGGCGATACTTGGGAGAATATTGTTACCGCTTGTGTCCGTTGCAATGTCAAAAAAGGCAGTCGGACTCCCCACGAAGCTCACATGCCTTTGCGTCATCCCCCGCGCCAACCTTATAGCAGTCTCTATTTCGAGGTCAGCAAACATCTTAAGAGTGGACTGCATACAGAGTGGCAAAAGTATGTTATAGGTCTTTGAGCCAAAAATCAGAGGAGCAAAGGAGAAAGAAGAAATACCCTCTTTCTTTGGGAAATAGCCAATAACTTTAGTTATGGAGTGTTAAAAAATTGGTGGCTATATGGCTTGCAACGAAGGTGATTGCATCAACTATCAAGCTTTTAAATTTGTTGTATGTATATAGAGTTTCCCTTTTGCTCTTTACTCCCCCTGTATTTTGCCCTTTTCCATTGGACTTGACTCTAAATTTTCAGAATTTTCAAAGGGGATAGGAAATAAGCGTTGTTCATCAAAAATAATTGTTAATTGCTCAATAGTCACAATAATGAGAATATTAAGCATAAGAATATTTAAAATATCAAGGACTAATTCTAAAGTATAAGATAGGAAGTATACCCTAAGTTAGATAAAAATCCGCTTAATTCAATTTACCAAAGAGAACAAAACTCCTAAAACATATTTGTGCTGCCAGATACAGCCCGATATCCTAAACTTCCTTCCTGTATGCCCTTTAGTGGAAGTTAGTTGATTGTTGAGCGCTGTTACTGACAAGAAATATACTTAGATGTATAGTGCAATGTCTTGATATTTTTGCGAAGATCGTAATTAATGTGGCTAAATTCAGGGAATTGCTGCTCGTAGTATTTCTGAATTAAAGGAGCCTCACACTTTAAAAAAGTTCCCTATGTACTTTAATTCTCCCGTTACTCAGTTTGAGAGTTTGTCATTGACCACAGAGCCAAACCCAGAGGAACCTGAAATCGAGAAAGCGCCAGTGGAAGTTGCATTTAAGAGTCCGTCATTACCGCCATCGGTAGGTGATGGGGCTATATATCTCAGTCACCGTGGTAATTCTCTGGCACAACAAAAGTCAGAAGAACTACAAAAAACCCTTCTGGCACACAGACACGATCGCCAGCTCGTAATTCTGCAAGATTTTCCTGACCCTGATGCCCTTTCCTGTGCCTGGGCTTACCAGTTAATTGCCCAGCAATATGATATCAAATGTGAAATCATTTATGCTGGTGCATTGAGCCATCAAGAAAATATTGCCTTGGTAAGGCTGACTAATTTACCTATCCAACGTTGGACAACCCAAACCTTGAAAACCAAAGATTTGTCATCTTATCAAGGTTTTGTATTAATTGACAACCAGGGAACCACTTCGCAACTACTGTCATCGGTGCAGCAAGCTGGAATTCCCCTAGTGGTACTCATCGACCATCACAGTATCCAAGGCGATCTACAATCAGAATTTGAGGATATTCGTCCTTATGTCAGAGCGACGGCAACAATTTTTACTCAATACCTCCAAACAGGATTATTAGCATTAGATAGCAGCATAAATCAACACGTCAAATGCGCTACTGCCTTGATGCACGGCTTGCGATCGGATACAAATCGGCTCATGCAAGCCCAAGAAGAAGACTTTATGGCAGCGGCGTATTTAAGCCGATTTTATGATGCTCAACTGCTGAATGCCATTTTACAGGCCAACCGTTCCAAGCGGGTAATGGATGTGATCGAGCGATCGCTCAAAAACCGCATCGTCCAAAATAACTTTTCCATTGCTGGTGTTGGTTATTTACGTTACGAAGACCGCGACGCCATCCCCCAAGCGGCTGATTTTCTTGTCACTGAAGAAAACGTCCACACCGCAGTAGTTTACGGCATTGTTCACGATGAAGACGAAGAACTAGAAATAGTCATCGGCTCCCTGAGAACCAGCAAACTTACCCTTGACCCCGATGAATTCATCAAAGAAGCCTTTGGACAAGATAGTGCAGGACGCTTTTTCGGCGGTGGAAGGACAAGCGCAGGCGGCTTTGAAATTCCGATGGGCTTCTTATCTGGCAGTAACGAAAATTCCGCTTATGCGAAAATGAAATGGGAAGTATTCGACGCTCAAATTAAGCAAAAACTGCTGAGGTTAGTTAATCCTAGAGATAATCCAATTCAGTCGGAGTAGAGGGAACTCAAGGAGACGCGGAGAACTCCTAACTAATGCAGCAGTCAAAGTGTTTGTTCATATAGCATCCCTTCCCGATTTTTGATAAAAGTCGGGAATTTGGATTTTATGACGAATGCTGAACTAAATCAAAGTTAACTTGCGCCTACCTATTTATTTGTGAAGAAGGAGCGCCATGAAGTCTATAAAACTCCAAATCTTACAAACTCTGTATGAGCAAGATTTTTATGCTTGGGTAGAGCAGATAGCAGAGCTTTTACGATTGCAGCACTGGGACACGCTGGATTTAGAACACTTAATTGAGGAAGTGGTGGACTTGGGTAAGAGTCAACAACGGGCGTTGCAAAGTGCGTTGCGGTTAGTCTTATCGCATTTGTTGAAATGGAAGTATCAACCCGAACGTCGTAGTCACAGTTGGCAAGTGACCATTACCCGTGAGCGACTGAATATAGATGAATTGCTGCAAGAAAGTCCTAGCTTGCAGCGTTTTTTAAATGATGCCGAGTGGATAAATACTACTTATCAAAGAACGCGGCGAGAGGCAATGGTGGAAACAAGTTTATCAGAAGATAACTTTGCGATCGCTTGTCCGTTTTCTGTTGATGAGATTTTAGACTTAGACTTCTATCCTAACGTTGAGGAATAATCATCCGTCAAATGGTTTATTGTTACGTGCTGACTTACATACCTTATTTGATTTAAATCTCATTGTTATCGATCCAAAAACAATGAAGGTACATATTTCGCCTGTTCTCAAAGAAACTGAATATAAAACAATCGATGGTAAAGAGATACGAGTTCCAAAAGATGAAATGTGCCGTCCCAACCAAGAATTTTTGAAACAGAGGTTGAAGCAGTGCAAATGGCGTCAAAATATTTAGCCTAAATAAATTCAGTTATTTTGTTCGGAAGTACTTGTATATTTAAGTTAGAGAATGACAAGCTTGATTTATCTAGATTATGAGTACCCTAAAGGAAGTAGAACTCGCTATTAGTCAACTTTCACCAGAGGATCTCGCCGCATTTCGTGCCTGGTTTGCGGAATTCGATGCAGCAGCCTGGGATAAACAGATTGAAAAAGATGTGGCTGCTGGTCGGTTAGATGCATTGGCACAGAAAGCACTCAAAGATCTGCGAGAAGGGCGTTGTACTGACCTGTGAAACATCGAGCAACCCCTGATTTTTGGTATTACTATCGCCAGTTACCAATTGATATCCAAGAACTTGCTGATCGATGTTACGAGTTTCTTCGGGAAGATCCCAAATATCCATCATTGCATTTCAAAAAAGTCGGTCAGTTTTGGTCAGTGCGTATTGGTATATATTATCGGGCGCTTGCTGTAAAAGAAGATGATAATTTTGTATGGTTTTGGATTGGGTCACATCCAGAGTATGACAGATTGCTAAGTGGTGGATAGCGTTCTAACATTGCCTAAGAGCAACCTAACCGATCACTCATAATACAAATTATGGAACTCTACTTAATTCGTCATGGCATCGCCGAAGACAAGGGATTAGGCATCAATGATGAGGAGCGCAGCCTTACCAAAGAAGGAAGGCAAAAAACTGAGAAAGTTGCCCAGAAACTTGTTAAATTAGGTTTAAACTTTGATTTAATTCTCACCAGTCCCTTAGTGCGGGCCCGCCAAACGGCTGAAATCCTGATAGCAGAAAAACTAAGCTCTCAGTTAGAGGAATCTAGCTACCTCGCCCACGATGGTCAAATTTCTAGTTGGCTCAAAAACTGGTTAGAACCAAGAAATTATTCCCAAAATACCCACCTGGCGCTGGTTGGACACGAACCTGATTTGACCAGTTGGGCAGAAATTCTCCTGTGGGGAGAAGTCAAAGCAAGCTTAGTCTTGAAAAAAGCAGGTATGATTGGGATAAAACTACCAGAAACAGGTTCTCCTTTGGGTCGTAGTCAGATGTTTTGGTTGACACCACCCAAGTACCTGCTATAACAGTTTTTCAACATTTTCGATTGTTGTTAGAACGGCTACTGTTATGGCGACAATAAATTTCTGGTAAGTTAGCTTGATCAGATATTTCACAAAGCGAATGGTGTTGCCATGATGGTGTGCGAATATAAGCCTGGTTTAGAAGGCATTCCCGCCGCTCAATCAAGTATCAGCTATGTTGATGGGCAAAAGGGAATACTAGAATATCGTGGCATTAGGATTGAAGAACTAGCAGAAAAAAGTACATTCTTGGAAACTGCTTATCTCTTAATCTGGGGCGAATTGCCAAGCAAGGAAGAACTGGAAACATTTGAGCATGAAGTTCGTTACCACCGGCGGATAAAATACCGCATTCGTGACATGATGAAATGCTTTCCAGAAAGCGGTCATCCAATGGATGCCTTGCAAGCCTCTGCTGCTGCTTTAGGCTTGTTTTATTCGCTCCGCGATTTACATAATCCTGTCTACATTCGAGATTCTGTGGTGCGCCTGATAGCAACCATTCCCACAATGGTGGCGGCGTTCCAACTGATGCGAAAAGGCAATGATCCGGTACGTCCTCGTGATGACTTAGACTACTCCGCCAACTTTCTATACATGCTCGATGAGAAAGAACCCGATCCTCTGATGGCGCGAGTTTTTGATATCTGCTTGATACTTCAGGTCGAGCATACAATGAATGCTTCTACTTTCAGTGCCAGGGTGACAGCTTCCACCTTGACCGATCCTTATGCTGTGGTTGCTAGTGCCGTGGGAACCTTGGGTGGGCCTCTGCATGGTGGAGCCAATGAAGAAGTAATTCAGATGTTGGAAAAAATTGGCTCTGTGGAAAATGTCCGTCCCTATATAGAGCATTGTCTAGAAACTAAATCTAAGATTATGGGCTTTGGACATCGTGTTTATAAGGTGAAAGACCCACGAGCCATAATTTTACAAGGACTAGCAGAGCAATTGTTTGAAAAGTTTGGCCATGACAAGTTCTATGACATTGCTCAAGAAATGGAACGAGTGGTAGAAGAAAAACTCGGTAGCAAGGGGATTTATCCCAATATTGACTTTTATTCCGGTTTGGTGTACAGGAAGATGGGTATTCCTACAGACTTATTTACGCCAATATTTGCGATCGCCCGCGTTGCCGGTTGGTTAGCCCACTGGAAAGAACAACTAGCAGAAAACCGCATTTTCCGTCCTACCCAAGTTTACAACGGTCTGCACGAAGTTACTTATACTCCTATTGAGCAACGGTAACTGGCATTGGGGATTGGGTATTGGGGATTGGGCATTGTTTATTCTCCCTGTCCCCTGTCCCCTGTCCCCTCAATAGCCAATCTCAATGCCAACCATAAGTAGAAGTTCTCATCTCGCTTCAGGGTGGTCAAACCATCCAACGATATACTAGGCATGGGAATTGGCAACAAATCTTCAATCGGACGTCATCACAGCAAAAATTATAAATGGGTGAATTTACAGTTATTAATTCAAGTAATAGTTGTAACTCACCATGACTCGATGTCTTAAAGAGCGGAAACATGAATTCAGGAATTGACCTCCAAGGAACTTTTATTGAATCCCTCCGGGATTTAGGTATACCAGCAGGAACAGCCAAAGCGATTTGGATGCCGCTGCCAATGATACTGATGCTGATTGGGGCAACAGTGGGGGTATTAGTTGCTACTTGGCTAGAACGGAAAATTTCCGCCTCCGCACAGCAGCGAATTGGGCCAGAATACCAGGGTCCTTTTGGGTTGCTGGTGCCTGTAGCGGATGGTCTGAAGCTGGTATTTAAAGAAGATATAGTACCAGCCAAGTCTGACCCCTGGCTGTTTACTCTTGGCCCAATTATTGTTGTAATTCCGGTGTTTCTGTCGTTCCTGATTGTGCCCTTTGGGCAAAACATCGTAATTAGCAATGTGGGCATGGGCGTATTCTTGTGGATTGCCTTGTCAAGCATTCAACCCATTGGTTTGTTAATGGCTGGCTACGCATCTAATAATAAATACTCCCTCTTAGGGGGGTTGCGGGCAGCAGCGCAATCTATTAGTTATGAAATTCCTTTGTCGCTGGCGGTATTAGCGATCGCTATGATGTCTAATAGCCTCGACACCGTTGATATTGTCAATCAACAATCTGGCTACGGCATCTTAGGCTGGAACATTTGGCGACAACCAATTGGTTTTCTGATCTTTTGGATAGCCGCCCTCGCTGAATGCGAACGATTACCTTTTGACTTACCCGAAGCGGAAGAAGAAATCGTCGCAGGCTATCAGACTGAATACTCAGGTATGAAATTCGGTCTGTTCTACCTGGGTTCATACGTTAACTTGATCCTTTCTTCCCTACTAGTAGCAATTCTCTACTTGGGCGGTTGGGACTTTCCTATTCCCCTCAACCTCATCGCTGGTTGGCTGGGAGTCAGTGAAGTAAATCCCGTGTTCCAGATAGTAACTGCGGCTTTGGGTATTACCATGACCGTGTTCAAAGCCTATTTACTAGTGTTTGTCGCCATCCTGTTGCGCTGGACAGTGCCACGGGTACGGATTGACCAACTGTTAGATTTAGGATGGAAGTTTTTGTTACCAGTTGGTTTGGTTAATCTTCTATTAACCGCCGCCCTGAAACTAGCCTTTCCCTTCGCTTTTGGTGGTTAGTCATTAGTCATTAGTCATTAGTACAAATGACTAATGACCAACGACGAAGGACAAGGGACAAATAACGCTGATAGCTTACAAAGAGAGAGTGAAACACAATGCTAAAGTTCCTAAAACAAGTTGGTGATTACGCCAAAGAAACAGTACAAGCTGCGCGTTATATTGGTCAGGGACTTTCTGTCACCTTCGATCACATGCGGCGGCGTCCAATTACTGTACAGTACCCTTACGAGAAACTAATTCCTGGCGAACGGTTTCGCGGTAGGATTCACTTTGAATTTGATAAGTGCATCGCTTGCGAAGTTTGCGTTCGGGTTTGTCCAATTAACCTACCTGTAGTAGATTGGGAATACGATAAAGCCAGTAAAAAGAAAAAACTCAACCACTACAGCATTGACTTTGGAGTTTGTATCTTTTGCGGTAATTGTGTGGAATTTTGCCCCACTAACTGTCTATCGATGACAGAAGAATATGAGCTTTCCACTTACGATCGCCATGAATTGAATTATGACAGCGTAGCACTAGGTCGTCTGCCTTACAAGGTAACAGATGACCCAATGGTGACACCACTGCGCGAACTAGTTTACCTACCCAAAGGCGTCCTCGAACCTCACGGACTACCCGCAGATGCGCCACGTGCAGGTGCGCGTCCAGAAGACTTGGTAGAACAAACAGAAAAATAAATGTCATTTGTCCATTGTCATTTGTCCTTTGTTATTTGACTAATGACCAATGACTAATGACTAATGACCAATGACCAATGACCAATGACCAATGACAATTGACTAAGGACAAAAAACAGTGAATCTAGCAGAAGGAGTACAGTTAGTATCACTTGGCATACTGGGCGTGATGATGATTGGGGCAGCCATTGGTGTGGTGCTGTTTTCTAACATCGTCTATTCTGCCTTTTTGCTGGGGGGTGTGTTCATCAGCATAGCGGGAATCTACCTGTTGCTAAATGCTGATTTTGTTGCA
This sequence comes from Nostoc sp. JL23, assembly GCF_017115065.1. Lineage (NCBI taxonomy): Bacteria > Bacillati > Cyanobacteriota > Cyanophyceae > Nostocales > Nostocaceae > Nostoc > Nostoc sp. JL23. The sequence continues at coordinate 99,969 of NZ_JABXKN010000143.1, forward strand.
GCTGCACAAATACTAATTTACGTTGGGGCGGTTAACGTGCTGATTTTGTTTGCCATTATGTTGGTTAACAAGCGGCAGGATTTTGTAGCATTTCCTAACTCTTGGGTGCGTAAAGTACTTACGGGTGTAGTTAGTGTAGGATTATTTGGTCTTTTAAGTACGATGGTACTGGCTACTCCTTGGGCATATTCAACTGCTCCTGTCGCGGGTGGTGAAAGTTCTATAGTTTTGATTGGAGAACATTTCTTCACTGACTTTTTACTACCTTTTGAACTAGCTTCCATTTTGCTGCTGATAGCGATGGTAGGAGCAATTATTTTGGCACGTCGTGAGTATTTGCCAGATCAACTGACACGATCCAATGTGGGGCAAACTGTTTTTACTTTACAAGAACGCCCTAGAGAACTAGTATCAACAACCAGCGAAACAAAAGAGTAATATTTGCGACCCGAATCGCAGATAAACAGCCAGCTTTTTCAGGAGGGATACCCAGATTCATGCAACTCCAGTACTTTTTATTACTAGCAGCAGCTTTATTCTGCATCGGCATCTACGGTTTAATTACCAGCCGCAACGCTGTGCGGGTGCTGATGTCAATTGAATTACTGCTCAATGCTGTTAATCTGAATTTAATGGCATTTTCCAACTTCCTCGACTCAACATTAATTAAGGGTCAGGTTTTCACAGTATTTGTGATTACCGTGGCCGCAGCCGAGGCGGCGGTGGGTTTAGCGATCGTGCTCGCCATTTATCGCAACCGCGATACCGTCGATATGGAGCAGTTTAATCTCCTGAAGTGGTAATTGTGCGTGCAACTCAAGCAGGTAATCATTGCTTATAAAGCGCGGGATGCCCGGAGTAAACAATGGGCAGAAATCTGTGCGAAACAACTAGAAAGTCGCGATTGCCAAGTGTTGATGGGGCCTAGCGGGCCGAAAGACAACCCCTATCCAGTCTTTTTGGCTTCGGCGGGTCAACCAATCGATCTCGCTTTGGTACTTGGTGGCGATGGTACTGTTTTAACTGGTGCCAGACATTTAGCCCCAGCTGGTATCCCAATTCTGGGAGTGAATGTGGGAGGTCATCTGGGGTTTTTAACTGAGTCAGTGGAAGAGTTTCAGGATACAGAGAAAGTTTGGGATCGGCTGTTTGAGGATCGCTATGCTATCCAACGACGGATGATGTTGCAAGCTGCGGTGTATGAAGGTCATGGATCTAATTTGGAACCAGTGAGCGAACGTTACCTGGCTTTGAATGAATTCTGTGTCAAACCCGCCTCCGCTGACCGAATGATCACCTCAATTCTGGAAATGGAAATCGATGGTGAGGTAGTCGATCAGTATGTCGGGGATGGGTTGATTATTTCCACTCCTACAGGTTCCACAGGTTATACTGTTTCTGCTAATGGGCCAATTATGCATGATGGTATGGAAGCGCTTACCATCACTCCTATTTGTGCAATGAGCCTTTCTAGTCGTCCCCTCGTTTTACCCCCTGGTTCTGTGGTGAGTATTTGGCCTTTGGGGGATTACGATTTGAGTACCAAGCTGTGGACAGATGGAGTTTTGGGGACTTCAATTTGGCCCGGACACCGTGTTGATGTGCGGATGGCAGAGTGTCGGGCTAAATTTATTATTTTGCGCGAGAACAATTCCTACTATCAGACGCTACGGGAGAAGTTGCTGTGGGCAGGTACAAGGGTTCACTATAGCAATAATCACCGTAATTAATTAAGTATTTTAGAGTGCATTTACCGCAGATTGCGATCGCCTCCAGTCGTTACGCGATCGCAACCAAAATTACCCAAGCCCCTGGATTCATCTGGGGGCTTTCTAGTTGTGTGGAGAAACCTATATATAAATGTATTAGCTCTTTAAAGTTTAGGATAAAATCTCGCCTCATCTTAATTCAGTCCCAGTTCTTCCTTCAACGCCTCCGGTATATTAACTGCTGTTTCTAATCCCCGCACACCTTCCCACTGCTGCTTTTTACCCCAGATCATTTCTTCTAGATTGGCGTCGCTAAGGTCTGCACCACCCAGAATGGCGTAACTGAGGTTGCTATGGCTAAGATCCGCGCCGTTGAGGATAGCACCACTAAGGTTACTGCCACTGAGGTTAGCACTGTTAAGGTTGGCATAGCTGAAGTCTGTGCCAAACAGTATAGCGTCGGTGAGGTCAGCACCACTGAGGTCGGCGTCGTTGAGAATCACGCCACTGAGGTCAGCTTCGTTGAGAATCACTCGACTCAGGTCTACACCGCTGAGGTCGGCACCTAAGAACATTGCACCGTTAAGTCTGGCATTGTTAAGTTTGGCACCGTTAAGTTTGGCATAGCTGAGGTCTGCGGCAACAAGGATAGCATCGCTGAGGTTGGTACTGAAAAGAATTGTGTCACTGAGGTTAGTACCGTTGAGGATGGCGTGACTCAAATCAGCACCACTGAGGTCGGCGCGGCAAAGGTCGGCATGGCTAAGGCTGACGCTATTAAGGTTGGCTTCACTCAGATTTGCACCGAAAAGGATGGCGTTACTTAGGTCAGCATGACTGAGGTTAGTGCTGCTAAGGTCGGCGCGGTTGAGGTCGGCGCGGCTTAGGTCGGCGCGGCTTAGGTTGGTATTGCTAAGGTCGGCGCGGTTGAGGTCGGCGCGGCTTAGGTTGGCACAGCTAAGGTTGGCACCGCTGAGGTTAGTGCTACTAAGGTCGGCACCACTGAGGTTAACACCGCTGAGGTTGGCACCGCTGAGATTGGCATCGCCGAGGTTGGCACCACTAAGGTTAGCACCGCTGAAGTTTACACCAGTTAAGTTGGCATCGCCGAGATAAGCAAGGCTTAGGTCAGCACCGCTAAAATCTGCCCCTGTAAGGTTGGCATCGCCGAGGTAAGCATTGCGAAAGTTACCGCCTTTGAGGAATTGTCCAACTATACTGCTAAAATTGCCAATTTCCAGGGCATCACTATAGTTGATAATCCGCAGCAGTTGGGATGTAAAAAAATTGTCTGTATCCGGTTGGGCAGATGGATAAAAGGTGATTTTTTGTTTGAGTTCATCTCGCCCTTGGGCGTAGCGGTGTAACTCTAACAGTAAAATCAGTACGTTCAGCCCTGTATATATGTCTACCTGTCTCAACCCGATCGCAATATTTTGTGCCGCTAGCTTTAACTTTGTTTTCTGAGGCAGGTTATCATCTGGTGTCCCATCGATAAATTCTCCCTGACACCAGCGACTATAAAAATCTTCTAGCCGCTTAAAAAGCAATTCTGGGCGAATTTTTTGACCAGTCACAACCAATTCCATTAGTTGGTTGACTATTTCAGGTTTCAGGGCAGCACTCCCCAATAAATCATAAATCTCTTCATACATCTGGCGATCGCATACTTTAAAGCAAAACTCAGTGGGTAAAGTGCCCAATGTGCGATCATTTATCTGAGAAATCAAACCGTTCTTTGGTATTGTCCATTTTTCTAAGCTTTTTTGCAGTCTTGGAGAGTATAAATATTCCTGCAAATTATCTTGAGCTAGTCTAACGCTTTTGTCTGGTTCTTGAATATTTTTTCCTAGAGTTAAAACTGCTTCAGTTTGTAGCGATGTGGTCTTTGGGATCTCTTGTAACCTTGTACCCCTCACATAATTTCTCAGCAGCTGCCAAACTTGAGATAAATATGTTGACATTTTTGTTTCCGTTGTTACATTTAAATAACTGTTTTTGATAATCCCGAATTAAAAACTTTTTTATGCTAGTTTGCTTTGCATTCCCAACAATCAATAGTATAAATAAATACTATAGTAAAAAATCATGAGTTGGGGATGTTTACAGCAGGCTACTTCTGATAAATTTGCCAACGGCGTTTCTGGATGGCGGCTTCTCGCTCACCTGTAGTAGCCTTAAGCTTTCTCTCATGATCTAAATAAAGTGTTAACTTAAAAATTCTTTCCCAGCTCAACTAATTCTATGATTTAGCTAATTTGTTATACTTTTTCCTCAAGAAATTTCCTAGTCTGATGTAAAAATCATACTTACTGTTTGTGGTATATGCAATTGTTAGGAAAAATCCTACACTAAAACAGCACAACAAAGCTGAAAAATGGCAACTAAAATTTAAGTTGAAAGTTTGTTGCCTAATATAAAGCAGCTAAGATAATCGCCAGAGGGCAGGCTATATAGCTTTGCAAAAGTTAAAAATTAACGAGAGATAGTTATCAGGTAATGAATGCGATGAACAGATTAACCTTTTATATGATTTTGTTACATAGTTTATTTTTAGGAATAGCGACAGCTAGCGCTAAGTCACCGTTTGTTAACAATGTTGATACAGCCAAGCATATTGTTGGAGAAAATGTGGTTACAGCCAGAAGTGGAGAGAAATTCAATAGTCAGTTATCGACAGAAACTTCTTCAACTAAAATCTCAGCCTTATCATTAAATAATATTAATATTCCTCAGAAACAGAGGCTACCGTCAAATCAAGTTTGGTTAGTTAATCCAAATAAACACGCACAGCGTCAACCGTTTATTTGGATAGTAAAAAATCTGAAACAAGCAGGTCAGCAACCATTTTTAGAAGTTGTACCCCCCCCAGAGAAAGCAAATGCAAAGCCTAGTACTACCGCGAAACCAGCAGCAAAGGATGATTTAGAGCCATTTAACGAAGTAATTAAAAATACCCAAAAATCGGGGGGATTGTTCACACTTTATCGCAATAAAGAAAAGAATAAGATTTATCTAGAAATTAAGCCAGAACAACTTAATAAAAATTACCTAGCTACAGCAACTCTGGAATCGGGGATTGGTGAACGGGGTATTTACAGTGGTATGCCTCTGCAAGATTTTTTGTTTTATTTCCAACGGGTGGATGATAAACTACACTTTGTCATCCGCAATGTGAATTTTCGCACTCGTGAGGGAGATCCCCAAGTGCGATCGCTGACGCGATCTTTTAGTGATTCTGTTCTCTACACCATTCCCATTAAAAGCATTCATCCAGAACGCAAAACTATTCTCATTGACTTGCAAGATTTGTTACTCACAGACTTAGCTGGATTATCTGTAGGTTTAGGAGTACCAAAAAGCACAAGTCAGTCCTATTTTGGTACTGCTAAAGCCTTTCCCCAAAACTTAGAAGTCGAGTCAATTTTGAATTACTCTAATAGCGTTGACGGCGACAATGAAATTGCAGGCTTTGGGTCGCTAGCTGACAACCGTGGCTTTACCTTGCGCGTCCACTACAGTCTCTCCCAACTACCCGATCGAGATTATCGACCGCGCTTTGCTGATGATCGCGTCGGTTATTTCATCACCGCCTACCAAGATTTATCCAAAGACGACGATCGCGGCGATTCTTTTGTCCGCTACATAAATCGCTGGAATTTAGAAAAACAAGACCCGAAAGCAGTCATTTCTCACCCCAAAAAACCAATTGTCTTCTGGATTGATAACGCTGTACCCTTAGATTACCGCGATGCCATGAAAGAAGGCGTTCTGATGTGGAACAAAGCCTTTCTCAAAGCCGGATTCAAGGATGCAATTGAAGTCCGCCAAATGCCAGATGATGCTACCTGGGACCCAGCAGATATTCGTTACAACACGATTCGCTGGATCAACACAGTCGATGGCTACTTTGCAATGGGGCCATCCCGCGTTAACCCATTGACAGGGGAAATTTTGGATGCAGACATTCTCGTAGATGCTAGCTTTATCCGGGCACTCAAGAGTGAATATCGCAAAATCGTCCAACCCAGCCAAACAGAAAATCGCACGACTTTATCAGCTTTGATGCAAAATCGTCTACTTTGCGCCAATGGTTTAGATGGGAAAAACAATGGTGTGCCCCAAAAGATGCAAGGACAAGAGGGGTTGTTGAATCGTTTATCGAAAATGGCAGGCGAGTACGATTTATGCTATGGCATGGAAGCTGCTAACCAGTTTGCCTTTGGTTCACTGGCGATGTCACTGCTGCCTGATACTATGGCTACTCCAGACCAGGTGAAAGAATATATTAATCAATATTTACGTTTAATTATCGCTCACGAAGTTGGACATACTCTTGGTTTACGTCATAACTTCCGTGGTAGTACACTGCTACCACCACAGGAGATGAATAATACAGAAATTACCAAAAATAAAGGTCTGACAACTTCTGTCATGGACTATATTCCCCCAAATATCGCCCCTCAAGGTACAAAACAAGGAGATTATTTTCCTACTATGGTGGGGACTTATGATGAATGGGCAATTAAGTATGGCTACACAACAATTCAGACATCAACTCCTTTAGCAGAAAAGCCAATTTTGGAGGAAATTGCTGCACAATCCTACAAGCCAGAGTTGAGTTATTCCACAGATGAAGATGTATATGACCTCGACCCAACGGCTAATGCTTGGGATAATAGCGGTAATGTGCTGCTTTATTCTCAGTGGCAATTGAATAATTCGCGGGTGATGTGGGAACGTCTCGATAAGCGTTTCCCAATGGCTGGTGATAGTTACAGCGATGTGAGCGAACGTTTTAGCACAGTATTGGGTAACTATTTCCAGCAAATATATTTCACCACAAAATACATCGGAGGACAATCTTTCTATCGCATTCACCCCAGCGAACTACCTGCCGAGAAAGTCTCTGGAGTTCCCCAACACCGTTTACCATTTGAAGCAGTACCAGTTGAAGAACAACGCCAAGCTTTAAAAACGCTACAAAAATATGTATTCGCAGAAGATGCCTTTCGTTTTTCACCAGACTTACTCAATAAATTAGCACCTTCCCGTTGGCGACATTGGGGTAGTTCTCCACAAGTGGGTCGTTTGGATTTTCCTATTCATGACTTGGTGCTACTAATGCAGGGTTCTGTGTTGCGAGATTTACTCTCAGGCGATCGCCTCTCTCGTCTCAAGGATATTGAACTCAAAACTCCCGAAGGAAAAGCACTGACTCTACCAGAATTATTTGACACTTTGCAATCAGGTATTTGGACGGAAGTCATCCAACCAAAAGCTAAACCGATAAAGATTGCCAGTTTGCGGCGAGGCTTGCAGCGTCAGTATTTGGACATTTTGACTAGTATGGTATTGCGAAAAGAAAATGTTCCAGAAGATGCTCGTACTCTAGCTTGGTATAAACTCAAACAGCTTGATGAAAAACTTAAAGGGGTTAGTTCCGAGGATGAATATACCAAAGCGCACTTATTAGAAACGCGCGATCGCATCGAGAAAGTTTTAAACGCTCCATTGCAAACAAATTAAAAAAGTTAGGAGTGAGGAGTTAATAGTAAAATTCCTCACTTCTCTTCTTTTCCCCAAATTTTGGCAAAATATATTTAGAATGCTCATACAGGCTGAAAAAATAGTTTATGTCAGCTAGAGATAAATTTCACAATGTTGTGAAATCAGCATTACAAAAGGACGGATGGCGAATTACTCATGACCCTTTGCTAATTCGCATAGAAAATATTACCGATATGTATATCGATTTGGGAGCAGAGAGAATTATTGCGGCAGAAAGAGAAGGACAAATAATAGCGGTTGAAGTTAAAAGTTTCATCGGCACTTCAACTATTTCTGAGTTTCATACTGCGGTGGGACAATTTATTAATTATCGATACGCATTAGAAGAGATAGATTCCGAGCGAGTTTTGTATTTAGCAGTGCCTTTAAACACTTATAACGATTTTTTAAATAAACCATTTATCAAAACTATTATCCAGCGCAGTCAAATCAATCTGATAGTTTATGATGTGGAAACGGAGGAAATTATCCGATGGCAGATTTAGATAAATATCGAGAGTGTATTCGGCAATTACTTACAGAATATGCTCAACGCGCCTCCTCTAATAATGAAATTGAAGCTCAAACAATTTTTGACGTAGAACAAGACCATTACCAACTCATATATATTGGTTGGCAAAATAGACGTAGGGTTTTTGGCCCTGTGATGCATTTTGATATCAAAAACGGCAAAATTTGGATTCAGTGGAATGGTACAGAAGAGGATGTAGGTGAGCAACTAGCGGCGATGGGAGTACCAAAACACGATATTGTCGTTGGGTTTCACCCGCCTTATATACGGCAGTATACAGATTATGCTGTGAGTTAAAGGCTGTTGCTAAACTACTTGTAAAAATCTCATTTACTCTACGTATGTTGCACCGTTGATAAACTGTACCCGATACACATCTGGATTACTCAATTTTTCCCATTTAGTGTAACTAATGCGATGTATAAAAGCTCAAAATGAGGCAGCAGATAATAAAATCTATCTCTGCTACCTCTGCATTATCCTAACTACTCAATGCCTTTAAGAACCGTTGCAAACTCTTAAACACATTGGGCTTTCTTGTAGGTGTCGCGTCTGTTGTTGTTTGCGGTTGTCCTTTTAAAACAATGAGATCCAAATCATCACCAGATGGTTTTGTGGGTAATTCGGCAATTCTTTGATATTCGCCGGCGGTTTCCAGCCAAACTTCCCACTGTCCTGGGTAGCAGCGATATAGGGCTCTTTCATCGTCTATGGGGCGCACGTAATAGGCGGATTCAATGGTACTGATAAAGCGATCGCGGATTTTTCTCGCTGTATAACCAATGCCCACGGTTCCAGAATCTTCTAAGCGAGGATTTAACAAGACTAAAGGGCGATCACCTATTACTTCACACAGCTTTTCCAACTGCGGCACTTCTACGGATGTGGGGGCGATGAATAAGAAAATTTCATCCTCTGGCTGAATTTTTGTCTGCAAGGAAGCAGCCCTACCCGTACCAATATCCAAAATTTGAAATGGTGCATCTGCCCAATTACGCCGGGCCAGAGCCGCAGCCCCAGCGTCGGCAAAGAAAATCTTCAAACGGGAATCATAAGCTGTAAACGCCGGTAGAAATTGTTCCGCTATCGGCATAAACTTCAGTTCCGGGAACAGGAACTCAACTTGTAAGCGAGTACAGCCATCTGCAAGGGCAGCTTGGACGGCTACACGAGATTGGGCGATCGCATCTTCAAGACTATTTGGAAGTTCACTCATAATCTGCATGGTTCTGTAGTGTCTACTTCCATTGTTTCAGTATTGGCTCTTAATTAGGACTTACACAGACGAGATCGCCCAATCCCCTGAAAAGGCAGGGCTGTTTCATTGAGTGTTCCTCTAATAATATAAATCCTCAAATATGTCCATTGAACTCAGTCGCCAGCAGGAGGATACTTAGCGCAATATTTTTTACACTAGAGAATAAACCTTATAAACAACTTAGGAACAGCGTATGCCTCTTCATAAACTTGAACATTTTGACCAAAATTATCGAGACACTTTTGGCGGAGACGATCTCAAAGCGCTGGATCTTTATACTGGCGGAGGAGACAGAGTTGGCTCAGTTGCTGACGTTTTAGTTGATGATGATGGTCATTTCCGGTATTTAATTATTGATATAAGCTTAGATTTTGTTAGCAAGAAAATCTTACTACCAATTGGTCTTTGCCGGATCAGTTATCCAGAAAGACGCGTCTATGTTGACGGGTTAAGCAGACAGCAAATAGAAGGTTTACCCGATCATACAGAAGATGCGATCGTTAATAATGATTACGAAGAAAAGGTACGTAGTGTATTTCGTTCTCCAACCAGCGGTGTAATTTCCGATCGCGATACATATAATTACCAAAAAGATCCAGATTTATATGGGTTGAATGAGCAATCTAATCAAACTTTTAAACTCTATGAAGAACGATTAATTGCCAACAAACAACGCATCAAAACTGGAGAAGTAACGGTTGGTAAGCATATTGAAACAGAAACTGTAAGCGTTACAGTACCTATTCAAAAAGAACGAGTTCTGATTGAGCGAGTTACGCCAACAGAAGCAGGAAAGGCTATAAATCCCAATGAACTTCAGTTTCAAGAAGGGGAAGTAGCACGTATAGAAGTGTATGAAGAAACTCCTGAGATACATAAAGAAGCATTTGTGCGTGAAGAAGTCCGGGTGAAAAAAGTAGTAGAACGGGACACTGTAGAAGCAGAAGGCACCATTCGTCGAGAAGAATTAGATGTTGATACTGTGGGTAATTTAGACGTGCAATAAAATGGAATCGCTAGACATGAAGCTATTTAATTAGCTGGCTCATCAATTTGTTTAGTAGATTTATTTGAAATAATCATACAGGCAAAGTTAATTTTTATCTTTGCCTGGGTTTATTTTATTCAACAACAAGATTTCCGACTTATAAAAAGTAGGGAATTTGACCATTCAAAAAAATTGTATTTTTTTTTAATACACTTAAAGACACAAAACTTTGCGGTGATAATTCTAATATTATATCTGCCAAATTACGTGTACTAAAGCTAGACATATCTTTACAAAAGTAAAGTGAAATGCTCCTAATTTCGCGTCTCTTCTCTAGTTAGCCATATCGATCAAAAATCTCTATAACTTTCGATTATTTAACACTGGAAATAATTCATTCGGCAGAAGGATGTATAACAATAAATAAATGTCTAGTTTAGTTATTAAGAGATGACAAAAAAATATTTGAGGTAAAACATAATGGTTCTTTACAAACTAGAAGATTTTGAACCTAGCTATCAAGAGAGTTTTGATGGTCATGACATTAAAGGGCTGGGTGTCTATACACAGGGAACTGATGAAAAAGTTGGTACTGTTAGCGATGTTTTAGTTGATGAAGAAGGTCATTTTCGCTATCTAGTTGTTGACTTAGGCTTCTGGATTTTTGGTAAAAAAGTATTACTACCAATTGGCCGCGCCCGTATCGACTATAACATTGATCGCGTTTACACAATTGGCTTGACTAGAGAGCAAGCTGAAGATTTGCCTGAGTTCGATGAACGTCAAACCCTTGATTACGACTATGAAGAACGGGTGCGTGGGGTATATCGCCAACCCACAGACTACAACAACCTTCCTGTAGAAGCTGCAACACCATTAGACCCTTTAGCAGGATTAGATCCTTTAGGAACACCTGTAGCACCATTAGGTACAACTCCCACTTATGCCCGTGATAGTTATACTTACGAAAATGAGCCTGCTTTATACGGGTTAAATGAGCAAGATCATCAAACTTTGAGATTGTATGAAGAACGGCTGATTGCCAGCAAACGACGCCAAAAAACTGGAGAAGTAACAATTGGCAAGCATGTTGAAACTGATACCGCACGGATTGCAGTGCCAGTAGAAAGAGAACGAGTTGTAATTGAGCGTGTAACTCCAGCAGATGCGGGTACGGCTGTTTCTGGGCGCGAAGCAGACTTCCGTGAAGGCGAAGTTGCTCGCATAGAGATCCATGAAGAAACTCCTGATATTCGCAAAGAAGCATTTTTGCGTGAAGAAGTCAGAGTTAGAAAAGTGGTCGATCAAGACACAGTTGAAACTCAAGAAACCGTGCGTCGTGAAGAGTTAGATGTTAATTCTGGTAATCTTCCGATTGAAGAACGCTAACTAAACATAGTCATTAGCTAGTAACTAATGACTAATAATTAATTCTACATAGTACAGGTGAGGCTGTTGAATTAGCTTTACCTGTCCTTACAATAGCTGATACCAGTTACAATATTTTTCGGATAAACCCAACAATCTCTATTTTGGACTAGGTAAAGGTTAAAGGTAAATTCAAACTCTTTCCCCTTCGCCTTTAACCGAAAAGTATTGATACCAGTTAGAAATTTTGATTGCATATATTATTACTCTGGATATCAGTTAAATAAATCCATTGATCGCAAATCTTTTCTAAATGGTATCCAGATGATTAATAAATTTAATTTAGCTAAGTAGAAAGCAGTTAGTAAACTTTCCAGATGAATAGCCAAACTATCGCAAAAAACACTTTACAGCCAAAAAGTAATTCTCGCACCATCTCCTCGCTGGCAGATTTAAGAAAGAAGGTGAACAATTTTGCTGTGTTTGATAACCAAGGGCAGCTAGTAGGAGTAGTTCATGATTTAATCGTGGATGGTAATCGTCGGCTCAACCTCGTTATATCGAACCAGGCTAATCAAAAAACTGCTGAATATAGCCAGCAGTTAGCTGAGAAACATCCTTCTTTATTTCAGTTGCATAGCCAAAGAATAAAAAAAATAGACAAGCCGACTCAATCTGTTTTCATAGACTTAAACAAATCAGAAATTGAATATATGCCTGAATATTTAGAATCAGAAACACCAGGCGATTTTAACTCAAATGAGCAACTAGCTAACAATCAAATTACAAATAGCCCAGTTGAGTCATTAAATAATTTAGAACAGGTTCCTGAAGAACAGATTATTCGTCTACTAGAAGAACGACTATTTGTTGAAAGCAGTAAGCGTAAAGTTGGTGAGGTAATTGTTCGCAAAGTAATTGAAACCCGGATGGTACAAGTTCCTGTCCGGCGTGAAAAGTTGATTGTGGAACAAATAAGCCCAGAACACAAACAACTTGCAGAAATTGATTTAGGGGAAGGAGAAATTTCTGGCCTTGATTTGACCGAAGTAGAAAGACTTGAAGCTACACATAACAACGGTTTAACGGTAAGCGGCGAGTTTAGCTCACCTAAAATTGCTAATTTATTATTGAATGCGATCGCACTAGAGCGAAATAACGGCTGCAAGCAGGTGCGTGTTACCATTGCTGTTGAAGATGAGTCGCACCAGAAAAAATACCAGGAGTGGTTTGACCGCTGTTCTAAAGGTCAATCACTCAAGTCATAACAATAAGTTTCTAGCAGATAAATTAGTAGGGTGGGCATTGCACACCCTATTTTTTTGCTGATTTATAGCAGTTTTCATGTATTTGAAGCATACCCGTCGTAGGGGCGCAAGTCCTTGCGCCCCTACCGCGTGGTCTATTTACCTGAAAATAGCTGTAAGAAAAGAAAGTTTAAATTTCCACTCCCCACTGCCTAACTGTCTAGAGTGAATGTCTCTAAAGCAAGTTAATTTACAATACTAAGTAGTTGCCGTCCTTTTGGCTACTTGCAATGAAATTTCGACTGAAGAGACTTTCACCTAAGAAACGACAGCGTTTGATCTCACCGATTCAGATTCAAGTTCAAGATGGAAAATTTGAGATTATAGGTATGGGTGCATGGCATTCCTACTGGCGCGATCCCTATCATCTGCTACTAACGATTCCCTGGACTGGCTTTTTGCTGCTGATTTGTACTTTCTATATAACTATTAATGCTCTATTTGCCCTAGCTTACTTGATAGGAGGAGATTGTATTGCCAACGCCCGACCTGGCTCTTTTTTAGATGTCTTTTTCTTTAGCGTCCAAACCCTAGCATCTATTGGGTATGGGGCAATGTATCCGAAAACAACTTACGCCAACATTATTGTCACTATTGAAGCAATGATCGGTTTGGTGGGAATTGCTGTGATGACAGGACTCGCGTTTGCTCGATTCTCTCGACCTACAGCCCGTGTACTCTTTAGCCGTGTTGCTGTCATTACAGCTCATAATGCGATGCCGACTCTCATATTTCGCAGCGCTAATAAGCGTCGCAATACGATTCTGGAGGCGCAGATGCGAGTCTACTTGATGCGCGACGAAGTAACCCTAGAAGGACAGTTCATGCGTCGGTTCCACGATCTCAAACTAGTGAGGAACCAAACACCTAGCTTCACGTTAAGCTGGTCAGTGATGCATGTTATTGATGAGTTTAGTCCTTTATATGGGATGACACCAGAATCGTTAACCCAGACAAATACTATGCTGATTGTCTCTTTGAGTGGCATTGATGAAACGGTTGCCCAGGTTGTTCATGCCCGTCATAGCTATGCTGCTAATGAGATTTTGTGGAACAATCAATTTGTCGATATCTTTTACCACACACCCGATGGACATCGCTACATTGATTACAATCGCTTCCACGATGTTTTACCTTTAGAGTAAAGGAGTGAAATTCCTGAAAGTTACTCGGAAGTCTGATTGAGCGGTGGTTGTAAGGGTTTAACGACCACGCGGCCATTTTCAATTACAGTACAACTTTTAACCGTGCTCTTACTGTGGTTAACTGGCACATCCTGGCACTGGTTTTGGTGGGAGATATTTTGCTCTTGTTGTTGGTTGAGGACGACAACACAACAGGCGGAGGAAGCAAAGGACATATAACTTAATTTTGATCTCTATATCTATTATCGCGCTACTGATGCTGTTTGACTGAAAAATTTGCTACTCATGTATTTTGCCCGTTCAAAGCTCCTGTCAAATTTATTGTAAGTACTTGCTTTATTGTGCTTGTAGCCTGTTTGATATATCTAAACCAATTAAACAGGAAAGCGGTTATAGATCCCGCCCCGCTTTCCTCCCTGCTCAAAGTTGTTTGTCAGGATTAGATAGTGGGTTTTTCTAATGAAAAAATTTTTGAGATATCTGGGTTTAGGTTTGCTATCTACGTTCTTGACTGCTACTCCCGGATTGGGGGCTGAACGCATTAGCTTTTATTATCCTCCCTTCGGCGAATTTTCCTTATCGGTGGATTCGCTGGAAACCTTTGCTAAAGAAGGCAAAATTGATCGAGATTTTTCATTTTATGCTAGTCGTGCTACTCCTGAACAACTCGCTCAACTGCGGGATTTACTCCAGCAGCGCTTTAATCTCACTCCTACACTAGTATCTCAAGTTACCTACTCACCGATAGGCGAGCAGCTGGTGCAACAACTGGGAAAATTACTCCTCACTGAGTCTCGAAAGAATGGGTTTTATGCCATACGTGCCTCTTTAATTTTGTCTGCTGCCGATCGCGAAGGGTTAACGGTTGTGAATTTACTGCGGAAATTTCCTAGCGATACTATACGGGTGAATTTCACAGAGGGATTAAGGATAGTCGATGACTTATCGCAATTGATTAAAAGAAAGGATGAAGTTTTTGCTTCTCTTCAAAAAGAAGCGATCGCTCAAGCAGCTACTTCCAATATTGATTTCTCCCAAAAACCAGATTTGCGATCGCCAGGACAATTCACTTGGCAGAAAAAAAGCCTGGAGTTAAATGACATTTCTCGCTCACGCCGTCTACCTGTGGATATCTATTTACCGAAAGCAGGTTCAGAAAAAGCTGGAGAATTACTCTCGCCTCCCTTTCCCCTAATTGTAATTTCTCATGGACTGGCCTCAGACCGCTCTACCTTTGTCTACCTGGCTGAACATCTAGCATCTTATGGTTTTGCCGTTGCTGTACTGGAACACCCTGGTAGTAATGCCGAACGTTTTCAACAATATTTTGCGGGTTTGGCAGGACCGCCTGATGCAGCAGAATTTGTCAACCGACCCTTGGATATCAAATATCTACTCAATGAACTCCAGCGTCTAGATAAATCCGATCCCACTCTCCAAGGAAAACTCAATTTTCAGCAAGTTGGGGCGATCGGTCAATCCTTTGGTGGTTATACTGTTTTGACTTTAGCAGGAGCCAATATTAACTTTGAGCAACTGAGGCAAGATTGTAATCCCGATAATTCATCCTTTAATTTGTCGCTGTTTTTGCAGTGTCAAGCAAACGATTTACCTCCAAAAAATTACCAACTCAAAGACGATCGCATCAAGGCTATCATTGCGATTAATCCCATTGACAGCTCAGTTTTGGGTCAGGGGGGAGTCAGTCAAATTAAAGTTCCCGTCATGCTGGTAGCAGGGAGTCAAGATGTTTTTGCACCACCCGTATTTGAGCAAATTCGCCCCTTTACCTGGCTTTCTGACACCAATAAGTACTTGGCTTTGATTGAAAATGGCACCCACTTTTCAGCGATCGCCGAACCTACTCCTCAAAACGATGTCTTACCTGTACCACCTGCCTTGCTAGGCCCCGATCGTGCTGCTGTTTATTCTTATCTCAACGCCCTCAGCGTCGCTTTTTTAGAAACCCATCTCCTCAACCGCCCTGAATATCGTTCCTATTTGCAGCCTTCCTACGCTACATTTATCAGCAAAGAGCCACTTAATCTCAGTATTTTACAGTCGTTGTCGGTAGCTCAGTTTAATCAAGTTTGGAGTGGGTCAACTCCCCAGTCAAGCAAACCATCAAATCCTCAACCTACTTCTACCCCTTATCAACCTTTGAGGCAATGAAACAGTCCTGTTGCTTTTGCAGGGGGGTTGAGAAATCAAAAGCCCTCACCCTAAATCCCTCTCCTTTGGGAGAAGGACTTTGAAATGGACTTTAAAATTGGCTCCCCTTCTCCCAACTGTGGGAGAAGGGGTTGGGGGATGAGGGCTAGTTTTATATTCGTGCAAGAGGTCTAATGCGTAAATTCTGAGTACTTCTCAATGGCGTGGAATACAAGAAAAAGCCTACAAATCTGTTAGCAGCCTTGCTTTTCTCAGAATAAATGTCATTACGGTTTCTTTTTTGGAAATGATATCAGCTGTAACTTCCATTCCTGGTTGAATTGGATAAGATTTATCGCCCTTTTTTAAATAAAGTCTCTCTGCCTCAATTGTCACCTCATAGTAAGGTGCAATTGGATTGCCGTTAAGTTGAGATGTAATAGCGTCGGCGGTTATGGCTCTAACAGCTCCTTTAAGGATGCCGTAATCTGGGTATGGATAGGCAGAAAGCCGCATTTGTACTTCCCCCTCAGAACATTTTGTTACTTGTACGACTTTACACACCTGTACTTTGCTAATATCAGAAGCGGCAACACGGGCTTTGATAACCAGAGGTGCTTTACTAGGAGCAATTTGAGCGATCGCATCCCCAATCCGTACAACTTGCCCAGGATTTCTTAATTCTAGTTTCAGGATAGTACCTGCCTCTGAAGCCTGAATTACAGTTTTTTGCAGTTCTGTTGAGAGTTGTTTTAGCTCTTCTTGAGCGCTGCTGATTTGATTTTGAATTTCTACTTGACGCCCAATAAGTTCTTGTCTTTCTTTGTTCAATGCAGCTAGGGTAGACTCACCCTTTGCCTGTTCTTGGGGAATTTTTTCTTGGGCGATCTCCACATTTGCGCTAGTGGGATTGAGTCCAGTTTTGATCCGTTCTAATCTGGCAAGTGCTGCTTTGAAAGCTTGTTCTTTTTCCTTAATCTGTAGAGTTGCGATCGCTCCAGTATTTGCTAGCTGCTGATATCGCTTCAGTTCCTCCCTCGCTAACTCCACAGAGGCTTCTACTTCTTCCACTTCTGCCTGAGTTGTAATTTGCTTGTCTTTATAATCCCGTTGATTACGACTCAGGTCAGCTTGTGCAGAGATAACCGCCCGCCGCATCGAGTTGGACTCAGCTGTGATTTGATTCTGTAGCGCTCTTAGTTGTGCATCGATTTGGGTTCTTTGTAAATGATTCTGGCGAATATTTCCAGCAATTTGGCTTTTTTTACTTTGTAATTGGGTGTCGTAGAGCAGTGCAATCTCATCTCCCCTTTTTACAACTTGATTTTCTTTCACCCTAATGCTTCTAACCGTTCCCTCTGCTGCTGCTTGCACTAACCGTATTTCTCCCGTGGGACGGACAGTACCATCTGCTCTCACTACTATATTGTATTGAATGAAACTTGCAAGACCGAAGGCAGCGCCAACACTTCCAATTAAAAATATCCCTCCCAGCCATGTCCAACTGCTAATCGGAGGAAGATATTCGTCGCTTTCAACTGGGCGGAGAAAGTCCGGTTGGGGGTCAATTAGCATGAACGTTAAAAAAGATTTTGGTTGTGCAAACAATCAAGGAAAAAACCAGCTAGTGCAAGAAGGTAATCGTTATGAACTTCGTACACTACCAAGTATGAAAATGCCGAGCGACATCACATCTATATATACATTACATCTATATATATAGATATTTATTGAACGAGCATTTTCAAGTTAGGAGCCTCCTTTCTCACTCTGAGAGGTTGTTTGAAAAGTATTATTGCTAATATCTAAGCACCAGAAATCTAACCTCTTTATCCCCCTTTTCTAGAAGAAAAGGGAGGATTTCAAAGCCTCTCGACCTTTTGGGAGAGGTTTAGAAAGGGTTTTCTAGTATACTTTGCCACTTTTCAAACATCCTCTGAAAGCTTAGTTTTCTTAGCCTCTTCCCTTGGGGGAAGATAAGCCACTGCTGTCTTAGAGGTTTCTCCATCAGCAATAGCTAAAAAGTGATCTATAGCCTAAGTCTATATAACAATTAGTGCCTTTTAGTAAAAAGACCAAATCTTTATAATTTTCTTCTAAAATTTTACCTTTTCTTTATTTACTTGCAAAAATTTTTATAAGAGAGAGAAAACTTTTCTTTTCTCTTCTAATTAATAAGTAGTTAAGCTAGTTTAAAGGCGTTGTTATCACAATCTTTTATGTTATTTTCGATACCCTCTGTATAAGCAAAATCAAAAAAAGACAATATTTACGTGATAATACGTAAGTTCAAAAATCAAGTAAAATTTTTGGAGTTCTCCAAATTTGCTTTTTCATGATTTTGTATAACAAAATACTATTTAACTGATTTTATACTCTTTGTTTAAGGTTTTGTGCTCACTAACAGTATTAATACGTTAATTCTCTTGTTTATTTTAGTATAAAGCTAGACATTTTTTTTAGTAAAATCTTTATACGCATATATATTTTTGCCATACAATTAAATCCAGAATATTTATCTCTTTAAGTAGAATAAAATTCATGGTTTTTCCAGAAAACAGTGAAAGTAGTATAAATCTTAGCCAAGTAGTATGTTTGCGAATAACTTGTAATACATATTTCTTAAGAAAACAGTTGTTTTATCAAACTAGTTTCACCCATATAATGTTCGTAACAGCACACAAGCACTCATGAATGCCTTGTTTGCATTGATGAATGTAGTGTGATGTCATATCAAACCCAACAATCAAGTGAGAACTAAAATCATGGAAAGCACATTATTTACTGCATTAAGCAGCAACGAAGAAGCTAATCTGTCTGGTGGATTTATAGCCGATGGCGGCGATGGCGGCGCTGGCGGCAGTGGCAGCAACACAACTAATGGTGGCGTTGTTATCGGCGGAAGTGGACCAACTGGTACTGCCGCTGGCATTATTAGTGGTGGAATAACAAATACACGTAATAGTGGAAACGGTGGAGATGGTGGAGATGGTGGACGTGGTGGACTTAACAACAATCGTGTTCGTGTTGGTCGTTAATAGTAAAAGGTAAACAATAAACGTCCAGACTCGATTAACAGCTGATTTTCAGAAATAAAGGGCGTATTATAAATAATTTACCCTGTTAGCGCAGGTTAAGTTAGTTTTGTACGCACCTGAATTGCTAATGACTTAATCGCGATAAAGTCATTAGCTGTTTCTTCTCGCAGTAATATTAACATACGTTTATTGTTACCCACCTATTTTTCTTAAACAAACGTAACATTTAAGTTGCCCACCAGCAACCATCGATAAATTTCAGCAGCGCTTTTCCCTAAATATACTGTTCACCTTTGAGTAGTCCACTAGGGAAATAAGCGCTGTTCCTTGAGAAATAGACCATATTTATCACAATCTAACAACTTGTGGATAACGAAACTCTTTTTACCTTACTTACTCCAAACGAATAAGTAAGCCTGTCTAAGCTCTACTTTATTCCAAATGAGCAACTAAGCTTACTTTATCCGGCGAAAACCCTAGCTTTTAACAAAAACTTTTTCCTTGTCACTGATTATCGTTAAAATTCAAAAAGAAAAATTGCTGTCTCATAAAGGTTTCAGCATCAGCTTTGGCGCTTCAAAAAAATGGATAAAGTCGAGTTAAGCTATTACGCCATTTAAGTTGTATATTTCGCGCTCAGGTTCTCAAAAGTCCTCTTTCAAAGGCTAGGTAGACTTTTGACTATTGAAGAAACGACAGCCTATGTGCAGGAATATTTGAGCTAGGTGTGCATCAGCTTATTTGTTTGGAGTAAGTAAGGTAAATATACCTAAATTTCCGATATTTTCTCTGTTGAAACCTAAAATATAACCATTCTGGTACGCGCTTGCTTTCGTTATCTTAAGTGAAAACAGCTTTATCAAAGGTTCAAAACTAAGTAAACTGAATAATTAGCAACTTAAGGTTAACTATGGAATGCACTCAAACATCCCCCATGTTTATCTCACTAACTCAAACAGAAGAAGCAAACTTATCTGGTGGTGAGGCTACAGCTAATAGCACCGCAGTTGTAAGTAACGGAGCAGATGGACAAGATGGAGCAGCTGGACAAGACGGAGCAGCTGGACAAGACGGATTATCTGTTGTGCAAGGAGGTGTACTAAATTTACAGAGTTCCAGACTAATTATAATTAATAGGAGAAAAGAACTTTTAGAAAGGCTATCGTCTCGACTAAGAAGTCTAAGAAAAAGATAATACAACTAGACTGTTGGTCGCATTTTTAGCCATGCAGGGATAAAACCCTGCTATTTTTTTGAGTTTTGTCATGATGTTATTGGATACTGGGGTGCGGAATGAAATACCAAGTTGTTACACAACATAATGAAGAAGATTGTGGAGCTGCTTGTCTTGCTTCCATTGCCAAACACTATCGGCGTAACTTTACACTAAATCGCATTCGGGAAGCCGTAGGCACTGGGCAATTAGGAACAACATTGTTGGGACTGAGGCGGGGAGCGGAGGCACTTGGTTTTAATGCGCGATCGGTCAGAGCGTCAAATGAAATATTAGACCGGATGAACCAAGCGCCACTACCAGCAATCATTCACTGGAAAGGCTACCACTGGGTTGTTTTGTATGGTCAAAAAGGCAAGAAATATATAATTGCCGATCCCGCAGCTAACATCCGTTATCTCTCTAGAAAAGAATTAATAGAGGCTTGGCCAGATATGGTGATGCTTTTACTAGAGCCAGATTCGGTTCGCTTTTATGCCCAACCTGATGATAAGATAGGGGGCTTTGGGCGCTTTGTGCGGCGTGTATTGCCTTATCAAGGCATATTATTCGAGGCTTTTCTCTGCGCTTTAGTTCTAGGTCTGATTTCATTAACTTCTCCATTTCTAATCCAAATTCTTACAGATGATGTACTAGTTCGAGGCGATACAAGGCTTCTTGGTGCTGTGATTATTGCCGTTGTAGTGATGAATTTTGTGGGAAGTAGTCTGCAACTAATTCAATACAACCTCATTGCTCATTTTGCCCAACGGCTTGAGTTAGGGTTAGTTCTGGAATTTGCCAGGACAATCCTGAGATTACCCCTGACTTACTATGAATCGCGTCGTAGTGGAGAGATTGTTAGCAGATTACAAGATATTCAACAAATTAATCAGCTAGTTTCTCAAGTAGTTGTCAGTTTGCCTAGCCAATTGTTTATTGCAGTAGTTTCCTTAAGTTTCATGCTGTTCTATAGCTGGAAACTCACCTTTGCTGCCTTTATTATTGCTATTGTAATGTCTTTATCTACGGTTGTGTTTTTACCCACACTTCAACAAAAAGTTAGAAGTCTATTGGTTTTAGAAGCAGAAAACCAGGGCGTTCTTGTTGAAAGTTTTAAAGGGGCGCTAACACTCAAAACCACTGCCGCTGCTCCTCAGTTTTGGGAAGAATTTCAGAACCGATTTGGACGATTATCAAACCAAATATTCCGCACAGTTCAGATTGGAATTATTAATAATGTTTTCTCTGGGTTCGTTTCTGGTATTGGCAGCATTAGCTTAATTGGTTTTGGCAGCATTCTAGTTATTAGTAAGGAATTAACTATTGGTCAACTGTTGGCATTTAATGGGATGAATGGTAATTTTTTGGCATTCATTGGTACTATGATCAGATTTATAGATGAATTCACTCGTGCCAAAACTGCTACGCAGCGATTAACAGAAGTTATTGACTCTACACTTGAAACTCAAGGCGATACTAACAAACCCTTTGCTAAAATTCCTAGCAAGGCTGATATTATTTGCACAAATCTCAACTTTCACTATCCTGGAAGGCTAGAATTACTACAAGATTTCTCCCTAACTATTCCTGGCGGTAAAGTTATTTCCCTAATTGGTACATCTGGCTGTGGTAAAAGTTCTCTTGCTAAACTGATTGCAGGATTATATACACCTAATTCTGGTAATATTCGCATTGGTATTTATAATCTGCAAGATTTAGCCCTTGATTGTTTGCGGCAACAAGTCGTCCTCGTTCCGCAAGAAGCTCATTTTTGGAGTCGCTCAATTATTGAAAACTTTCGGTTAGGTTCTCCTCACGTCACCTTTGAGCAAATTGTCGCTGCTTGTCAAATTGCTGAGGCAGACGATTTTATTAGTAAACTACCTGAAAAATATCAAACTGTATTAGGTGAATTTGGGTCAAATATTTCTGGTGGACAACGGCAAAGATTAGCTATAGCAAGAGCCATCCTCAACGATCCACCAATCCTGATTTTAGATGAATCAACGGCTGGACTAGATCCTGTGAGTGAAGTTAAAGTTTTGAATCAGTTATTATTGCATCGCCAAGGCAAAACTACGATTCTGATTAGCCACCGTCCTAGAGTAATTGCCCGTGCTGATTGGATTGTGCTGCTAAATCAAGGTAAATTACAAATCCAGGGAACTGTGGAAGATTTGCGTGCCCAGCCAGGAAACCATTTAGACTTTTTAACCCCTTAATTAAGCTGATGGACTTTATAGCATTTTTCAGGTATTTAGGCCACAACTTAGACGGGGAATAGGGAGTGGTGTCAATACTGCGTAGGTTTTGCCTAAAAAATAGAAATGTGTAGCGACTGTTTTAAAAGTCAAGCGTAGGCGTGGTGCGACAAAGTTTGAAGTACTCCAACACGACTTCGGAGTAACCTCAACACGATTTTGGAGTACCTTAACACGATTTCGGAGTACCTCAACACGATTTCGGAGTACCTCAACACGATTTTGGAGTACCTCAACACGATTTCGGAGTACCTCAATACGATTTCGGAGTACCTCAACACGATTTTGGAGTACCTCAACACGACTTTCAAGTACTTCAACACGATTTTGGAGTACTTCAACACGATTTTGGAGTACCCCAACACGACTTTCAAGTACTTCAACATGACTTCGAGGTATCTGTTGCTTATATAGCAGTCCTAAATCATTTGTGAGAATTTGAGATCGTTTTAACCCCTCTGTAGTCCAATTACCCCCTTAATCCCCCCTTATAAAGCTACGGTGTACACACAAATCGGAGTTACTTTGTTGAGATCCGGGTTTTACCCCCCTTAATCCCCCCTTGCCAAGGGGGGAAACCGGAAAATCTAGTTCCCTCCCCAATGCATCGGGGAGGGTTAGGGTGGGGTAAAACTGACGCGAAAAAGCAGGTGAGTAAACTATATTCAGACCAATTTTAAAAATCAACCCAACCTACGAATATTTTTAACCGATATTGATATCCATCCTTGCTGCGAGTAAGTAGATTTAACCGTAGAGTAATAATTAATAATTACGTAAATGCACGGAGTGCAATTTTCGGCGGAATCATCAATTAGAAATCATATTGACTTACAGTTAAATCCCCGATTTATTAGAGAAATCGGGGATCTTATTGTTCGAGAATGATTGAAGTTTGCTACAGACGAGGCAAGTCTCAAGCATTACTTTGATGAACTCAAAGATAAACCTAAACAAACTACTATTTATCCGAAAGTTTTGGCAGCTAATTTTAGATAAAAATCTAGACCTTTTTCATTGTTTTCAATAAATAAAAGCCATCAACCTTACTTTTCAAGGGAACAGTAAATATACTGTTGAAATTATATAAGCTAGTTGAGACTTCTAACTATTGCAGCCATCAGCGAAAATGCTATATGTCTTTTTTGTTTCTAAACCATGAATTAGATATCACAATTTCCTAAAACAGGGCTATTTGTCAGGAAAATGAGATATTTATACTGAGGGATTCATAAAAACTTATTTAATAAAATCTTTTGTATATATATACTTGTCGTTAAGAACTATTAAGAAATCCTGATTAAAGAATATTGCAATAGCTTGATTTAATTGCTAACGTGTGTATGACGGCAATGCTGATGAACGCTCGGATCTAGGAGAAATAAAATCTATGAGCTATACCCATTCAGCCAAGTGTCTTAGGCTTTGACGGGTTCAAAACGAGAAATTGCTGCCTCATATAGACAACTATGAGGGATTGCAGATTAACCAAGAAATGTCTCGTTGCTAAAAACTTAGTTTCAGTTTGATTTCAATTGCAATTGATTATTTGTCTTACTTTGTGCCGACAAGTAAGTAGCTCTTGCTTGTGTGTATCGGCAATAACGAAAAGTTCGGTAAGACTTAAATTTTGGAGAATAAAACTAATGGAGATTCAAGGTAAAGTTGCCCTAATTACAGGGGCTTCGCGTGGAATTGGACGAGCGATCGCCATCGAATTAGCGCAACAAGGCATTAAACAGATGATATTGGTAGCACGCGATCGCCGCAAGTTATTGGAGGTAGCCAAGGAAATCGAGGCTATGGGTACAGAAGCTGCGATCGTCGCCTTAGATTTGACTCAAACAATTGAAGTAAATATCGCTGTCGCTCAACTCTGGCGCAATTACGGACAGATTCACCTGCTGGTTAATTGTGCGGGAGTCGCATACCAAAGCTCATTTTTGCAATCTAAAATGCCCCAAGTTCAAGAAGAACTCTCTGTGAACTTGTTAGGAATGTACAACCTCACTAGTTTGATTGCTCGACGCATGGCCAGCCAAAGACAAGGGACAATTGTCAATGTATCGAGCCTGATGGGGAAAGTGGCAGCACCAACGATGGCGACATACTCAGCAACTAAGTTTGCCATCTTAGGATTTACCCAAGCCTTGCGTCAAGAATTAGCTGAACACAATATTCGTGTGATTGCATTACTGCCTTCCCTGACAGACACAGACATGGTGCGCGACTTAAAATTATTTCGCTGGGTGATCCCCATGACTCCTCAACAAGTGGCTAAAGCACTCGTCACCGGAATGCAAAATGATTCATCAGAAATTTTAGTTGGATGGCAAAGTCATTTAGCCGTGTTGTGTCAACGCATTTCCCCTTGGTTATTAGAGCTAATTTTACGAATAGCAACACCGCCAGCACCAAGCAGACAACGGCTGATTGAAAAACTTATCCCTTCGCGTAGCGTCTCGTAGAGAAGCCGAGGGCGATCGCTAACTCAACAATCAGCATTCCTGAACAAACTTGTCCGAAATCTTCAGTCCTTGGGGATTTCCAGAAATTAAATTATTCAATTTTGGGAGCGAAGATGATCGTTAGATTCTTCCTCCCCTGCTTCCCCTGCTCACCAAAGCGTACCCCATTGGGGAAGCAAGCTACGCGTAGCGTCCCGCAGGGATGGGATTATTTTTTTAGTTGGAAAGTCCCTTGGCTTTACCCTTGTGCAACAAAGTAAGGCTCAGAGTGCCAAGAAATGCTAATAAGCTGAAAGTAGAAGTAGATTCAGGAACAGACTTGGAATTCTCAATTTTGATAACTTGTCCAAGTCCAGAGCGATCGCCTCGGTTTGTCACGTAAATAGCATTATCAGCACCAATAGTCAAAGCAGTCGGAGACTCTAATCCATTGCCACTAAGAATAGTTGTGCGAGTCCCATCGCTTGCTATTTTAATTACAGAACCATCTAGATTGCCTTTCCAGAGTGACTGATTAGCGTACTGCAAAGCATATAAATTACCCTGGGCATCAAAATCTAAGCCAGTAAGTTGCGTAAATCCATCGGTATAAATTGTTGGTTGACCATCAGCACCAACTCGATAGATTTTTGCTTCACCTTCTGGAAAAGGAAAACCAGTTAATTGGCTAATATAATAAGCGCCATCTGGGCCTTTGGCGATATTTGTAGGTACTGCTTGGATTTCAAATGGCGATGACGATGCGCCAGAGGGAAAAATTGGATTAGTTAATGTCTGTCGGGGAATTGTGGCGATCGCCTTTAAATTGCTGCCATCAGTACCTACGCTGAGTAACTCATTAGCACCAGTATCAACTGCAACAATCTTATTTCCATCTAAAAGAAGAGAGAAGGGATTGCTAATTAGATCGCCTCCATCGGGATTATTTGCAAGTTCATAATTAGCTAAATCAGCCACACTAGTCCACGAATTTGTATTGAAATTAGCAGTGATGATTTTTCCTAAGTCAGTGTTACCTAGTGTGGCGCGAAATGTGGGATTTGAACCATACCCAATTGCAATATAAGGCTTGCCAGTAGCATCAAATTTGATATCTTGAGGCCCAGAAGTATCAGTACCATCTGGTAATGCTAAAGAAGGAAGTCCTGTAAGTATACGTTCTTGCTTACCATTTCTAATTTTTGTCACTGCACCAGTTGTGCCATAACATAAAGATTGGTTTGCAACGCTCGGTGAAGGAACACAAGCTCCACTGCCGCCTGTTCCTGCTTCGGTGACATAGAGACTCCCGTCATTACCAAAAGTTAAACCTCTTGGATTATTAAGACCATCGGCAATTACCGAAAATGATGCCGCCTCTGCTGCTTTCATTCCCGAAAAAGCAGCAATAGAAACACTCAAAAATGTAATTCCAAATTGTTTTAGTTTCATTAGACCTGTCCTAAAATTAAATTTGTGTAAAGCATAGAAGAGAAAATTTTATCTTGATAAATATTAATATTTACCGTGTATATTTTTTACGGATTTTACAGCTTATTTAAAAGAGGGAAACAGATTCAAACCCAGAAACCCAGATGAAATCTGAATTTCTTAATTTCGAGTTGTATCATACCATTTCCAAAAATCTTTGCAACATCATGAATCGGCTGTAGGGGCGTACAGATGTACGGCTATAGCAACAAAATCAAATAGATTGCTGTATATTTTCCAACAATTTTTATATAAGTGTGATATCAGAACTGTTGAACTATACAGATATTGCGCAACTACAAGACGATCGCAGTTTGCATCAATACATAAAGTTGCAGAGCAGAAATTGCTGTGCGATCGCATAATTAGACATACCTTGTTTCGGAGCAACCAGAAATGCTTTCCTTCCCCACAACTCTGACTCCTTTGCCCGAAATCATTGATGGCTTGCCGAATATTTCTGGTTGGGAAACAGAGGTTCTCTCTGTGGTTAACCAAGATCAACCAGTATTTTTACCAACAACGAATATCCGCTTAGAAGACGTAAATGCTGTATTTGCGATCGCTTTGCACATGCACCAGCCAACTATACCTGCTGGAAATGGCGGTACACTCATCAGCAATCTGCAATATATGTTTGAACATCCCCATGAAGGGGATAACCACAATGCAGATCCCTTTGCCCATTGTTACAGCCGCATGGGTGACTTGATCCCCGAACTTGTAAGTCAAGGTTGCAATCCGCGTGTGATGTTGGATTACTCAGGTAATCTTCTGTGGGGACTGCGGCAAATGGGACGCGGTGATGTTCTCGATAATCTTAAACGGATCACTTGCGATCGCACCTACCAACCTTATGTAGAATGGCTGGGTACAATGTGGGGTCATGCAGTTATTCCTTCCACACCCATAGCAGATATTAAATTACATATCGTTGCATGGCAACATCACTTTGCGGCAATTTTTGGCTGGGAAGCACTAGCGCGAGTTAAAGGATTTTCGCCGCCAGAAATGCACCTACCAAATCACCCTGATGCTCTCTTTGAATTTGTAAAAGCGCTGAAAGAATGTGGATATCGCTGGCTACTTGTTCAAGAACATTCTGTAGAAACTCTTACTGGCCAATCTCTCACTTATAAACATTTACCACATCGTCTAATTGCCCGTAATTCTCAAGGCGAAACAATTAGCATCACAGCTTTAATTAAAACCCAAGGTTCGGATACTAAATTAGTTGCTCAGATGCAGCCTTATTATGAAGCGAAAACATTATCAAAACAACAAATTGGCGGTGTATTTGTACCACCAATAGTTAGCCAAATTGGTGATGGTGAAAATGGCGGCGTGATGATGAATGAATTTCCTAGCGCTTTTAAACAAGCTTGGGGGGATATGGTAAATAATGGGGGAGGAAAATCAGCTGTAGTTGGGATGTGTGGTACAGAATATTTAGAATTAATCGAAGCAGCGGGATGTAACCCAGAAGATTATCCAACTTGTCAGCCAGTAGGACAACATCAAATTTGGGAGCGAGTTTCACCAGATAATATTCAACCGCAAGCTGTAGAGAATGCCATTCAAGAATTAAAGCAAACAAACTCTAATTTTCATCTGGATGGAGCCTCGTGGACAAATCATATCAGTTGGGTAAAAGGATATGAAAATGTGTTATCTCCCATGTATCAATTAAGCAGCTTATTTCATCAAAAGATTGATCCATTACTGCAAACTGACTCAGCAGAACCGATTACTAGACAATCTCAATATCGTAACGTTCTTCTACATAACCTTTTGCTGCAAACCAGTTGTTTTCGTTATTGGGGACAAGGTGCTTGGACTGATCACGCGCGGGAAATTTACCAACGTGGCGAAAATTTATTGCAGATGAATTGAACTGAGGATTGGGGAAGGTGGGGCCGTAATGGGGATTGGGGAGATAAAAAGTCAGGTGAATTGAGATTTAGTTCAAGGAAGTGGGAAATCTAAGTGTAGGTTGCTGGGTGCTGAGATCCAAATTGGATTAGCTATCTGGTATTAAAGATTACAATGAGGTAGTTGTGTTTCGAGTTGTTGTTGGCCATAGCGACGATCCTGATTCTCAAAATGCGATCACTGAAGTTATTCAAGAATGTAGCCGTTCTCTTGCCGATTCCCTTCCTCAAGCTGGAATTTTATTCACTGCTATAGATTTTGACCATGCGTTAATTTTGCAACGCATCCAAGACGCTTTTCCCGGAATTGAGTTGATTGGTGGAACTACAAATGGAGAAATCTCTTCAATTCTGGAGTTTCAGCAAGATTCTCTGACCTTAATGCTCTTTGCTAGCGATGAAGTGGAAATTCACTCAGGTATTGGCCGAGGAGCATCCAAAAATCCAGCCCTTGCAGCCCAAGAAGCGATCGCCCAAGCTAAGGCAAAGAGTGCATCTGTACCACAATTGTGCCTTACCTTCCCGGATAGTCTAACCAGCAATGGGGTTTTAATTTTAGAAGCTTTAAAACAAAGCCTGGGAGAACATATTCCCATCATTGGGGGAATGACTGCCGATGACTATACCTTTGACAAAACCTACCAATTCTTCCAGGGTGAAGTATTGAGTGATTCAGTTCCAGTGCTGCTATTCTCTGGAAAACTACTATTTTCTCACGGAGTTGCCTGTGGTTGGACTCCCATTAGTCAACGTAGCCGTGTAACGAAAGTGGATGGCAACGTCGTCTATGAAATTGATGGACACCGTGCCTTAGATTTCTATCGGCATTATCTTGGTGAAGAAAGATTTGCATCCAACTATGCCATCTATGCTCTAGCAGTTTTTGAGGATCAAAATCATTTTTATTTGCGCGCACCCAATGGCTATGATCAACACTCTGGTAGCGTGAAATTTTTCTTAGATGTTCCTGAACAGGCAGTTGTACAAATCACCGATACAACTCGTGACAATATTCTGTCCGCTTCGGAGACATCTTTGAAAAATGCTCTTGTTGATTATCCAGGTGTGGAGCCAACAGCGGCATTACTTATTTCCTGTGCAGCCCGTCGGCGAATTCTGGGAACTTTGACAAGACTTGAATATCAGCTTGTCAAAACTCATTTACCAAAGGCATTACCTTGTTGTGGTTTCTATGCTTATGGTGAAATTGCTCCTTTAGTGCGTAGAGGTCAAACCCAAATTCATAATAAAACGTTTGTAACACTGTTAGTAGGGACAAAATGAGTAGTGTATGGATAACCAAGACAATTCCATACAAATCCAAGAGTTGGAAAAGACAAACCGTATCTTGCGAAAAAAGCTGGAACGCTGTCAAAATGAACGCTACCAGTTAGAAACTGACATTGCAACAAAAGAATTTTTACTTAAGAAAGTCATTTGTGAGTTAGAAGAATCTCAAACAAACTTGCAGCAAAGAGGCCAAGAGTTAGAAAATACGTTAGATAGTTTGCATCAAATGCAAGCTCAAATGATTCAAAGCGAAAAGATGTCTGCCCTTGGTCAAATGGTGGCTGGGATTGCTCATGAAATTAACAATCCCGTTAGCTTTATTTACGGAAATCTCAGCTATATCAGCCAATACACCCATGATTTATTGCGACTTGTCCAGCTTTATCACCGTTATATCCCCAACCCACCTGCTGAAATTCAAACCGAACGCAAAACCATCGATTTAGAGTTTTTGGAAAAAGACGCGATTATGGTATTGCACTCAATGAATATCGGGACGGAGCGGATTCGAGAGATTGTGCTGTCACTGCGTAACTTCTCGCGCCTGGATGAAAGTGAGTTCAAAGCCGTAGATATTCATGAAGGCATCGACAATACTTTGATGATTTTGCAGCACCGCCTGAAAGCCACTGATAAAAGCCCAGGGGTTCAAATTATCAGAGAATACGGCAATTTATCTCATGTAGAATGCTACGCCGGTCAGCTAAACCAAGTGTTTATGAATATTCTAGTAAATGCTCTCGATGCCCTTGAAGAACTCAATGCTCAACGAACTTATCAGGAAATCCGCGATCATCCCAGTTGTATTATCATTCGTACCTCTGTCGTTGATTTGCAATGGGTAAAAATTGCGATCGCAGACAATGGCTCTGGGATTCCTGAATCTATTCAAAAACAGATTTTCAACCCCTTCTTCACAACCAAACCTGTTGGAAAAGGGACAGGAATGGGCATGGCTATCAGCTATCAAATCATCACCGAAAAGCATGGCGGCAAGTTAGATTTTTTTTCGACACCTGGAAAAGGAACGGAGTTTGTGATTCAAATTCCTATCCAGCAGGAAATTTGCCCAGTAATCTAACACAACTTTGATTCGTAATGAGCTACGCCCCGCTGCGCTAACGTAATTCGTAATTCGTAATTTAGAATCAATCAAACTAAAGGCAATAAAATTTCAAATTTTGTACCTATATCAATCTGTGAATGAAAATTCAATTTACCGCCATGTCTCACAGTGATAATTCGATAACTTACGGCTAAACTAGTATTTTTACCATTCTTTTTTTCCAGAGAGAAAGACTCCATAATTTGCTGCTGTAATTCTTTAGACATTCCAGAGCCATTGTCAGCAATGCGAATTAAAACCCAGCGAGAATCTGGTGCATCTGGGTTGCTTGCTTCTTGTGATATAACTTCTGTGGTAATCTCAATTCGGGGTTTTTGAATAATCTTTGTCTCTTCTAAATTTAACTGTTGTCGCACTGCTTCATTGAGTAAAGTATCCACAACTTCACTTAAAATATTCATCAAAACCTGGTTTAATTGCCCCATAAAGCAATACACGGGCGGTAATTGTCCGTAGTATTTGACGATTTCAATTTCTCCTTGAATCCTGCTATTTATTAACAGAATAATACTATCTATACAGGCATGTAAATCTACTGGTTTAGGATAGAGTTCATCGATATGACAAAAGTTTTGTAGACTGGTGACGAGTTTCTTTAATCTTTCTGCTCCGGTGCGGATACTCGCAAGCGATCGCGACAAATCTTGTTCTAAAAAATCAAATTCAATTTCTTCTTTGATCTGATTAATTGCCTGAGAAACTGATGGTAATTCTTGATCGTAAGCTGCTATCAGTTTGAGTAAATCTTGGCTATAGGTTGAAACATAAGTTATGTTACCCCAAATAAAACCTACTGGGTCTAAAATTTCGTGCGCTACACCGTCAACCAAACGCCCCAGATTTGCCATTTTATCATTTTGAATCAATTGGGCTTGGCTACGTTCATACCGCACTAGATTGTCGATTCCTCTAATTTGCCAAGAAATAATATTCAATTCTTGGACATCTAATAATCTATAAGCACCAGATTCGGTTTGTATTACAATTGGTTCTGCTAATAATTCTGGCGATCGCTTTAAGCTAAGTTGCATTGTTGTTAAAATCGATGTTGTATCAGTAACAAGCAACATCGATGTCCGCGCATAGCTGTAGAGAACGGCTAATGGTTGCTGAACAAATAACTCTTGTCCATAGGGGCGAATCAAAAATTCCAGCAGTCGCCGCCGAGAAATCATTCCAATGAATTGTCCCTGTTCTACCAAAATTACTCCTGGTAGCAGGGGATATTTTTCCAAAAAACTAGCCACTTCCATACCAGTGTGGTTGATTTCCACCGAGAAGTTATACATTGGTAGTTCTTGGAGGGTGGACTCTAAACCAAGATCGCGATCGCTACCCTCAGACAAAAATGGCGGTGAGATTTGGCAACTGAATTCTTCTGGCACTAGACACCCTGATTTTTTCAAATACAGGTAAAGAATAAGTTAATATTCTACATTCTGCCACTCTCAAAATCCGATTTTAGTTTAGGTATCTAATAAAACTAGTACAACACGGCGGAAATAAACCAATCATTCCAAATCAACGAAACCCTTATGCTGTATTCATTTTTAATCTTTAATTTTTAATTCCGCCTTGCGGTACTAGTGGTCTTTCAAGCTGAAAATCTTTCTCAGGCGACTGGAAGTAATTGGCGTGCAATTGATAATCTGGGTGGAAAATATTGAGAAAGCGATCGCAAGCTAAACTAAAAATAATCTTTGGAACGTCAAAGAGCCGATCGCCTAGCTGCCCAATTGCGTAGACACGAAGTAGCTTGTCGTTAGACATCGCTCGGTATTGAACCATAAACCTGATATCCTACTTACAAATTACAAATTACGTTAGCGCAGCGGGGCGTAGCCCATTACGAATTAAAAAAGGGCTGGTGTAAAAGAGTCATCTGTGGCTTAATTTGTTTAGACACAAATTTTACTGCTACCAGGGTAATCACGATGACAAATAGACCTCCTTCCGAACAGGAGTCATCTCAAAAAACTGCCCTTGGCTTTGATGAATTTATAGCCATTCTGGTTGCCTTCACCACTATCGGAGCGATTCTTTTTTGGTCATTGTCCCGCAGAGATTCTGGTTGGAACTTAAACGGGTTGCTGTTGCCTTCTTCCACTCCGTCTCCTAGTGTTCAACCAAATCAAGTATTGCTCCCTCCTACTGCCAAAGTAGAACCTTATGCAGTCCCCCACAATGTTTTGCCATATTCTCCACCTGAAGTTGTTGTTGAACCCACGACACGTTCATTCCCAACTAACAGTGCAACTCCTTTCCGCCGAGTATTACCATCTGTTCTGGTAGTTCCGACTCAATCCCCAAAAGCACAAACACCTGTATCCCCTCCAACAGAACTTGAGTCATCAATTAAATCATCAGCGCTGCCTTTAGTAACTCCGGCAAGACCAAAATCAATCATTCCGCCGCCAATTGCATTTAACGATGTGCCCAATAACTTTTGGAGTCGGCGTTTTATAGACGTTCTTTCTGCCCGTGGGATTCTCAAAGGGTTTCCTGATTATTCTTTTAGACCAAATCAGCCTGTAAATCGCGCTGAATTTGCTGCCATACTAGAAAAAGCTTTTGACCAAGAACCGTCTAAGACTGCGATCGCATTTCAAGATGTACCAACAAAATTCTGGGCGACTCCAGCAATTGATCAAGCCATCAGTGCGGGATTTCTCAAAGGCTACCCGAAAAAAACCTTCAAACCACAACAAAATATTTCACGAGTACAAGTTTTAGTTGCCCTTGTCAGTGGGTTGAATTTGAAAGCACCCACTTCCCCAAATCAGATTATCAGTATCTATAAAGATGCTAAAGATATTCCGCCTTATGCTATCGGCAAAATCGCCGCTGCTACAACCAATGGTCTAGTAGTTAACTATCCAAATCCCCAAGTCCTCGATCCTAACAAAGTAGCTAGTCGGGCAGAAGTGGCGGCGATGATTCATCAAGCTTTAGTCAAACGGGGCAAACTGTCGGCAATTACATCTCCTAATATAGTGCGATCATCCCCCAAAATATCTCCAGAACTTCCACAGGCTGCAAAACCGAACCCAAAAGTTAAATTGCCCACCAGAGGTTCGTCTCAACAATAATTACTAATTCGTAATGGGCTACGCCCCGCTGCGCTAACGTAATTCGTAATGAAGCTCCTGCGGACGCTCGCGTACTCGCTAACGCTGCCCTAAAGTAATTCGTAATTCGATGAAGATTGATAAGGAGCGAATTTTATACTAAGTGTTACTAAACTTCGTAAGGAATTTTGAGAGAAGTAGGAACGCCGGAAGTCGGCGTTCCTACTTCAGTGATTTGGAATTAGAGCGTACTTCTACACAGAGCAAGCTACGCGTAGCGTCTCATAAAGAAGCGATAATTAGATATTAAGCTTCTGGAATTTGTTTACCGACAACTTGTGATTTAAGAGTGGTGATTTCACTAGTTAACTCTTTCCTGGTTGAGGCTTTGAGTAAATAGCGGTAAACAAACCAGGCAGAGTAACCAATACCGATCAACTCAAAAGTAGGTGCTACTAAGGGAATATCATTCAAAGCATCCAATATTGCCAAGAGTACTTTAACAGCAACAATTGATCCTACAATTAAACCAACTGTTACCAGGGGTTGCTTATATTGATTAAAGAAGCTTCCCAGATATTCTGGTAATGTTGCTAAAAAGGTAGAAATTTGCTCCCCGTATTTTACCCATTCGTCTTGAGGCTGTGCCGGAGGCTGGAGTTTGGTGATGGTTCCCGTTTGGTTGTTGATCTCTGCCACTGTAGTCTCTTTAGATGCGGTTTCGGTAAATTCTTGTTCTGGCATTTTCACTCCTATTAATTTGACAGTTGAGTTTTCTAATCTGGATAATTACAACCAAAAGGTTGCTGATTAGTTAATGTACTTGTGTATCAGTACAATTTGGTGAAAGGCACAAAAAGATTTTAGTGTCCTATAACCATAGTTGCCCCGTACTATCTACTGCATCAACTACAAGGTAGACAGTCAGGAGGAGGATAGAACTCAGAATGCAACAGGATGTATTATAATCAACTTCCTGAGTTCTATTTTTGGAATTAACTGGATTCCCCAGGTTGTGATTATCCCATTCCGTGTCATTTGCTCATAATCGTACTAAATCTAAGTACAAATCATGCAATAAATCCACTCCACTTCTCATTTATATAAGCCTAGAAGCCGATTTTATCCGATATTAAAGCTATCTTAAGCCGCGTTCGTCAATTAACGCATTCGTATTGATATTAATACGTAATAAAAAT
Source organism: Nostoc sp. JL23 (assembly GCF_017115065.1). Taxonomy (NCBI): domain Bacteria; kingdom Bacillati; phylum Cyanobacteriota; class Cyanophyceae; order Nostocales; family Nostocaceae; genus Nostoc; species Nostoc sp. JL23. The sequence goes on from NZ_JABXKN010000143.1 coordinate 135,044, forward strand.
TTTTGTGTGTTCATACAGACTAGACTTTTAACCTACTTTATGATATGTGTGCCTGGGATGAGGTGGGCAAGGGGAAAAGCAGATGAATCAATTCAAAATTCAAAATTCAAAATTAAATTCAGCCACCCACAAGGGGTGGGGTTTCTACCTACCTTGGGAAACAAGGATTCTTTCTCTACGAGACGCACTCGCGTTCGCGCCACAAGAGGTGAGGTTTTAAACCTTCACTTTTTTCATAAACAAAACTTAGCACTGGCTCAACCCTAGCGATCCGCTAACAGCAATCTTTTGCCCAAACCCTAATCCCCAAGAAGTATCAAGCCTTTTGTTTTTTTCCTGATTGTATTAATTTTATAAAGAAGCAGTAAGGTAGAGTAGTGGCGTAGGCGATCGCAAGAACTCATTGCTTGCTATCAACTGCATATTGTGGAAAGTAGCGTGCTAAGGGGAAGACGCTCTCAGGCGGGTCTTTAGTGCATGAAACTATATCATTGCTCGTAAAAAAAGTGAACTCTATTAAATTTAGTAATTATACTTAGCAAACTAGTTGTAAAATTTACTTATATAATCTAAGGTAATGCTAATTATCTAGCAAGCAATGATTTGCTCTTGCGATAAAAGAAGATAATGTAGATGTTAATGACTAATTAAGGTATTTTGACAATTTAAACTAATTTGATTATTTTTGCGGGAAGGCAAGGAGGTTTGAGAAATGCCAACTCAAAAGCCAACCCCTATCTACAGCAGTTCAGAAAGCAAAAAAGTGTCAGCCGAAGAGCCATCGACAGACGAACTCCCAACTATAGAATTTCCTTCAAGAGGGAAACTCAAAGCTAGTTCTTGGCGTATCCATCAAAAAATTGGCTATGGATACTTTGTAGCTATCGGAATTGGCTTTTTTGGCTCACTGACTGGGTTAGTGATTGCTAATTACTACCGGGGAAGGGAAGTTAGACAATTCAATCAAGCTTATGAACAAGGACAACTACTGAGTAATTATAAAGATGCGGTAGTAGGGGCGCAATTACATAGTTCTAACCTAGTTGCTGTATTAGAAAATTCACAACAACTGCAAAGCAAAAAAGCTGATTTTCTGAAGAATGTTGAAAAAGCCAAGCAACTAGAGTCAAAAATTGGCGGATTTATCGATAGTAAACCTAAAAGACTAGCAGCAACAAGTTCGACTTTACAGACTTTATTGCTGGATTATAAGACTAATTTAAAAGCCTACGTTGACCAAATCGAGATCGTATTACAGAAAATTGACTCCCCAAAAGTGCAGCCTCAGAAGATTTCTTCGGCCCGATCGCAGTTATTAATAATAATGCGTGGTGAAACAGCCATGCAGCTAGAACAGCTTTCTCAAAGCTTGACTAACATCTTGCAAACTGCTGAAGATCAAGAGCAAGAAAGGCAAAAAGCCGTTGAGCAGGCGAAAATAGTTGAGCGCTTCATCGTGATCGTGAGTATGCTGGTTTCGGTAGCGATCGCAGCCATTGTAGCTTGGCGTACCAGTCGAGCGATCGCTGAACCAGTGATCACTGTAACCCAAGTAGCTGAACAAGTTGCAAGGAAACATAATTTCGACTTGCGAGCGCCCGTCACCACTGAAGATGAAATTGGCTTACTTGCCAAATCTCTAAATCATCTGATTGAGCGAGTATCTCAGCGAACAAAAGAACTACAACAAGCTAAAGAATTAGCCGAAGCCGCTAGCAAAGCAAAAAGCGTATTTTTGGCCAATGTCAGCCACGAATTACGCACACCATTAAATGCTGTCATCGGCTTAAGCCAACTACTAGAAGACGACGCTACCGATCTTGGTTTATCGGCAGATTTTATTACAGATTTAGAAACAATTAACGCTGCTGGTAAGCATCTACTGCACTTGATTAATGAAATCCTCGACTTGTCAAAAATTGAAGCGGGGAAAATGACCCTGTATCCTGAGACATTCGAGATTTCAACGCTGATTCATAACGTTGTTCTCACAGTCAAGCCAGCTATCGAAAAAAATGCCAATGTTTTAGAAGTGGATTTTGATGAGCAACTTGGCACCATGTACGCCGATCAAACTAGGATGCGGCAGGTATTGTTAAACTTACTCAGCAACGCCAGTAAATTTACTACAAACGGCAAGGTGACGCTGACAGTCAACAGAGAAAAGGATGAATTCCGATCGGATGCTCCTTTAGGTATGATTACTTTTACCGTTACCGACACAGGTATCGGTATGTCTAACCGTCAACAGCAGCAGTTATTTCAACCTTTTACACAAGGTGATACTTCAACTACGAAAAAGTATGGCGGTACGGGACTGGGGTTAGCAATCAGCCGCCACTTTTGCCAGATGATGGGTGGTGAAATTATTGTCAAAAGTCAGCCAGGAATTGGTTCTACTTTCACTATTCGTCTGCCAATGACTGCGCTGGATTGAATGGGGCATTGGGCATTGGGCATTGGGCATTGGGCATTGGGCAAAACACTTCCGAGTGCTGTTAGCAGTAGCGGGGCGTTTAGCCCGTGAGGAGTGCTGAGTCAAGAGTTAGGAGTTACGAATTCTCCTCCTGCCTCCCCTGCCTCCCCTGCCTCCCCTGCCTCCCAAACTAAGTAATAATATTTACCCTTCCAGTATCCAAGTCGTAACGACCCCCCACGATTTTTAATTTGCCAGACTGCACCTGCTCACTTAAAAGCTGCGATCGCTTCAAGCGTTCAATTTGATATTGCACATTTGCCACCACAGCATTTTCAACCGCATCACCGGGCTGATCTTTGACCTTTTTCAGGGCTGGCTTAATTGCCTTCACAAAAGTACTAATATCACCGGGTAACGATTCATTTTGGACTGCTGCGGTTACAGCCCCACAACGTTCATGCCCCATCACCATCAGCAGTGGAGAACCTAATAAAACAACGGCATACTCAATACTGCCGATCGCTTCATGTGTGGCAATATTTCCGGCAATCCGCACATCAAAAATGTCCCCAATGCCTTGATCGAAAACAATTTCTGCGGGGACTCGTGAATCCGCACAACTAAGGATGGTTGCAAATGGATGTTGAGCTTGAGCAACTTCGTGCAGCCGCAGCTCAGATTGATCGGGGTATTGAGGATGATGATCGACAAATCGCTGATTTCCCTCGATCAGCTTTTGTAAGGCTGCATCGGGAGTGAGGGATTCAGCAGAAGTTGAGGGGATTTCGGCAGCTTTCGCCTGTTCAACCCGCCAGAGTAAATCGCTGGCAGATAGCATCATCCCAAATGCCCCGGTCATTCCCAACTTCAAAAAGTCACGACGTTCCATGAAATGTTTCATTGAATTTATAACTCTCTTACAGAGACGCGATACATCTGACAGAGCGAATTTCCATCACATCGGAAACGTAACAAGTACCTCCGAATTTATTCAGGAGTGGTCTGATATTTTCGACAACACGCTTGAGTTCTTCTGGCATACAAAACGCGAGAATGTAAACATTATCAAGCATGGTCATGTCTAAATCTTCTGTCGTTCCTCGTAATCCTTTACCAACAACATTTCTAATGACGGCATGGCTATGTACGCCTGACTTGTCTAAACTCTCTAAAATTTTGGCAAGTTCAAAGGAGTTGGCGATAATTTCTATCTTTTTAACTACGTGCATATTATTACCTCCAGAATAGGTTAATTCCGTAGAGATATAGCGGAATTCCCACAATAATATTGAACGGAAATGTGACTGCTAGAGCGGTAGAAACATATAGGCTGGGATTTGCTTCGGGAACAGTCATCCGCATCGCTGCTGGCACAGCAATGTAAGAAGCGCTGGCACACAATACAGCGAATAACAGCGAATTTCCCTGAGGCATACCGATGAATTTGGCGATCGCTAACCCAATGCCTGCATTGAGTATTGGAATTAGTATGGCAAATAAAATCAGGAAAACTCCGGTTTTTTGCAAGTCTTTAATTCTTCTGGCAGCCACCAGTCCCATATCCAATAAAAAGAAGGTAAGAATGCCATAAAACAACCCTTGAGCAAAGGGTTCTAATACGTGCCAACCACGTTCTCCTGTCAAGACGCCGATTAAGAGGCTACCGACTAGTAGAAAAACTGAACTATTAAGAAATGCTTCTTGCAAAACTTCCGACCAAGCAAACTCTCGCTTTTCATCGGCAGTGAATATACTTACCAAAATCAGACCAACAATGATCGCCGGAGATTCCATCAGGGCAAGAGCTGCTACCATGTAACCATCATACTGAATACCAAGCTCAGTTAAAAAAGCGCCGGCAGTGATGAAAGTGACGGCACTGATAGAACCGTAGGTTGCTGCGATCGCCGCAGCATCGTAAGTATCCAGTTTCCACTTTAAGATAAAAAAGGTGTAAATTGGAACAAAACAAGCCATCAACATTGCTGCTGCGAGTGTTAGAATTACCTCCTGATTCAGTCCGCTTTTGATTAGTTCTACCCCTCCTTTAAAACCAATTGCAAACAGCAAATACAACGAAAGGAGTTTGGGTACTGGTGGGGGAATTTCTAAATCGGACTTGACAAAAACAGCAGTCATGCCTAAAAAGAAAAACAAGATTGGCGGATTCAAAATGTTGGATACAATTAAGCTAAAATCCATATCCACCCCTCTTTATACTGGTAAAACCTGCAATTAAAGAAATTTTTCATCTTTAAAAATTTAACGGTTCAATGATGATGTATCGTGTATTGTTACCTAATGTCAATTGGGTACTCAAGGAGTGAATAGTCCGATTGGTGACTATACTCTCAGTTAGATATGTACAGCGTTTTGCAAGCAAATAAACCACGGACTAGGAAACATTTTCATGTCCCTACGAAAACGTATTGGGGCAATTTATTAATTTAATTGCCCCTAGTGTTGACAACAGAACAAGTTAGAGCTTGCTCATCATGTTTTGATGTTTGATTCCCCGTGGCTGATTTTACGACACAACGCGCCGGAATAACTAGTGGCTAACTTTTCTACGTAGAAAAGTTAACGTATTGTCAGGGCAATTATGAATTGCCACAACACAAACTTTGTCTAAATCCCAGTATTTTTTGATTTACAACAGTTTTGTAAATCCTGCTTGCTCAAAATGCCGGTCAGATGTAAAGGCTTGAGTAATCCCCTCCTGTGTCATCACCGCAAAGCTAATACAGTCAGTTAGTCCCCAATCTTTATCAGGACGCTGGCTGTATAACATCCAACCTTCATCCAGCCCAGCAATTTTTGGTCGAAAGGGATGATTTGCACACTTTTTAAAACTCTCAAACTGTTGATGAAAGCAACTGTCTGAATACGGCTGACTGGTGTACACAGAGCATCTGCAACCTCCAATAGTACAAACTCTGTTGTCACCAAAGGCGTTTCTAAGCGCAGAAGTCTATCCATTACCTCATTTGCCTGGTGATGAAGATTATCCCTAACATTAAGAAGAGCAATCCAGGCAGCTGTGAAGACAAAAACTTTCGTCAAGGTTATGATTCTCGCTTTGGCATTCCATAGAGATAATGGTCATGCTGCTGTGCCAAATCGCTAATATCTGTATCAACTGCACAGTTTTTAATCAACTGCCTCAGCTTATCCCAATCTGAGCCTTCTGGCGTTGCTGGCTGAGGTGTGCGGTTTTCTTCGACAAACACAATTATAACTGACTGCCCTTCATGCCCTTCAATTGGTTCGTTAGGATGAACTACACCGTTTTGGAATGTGCCTTTGACTGACAGCATAGCTTTTTCTTGCTTCTACATAAATCATGATACAGTACCATTCTGGTTAAAAAGATTGCCACACAATCTTTATTGACCAAGTTTCGTTAGGATATTGTAACCTGGGCAATAGCGACTCTCTATTGATGTGACACCAGGCGATCGCTTTTTCACATCCATGACAACAACCATCGACTTTCTCAGTCACCTTAACCCTAGCCAACGTCAAGCTGTCGAACATTACTGTGGCCCGTTGCTAGTTGTTGCTGGCGCAGGTTCCGGTAAAACACGAGCGCTGACTTATCGCATTGCGAATCTGATTCTGAAACACCGTGTTGATCCAGAAAATATCCTGGCGGTTACTTTTACCAATAAAGCCGCGCGGGAGATGAAAGAACGGATTCAACGGCTGTTTGCTGAACAACTGGCAATGAAACAACACGGACAGCGGTTGGATTTGTTGACAGAATATCAACAAACGCAACTGCGATCGCAAGTTTACAAAAACACGATCAAAGATTTATGGTGTGGCACTTTCCACAGTCTATTTTCTCGCATTCTCCGTTTTGATATTGAAAAATATGTAGACGAAAAAGGACGCAAGTGGAATCGTAATTTCTCTATTTTTGATGAATCAGATGTTATCAGTCTGATCAAAGAAATCGTTAATAAAGAGCTAAATTTAGACGATAAGAAGTTTGATGCCCGCTCTGTCCGCTACGCTATTAGTAACGCTAAAAACCAAGGTTTATCACCCCAAGAATTTGAGCAAGATCAACCTAATTATCGCGGACGGGTGATTGCCCAAGTATACAATTTATATCAAGATAAGTTAGCGCAAAACAACGCTCTCGACTTTGACGATCTTATTCTTGTACCTACTAGATTATTTCAACAAAACGAGCAGGTATTGGGTTACTGGCATCGCAAGTTTCGTCATATCCTCGTAGATGAATATCAGGATACTAACCGCACTCAGTATCAACTGATTAATTTATTAGTTACTAATGGCGAAACCAAAAAGAGCGAATGGCAATGGGAAAATCGCTCAGTTTTTGTTGTTGGTGATGCAGACCAATCAATTTACAGCTTTCGGATGGCAGATTTCACCATCTTGCTAGGATTTCAGGAAGACTTTGGCGATGGTTTGGTAGATGATGATACTCGAACAATGGTTAAGTTGGAAGAAAACTATCGTTCTTGTGAAAACATTCTGCAAGCGGCTAATGAACTGATTGAAAATAACACCCAACGGATTGATAAAGTCCTGAAAGCGACGCGGGGGACGGGTGAACAGATTACTTGTCACAAAGCCGATGAAGAACTTGCAGAAGCGGCATTTGTAATTAATCAAATTAGCACTTTAGAACAGCAAAATCCAGAGTTAAACTGGGGTAGTTTTGCCATACTTTATCGGACGAATGCCCAATCTCGGCCATTTGAAGAATTGTTGGTGAAATATCAAATTCCTTACACAGTTGTAGGGGGAATGAGGTTTTACGATCGCAAAGAAATTAAAGATGTCGTTGCTTATTTAAGAGCGATAAATAATCCAGCTGATACAGTCAGTTTATTACGAGTTATTAATACTCCCCGGCGGGGAATTGGCAAAACCACTATTGACGCTTTGATGAACGCATCTCAGCAATTAGGGACAACTTTGTGGGAAATCCTCAGCGACGAAACATCAGTTAATACATTAGCTGGACGGGCGACAAAAGCTGTAAATAACTTTGCCGCAACGATCAGCCGTTGGCAAGCACAAGTCAGCACGCTTCCGGTGACAGAGGTTTTGCAAGGAATATTAGAAGACTCTGGTTACGTTCAAGACTTGATGAATCAAGGCACAGATGAAGCCACAGATCGGGTACAAAACGTTCAAGAACTTTATAACGCTGCACTGCAATTTCAAGAAGAAAACGAAGAGGTTTCCCTAAGAGATTTTCTAAGTAGTGCCGCCCTTAGTTCCGATTTGGATAATTTAAAAGAAGGACAGACAGCCGTTTCTTTGATGACTTTGCACGCTTCCAAAGGTTTGGAATTTCCCGTAGTGTTTTTGGTGGGATTAGAACAGGGGCTATTTCCCGGCTACCGTTCCCTCAGCGATCCTGCATCTTTGGAAGAAGAACGCCGCTTGTGTTATGTGGGGATTACTCGCGCTCAAGAGCGGTTATTTTTATCACACGCGCGGGAACGCCGTTTGTATGGTTCTCGTGAACCTGCGATGCGATCGCAATTTCTCGATGAGTTGCCAGAAGAATTATTATCTACCAAACGTGCGAGTCGTCAAACTTATACCAAAAGTGCCTCTACTCCTAATGGAAAACAAGACTCAACACAGAATTGGCAAGTAGGCGATAGAGTATTACACAAAACTTTTGGTCTTGGCGAAATCACGCATGTTTTTGGAACGGGTAGTAAGATGTCTGTAGCAATTAAATTTGCTAGTTTGGGACAAAAAATTGTTGACCCAAGAGTAGCACAGTTGCAACGAGTAGAGTAAGAGGTATATAAACGACCAAATAGACTATATTTTGATGGTGCGTTGCTACAGAACAAGCTGTGTCAACTACAAAAGAAGCATTTATAACTCTAGAACATGCTGTAGTGAATAAAACTTGTTCATTTGTAACTCCACAACGTTCTGGACTAACTAAAACTTGTTCATTAATAAGTTAGGAAGAAGTTTTATTACCTAAAACTCCTATTTCACTTATCATTTTCGGACTTTTTATAATTAATGATTAAATTCATTAAATCCAACTTTAGTTTTACTTATCTAAAAACGAGTTAGTTGTAACTAAAACACCAACATTTATAAGTTGAGCTTAAGTTGTATTAACTCCAGCTTCTTCTGAAGTTATCAAAGGATGAGTTTTTGTAACTTGTTTTTTTTCATATTTCAATTTCTTCAAAGTGTTCAACAGTGGGAAATGGCTCATAAAAATGATGTAGAAGTTTTTTCCACTCTTGATACTCAGCAGAACTTCTAAATCCTACAGTATGAGATTCTAAAGTTTCCCATCTGACAAGTAATAAATATTTACCTTGAACTTCTATACATTTATGCAATTCATGGGATAAATATCCGTCCATTGAGGAAATAATTTTAGAAGCTTTTTTGAAATCAGTTTCAAAATCGGATTCCAAACCAGGTTTAATATGAAGCATCACAGCTTCAAGAATCATAAAGTTTTACAGTGAGTATTAAGCTAATGTTATTTAGTATAATGTGATGTCTACAACGGGCTGCGCCATTAAGACTAATTTTTTAGTAAATAGATAATCGCAGCACAAAACTCTTCGTAATATCCTTTAGAATCAGTTTCACTAAAGCCTAGAATTAAGTCTTGTCTGTCTTCCTCTGTGATTGTATTGATGATTTCCAATATTGGCTCAAGAGCTTTTGCACGTAAATCTTTCAGTTTATCAATATTGAGTCCGAGTTTATCAATTGTTGTTTCAGCAGCTAATTGCTTTTTTGAATTATTTGTCGCCAAAATCTGACCGTCATCAGTGTACTTAAAGAACTCCTCACAATTTGCATTTATGGGTGAAACCATCAAATTCTCATCGTACCAATGATCTTTCTTGCTTCCACAGTGCAGAGGTTCTTTACGCTCTCTTTCTCTTTGGCATGAAGCCAGCATATTTGTGTATTCCAGCGCTAGCTCAGTATTAGGATATCTAGGTTTTAGATGTTCAATATGGCTAATATCCTTGGTAATACGTCTTCCACAATAACAACAGATAAAACCTTGCTCTTGCAACAAAGAATTATGTACATCAGTTTTTTGTGGTTTGCTGAAGTTGTCCCAACTTGGTTGCCAATCTTCATTTGCTAGGTTTTTCCAAACGGTAAAACTTTCTGGCTCCTCACTTTTTTTGATATATTTCACCGCTTCAAAATCTCTTTGCGTCGAATAGATACACTTGCTTTTACTAATTCTGGTTCATCTTGCCCAATAATATCAGCAATTTCCTGAGATAATTGCCTAGCACCATCAAGATTTCCTTCATCAATGAGTCTAAATAACTCATGTAAACGATCTTTAATTTCTTGTGGACGTGCGGGAACACCCATGAGGTCTTCTAGTATTCGATTGCTGTCTCTCCCAAAGGAACTTTCCGGTCTTTTAGCAACAACACCTTCGTCTGTTTTTTCTAGAATATAAATTCCTTCAGGCTTGACTTGGCTAATTACTTGAGGCGAATGGGTGGTAACAATAAATTGGCAATTGGGGAATGTTCTTGTCAAAGCTGGAATAATTTCCCGTTGCCATTTAGGGTGTAGATGTAGTTCAATTTCATCAATTAAAACAACACCACTACCTTGGAGTGGATCTGGTAAACTAGGGTTAGCGATCGCTAATCGTCTTGCTAAATCTCCCACCATAGCCAGCAGGCATTTTTCTCCATCAGATAGCTGATTCACTATAAGTTCCTCACCTTTTTTTCTGACAGTCATTCGGAGTGGAGAACGTTCAACCTGTAAGTTTAAAAATTCTGGTATTAAGGAAGAGATAGACTGTCTTACTGCTTCTAATTGTTTGTCTCTATAATCAGGGTTATCTCTTCTCCTCTCATTTTCTAAATCTTCTCGATTTCTAAACCATTCAAAAAATATTTTGAAGTCAATTCTTCCTCCCGTAAGTGCCTGATTATAGGCATCCACTTGTTTAAATGAACTTCCCTCTGAAATCTCTAAAGGCATATCAATAACAGCGCGATTAACAGGGTAGTAAACTACTAAATGAATATTGGATTGAGAATTAGTTTCTAATTGTTTACGTAGATATTCAATTGTAGTTTGCAGCCCTAATCTTGAGTATTGAAAACTAGAAATATTAGTAGATTTAGCAATATCAGTAGCGACAGAATCAGAAATTTTATCTACTATAGTTGGTAATATGGGATTTAAGATTTCTTGCAATTCTTGATATTCAATATCTGAAAATTCTTTACTACCTGAGTTTTTTAAAAATTTTGCAATATCTGCAACTAAATTTACAGCAAAATCTTCCATTGCTGGTTGTAGCAGCGCAGATGATTTGCTATCACCTATCTGAAACAGATTGATAGACAAAGGCACTTCCTGCAAATTATCTAGCACGGTAATAACTTCGGCGCGTATTTCGTTACGACCACTACTTGTATCTTGTTTGCTGAAGGAACGAATAGAGTCAGGAGAGTCCTGAATTTTTCCCGTAACCTGTGACATAATAATAGCCAGACAATCAAGAATATTTGATTTGCCCACGCCATTAATACCAATAAGTACCGTTGGCTGGGTTTCATCAAACTCAAGCGTCAAATCGTTAATTCCACGGAATGATTGTATTTTCAAGCGCTTGACTTTCATAGTTTTAACAACGCTGAACGTAATTTAATACAGCTAAAAATTGGTAAAAAACAGCTAATCAAAAGCACACTTGACATAATCAATTGCAAAAGGTGTGATTTTTTCGACAAGATTATTAATTACCCCTCGTTCATCTTCAGTCCAAATTCTGGGATGACCAAAAATACATGGTTGTAAAATTCCCCAGAGTTGCCCATCTTGGCGGATATGGGCATGAATTAGGGCGCGATGTCCAAAATACTTCTGTTCAAACTCTCGATTTAAGACTTGAGAATCAGCAGTTTCTACATCTTCTACAAAGATTGAAGGTTCAGCACGTAATGCAGCCGCAAACATCGGATCTTCATCTACTAAAGTTGGGGGTTGTGCTGCCCATTCTTCATTATAAACAGTAGGTACATCTGGAGTGCGAATCCAACAAAAGGCAACTCTACCAAGGTCATTTTGTGGATTATGCAAGTATAGAAAACATCTGTCGGACTGTAGAAAATCGCCTACAGCTGGCAACAGTGCAGAAAATATAGCATCTGGTGTTTGAGATGATTCTACAATATTTTTGAGTGCAGAAGGAAGTTCTTGCTGAGTCATACAACTAAACTGATTTTAATTGAATAATCCCTTTATCAAAAACGCGATTATTAGTAGCGATCGCACTTATTTCTATTCTATCTTTATACACTTCATAAGAGGCAAAACTTAAGTCACTAGTAGAATACCCTGTCCACTCAGAACGTCCTACAGGACGATTGCCAGCACCCGCGCCACAAATTAAGTAAGTTGTACCATCGATAGCACGAGTGCGCTCATAATTGTGTTCGTGGCCATTGATGTAAAGTTGAACGCCGTATTTTTTAAATAGGGGAGTAAAAGTTTTAATAAAATCTGGATTATTCCCATACTGACCCGATGAATAAATCGGATGATGACCAAACACTACTTTCCAAGGAGCATTACTAAGACTTAATTCTTTTTCTAACCAAGGTAGCTGGTTTTTCCAATCAGCATTACTGTTAGTATCTAAAGCAAAAAATTGCACAGTTCCCCGGCGAAATGTATAGTAACGTCCCTTCATATTAAAGCCAGCATATTTGACTTGTGGTTCGCCATTGGCGGTACGAATATCGTGATTACCTAAACAAGCGTGAAATTTCACACCTTGCTTCAGTAAACCTTGATAAGGACGCTCAAAAACTGCATTAATTTTCTCAATTTCGCCGTTATTATAAATGTTGTCTCCAGCTAAAACGACTAAATCATAAGGATTTTTCTTATGATACGCATTCATTGCCCCAGCCACAGCATACTGTCCTTTAGCCCCAGTTCCCGTATCTGCTACAGACACAAAACGTAATAACAAGTCTTTTTTGGCTGGGTTTGCGGCTATAGCTGTTGTTGAATCGCTAATATCAGCACTTTGATGATTTTGATGAGCAAACATCCAGCTTAAAAATCCTGTACCAATGGCGCTGACGCTACTTAAAAATAAAAATTGACGGCGTTTCAGTTTCATAAGTCACCAAATTTAATAAATAGTCAGTTTAGCGGAAACAATGAGCAATGAAGTGATACATTAATGCAAAAGAAGGCAGCACCAGTAATAATGTACGTTGTTTGTCTTTGATTCGCTGCTTTTGGTGAAAGTTCCATGTCACAAGACAATCAGTCAAAACCGACGGATGAGCAGGTAACTCAACCTCCCCAAAAACCTTACCAGAGAGTTCAGCCCTTTTGGAAGGCTAAAATTATCCAACTTCTCCAAGGGACGATTGGGGTTTTAGAAGTAACGGTGGAGAAACTGGAGACAGCACCGCCACCTGGTACTGAGGAAAAACCTGGTTTTTTTCAGCAGCTTCAGTTGAGGTGGGGTGGACTGTTAAGGACAATCCGCTTGTTTTTGCCATCAAATTTGTCAACAAAGCTATCAGATACAGCTTTGACGGGAATTGTTACTGGAGTTGCTGTAATTCTCGTTTGGACAACTACGACTATCTTTACTGGTAAACCTACTGAAATAGCAACTGTTCCCCCGGTTGAAGAGGTTCCGATACCAACACAAACGATAACTACTCCACCGGAATCAGTCGCACCAGAACCACAGCCAGCAGAGGATATTACGCCGCCGCCAGAAGTACAAACTACTCCACCAACGCCGGAACCGGAACCAGAACCAATTCCTACGCCAACGCCAATCCCAACACCAACGCCAATCCCAACACCGACACCCATCATAGAATTGACACCTGAACAAGCTTTGATTGCGGCTATTGAAAATCAAGTAGCCGAAATTAGCGATCGCGTTGCCTCTGGTCTGATAAAGTCAATTCAAGCCAACTTCCGTACAAGTAACTTGACTGTCAAAATTAGTAATGATTGGTACACTCTCAATGAATCTCAGCAAGACAAACTAGCTACGGAGATATTACAACGCTCTCAAGAACTTGATTTTACTCATTTAGAAATTATCGATTCCCAAAATACACTCATAGCTCGTAACCCAGTTGTTGGGACTGAGATAGTAATTTTTAAACGGCAAACAGCAAGTTAAAGTAATTCGTAATTCGTAATTCGTAATTTGGAGTTTAACTTTAAGTATTTATGTTAGACAATGTTTCGCTATTGCTGAAAGCTTGTGAAAACTTAAACATAAACTATGAAATTCTGCATCCTTCGGAAAACTTAATCAAAATAAAATTGAATAGTAAACAGCATTATTTTTGTAACTATAGCACTCCCTTACTTAATCAAGCAGTAGCACACCTGCTCAAAGACAAAGAATACACTTATCATGTTTTAAACAAAAAAGTTAAACTTCCTCGGACAGTGGGTTTTCTTTCCCCTTTTTGTGACACCAAATATAAGATTTACTTAAAATTTTCAACTATTCAAGATATCGTATTAGAAATAAAAGAAAGTTTTAAAACACCAGTAATTATCAAAAAAAATTCTGGTGCCAGCGGGCATAATGTTTTTTTATGTAAGAATATAGATGAAATTGAAACTGCTTTAAAAGAAATTTTTAATATCAATAATAAGTATGATTACGTCGCTCTTGCTCAAGAATTTATTCAGATAAAATCTGAGTATAGAGCGGTTTTCTTAAATAAAGAGTTAGTTTTGCTCTATGAAAAAGATATAACTGATGCCAAGTTTGTCGGTAATCTCAGTCCTCTACACTGGGATGGTGCGAAAGCCAAGTATATTAATGATCCACAAATACTGTCAGAGATTACTAATTTTGCTAAACCAGTTTTTGAAGAATTAGACCTTGATTATGGTGGTTTTGATATTGTATTAGATCGAGATAATCAATATTGGTTGATTGAAATCAACTCTCACCCAAATTTTGGCATTTTTATTAGAGATAATGGAGAGGAGCATGTGTTGAAAATTTTTGAAAAAATGCTCGTTAGCCTAGCCTCAAATTGAAGAAACAAATCATCGCGTCTCTTGCTTAACTCCTAACTCACCACTCTCATTGTCTGAGTTGGTATCCATACAGTAAAAATAGAGCCAATACTTACAGTTGATTCTACTTCAATTCGACCTCGATGGAGTTCCACGAGTTGTTTAGTTAAAGCCAATCCCAGTCCAGTGCCTTCGTAGCGGCGGCGATAGGGTGTATCGAGTTGCTGAAATTTTTCAAATAGTAATGGCAATTGTTCTTCAGGAATGCCAATCCCGGTATCTTCCACTTGAAAAATAGCGGTATTATCTTCCACCCAAAGACGTAAAGTAACACTGCCACTTTCAGGGGTGAATTTAATCGCATTAGTTAACAAATTCCACAGGATTTGTTCTACTCGTTTGGCATCGCCGATAAAGCGATCGCGCCTGGGATCGATTTGCAAATCAAGTATAAGATTAATTTGTTCGCTTGTTGCTTTTTTTTGCAGTGACTTCACAGCATTTTCGGCAACATTCACTAAAGAAAATTCCGAAATATTTAAAGCTGTTTTTCCAGCCTCGATTTGCGATAAATCGAGGATGTCATTAATCATTCCTAATAAATGTTCTCCACTGTCGTGGATTGTTTGCAGATAACCCCGTTGTCGTTGACTCAATTCACCCAAAGGCCAGCGTAATAACGTCGAAGACATCCCAATCACATAAGTCAAAGGTGTGAGCAATTCATGACTGATAGTAGCGAGAAACTCACTTCTGATCCGGCTAGCAGCTTCGGCGGCGAGGAGAGCATCACGTAGGGCCATTGTGCGCTCAATAACTCGTTGTTCGAGATTTTGTTTTTCTTGGGTGAGGGTTTGCATTAACTCAGCTTGGTGAATTGCGATCGCTAATTGTTCTGCGATCGCAACCAGCAAGTTTTTTTCGCTATCATTCCACTGGTGAGGTTCATCGCACTGATGAGCAATCAGCAATCCCCACAGTTTATCCTCAAACATTATCGGTGCAGCAAACTTAGCCCTAACTTGGCATTCCCTTAAAAAATTCAACAAACACTCTTCCAGAGCATAAGTTTTTTCGACATCATCCACAGCTAAGGTAAAACCTTGGCGATACTTTTCCCAACATTGAGAGGTTCGGATAAAGCAATTTTCTTCTGTGTAATTCAATACCGAGCTAATAGCATCTGTAGCACGGGCTTCATAGACAATATAACCTCCATATTGTTGGTAGTCTTCTAAGAGGGTTTTATTATTAACTGATACAAAAGGCGAGTGTTCACCGTTGTTTTCATGTATAGAAAAATAGATTTCGCAAGGTTCCCTAACTGATAGTTCCATACCTGTTGTCAGTGCCGTTTCATTGAGAGGAATAGTGTCAGACTGGTATGGTTGAGTATTTACCTGAGAACCTGCAAATTTATAAATTACTAATCTGTCTAATTCCAAAAACTCACGTACCTGTGTAATTGCCGTTGCCATAATAACAGGCAAATCCAGGCTTTTGCGGATCTGTGTTGTTACCTGATTAAATAGCCGCTCTTGGGAAATCTGTTTTTTTAAAGCATCTTCCACTGGCTGACAGATATAAACTGCTGGCCCAATTGGGCTTGGAGATGCTATTATTTCTTGGTTTGGTTGAGTTAGGAGATATTCTAATAACAACAGCGTGAATTGACTTTGGAGCGTAGCATCATTGGGTCTAATAATTTGCTGATAGCGTTCGAGATTTTGGTGAGTATAAGAATCGCACTCAAATAAGTCTCTCAATTCGGAGATAAATGTTGCGATCACCTCCAAATTAAACGTCAACTGAGCATTGATTTCTGAGTAAGTTTCTTGCCCCTCTGTTTCCCTGCTTCCTTGCTCAAAGGTTCCGACCAAAAGGACGCTAAACTGCTCAGAAACCACTAATGTAAACTTTTGCCTTTGCCACTCCACAGGTATGTAAATCCGCACCAACACAGCTTCTGTCAGTATCAAAACGGCACTTCCCACCGTTTGAGCCATCTGTTCTAACAACTCCCCAAGCTGATTAAATACAACAATAGGCAAGGTTCGAGAAAAGCTCAAATCAGGAGAACTAAGCATTTTCAATCATTTTGGTAAGAGAGGGCTGAATGCAGGGAAAAAAGTTTGTTTTGATTATGTACTAACCAACAACTTAAAACGGTAACACAGGATTATGCATCGTATAAGTAGCACATCGGGTGGATGGAATCAGTCAGAGGGTTTAATTTTTTTAGAACAAACTCCCGCGCCTTTCGTCTTGATTACGGCTGCTGATACTGACATTCAAACCTTGGCAGCTGCGGTGACAAAATTACCCCCAAGCTTTCCGGCATTAAGAGTCGCCAACCTATTGCAGTTACAGCAACAATTAAGTATAGATACTTATGGAGAGCAAGTTTTAGAACTTGCCCAAGTAATTATTTTGCGCCTATTAGGAGGACGTTCTTACTGGGGTTATGGCTTAGAAGTAGTGCAAGAAATTGTGCAACGTAATGGTAGAACTCTCATTGTAATGCCAGGGGATGACGCTTTTGATCCCGATTTAATTTCTCAGTCTACCGTACCCTTGGGTGTTGTTAATCAGGTATGGCAGTATTTTAGCGAAGGCGGCGTGGAAAATTTCGTTAATGCTCTGCAATTTATCTCCGATAGTTGCTTATTAACTGCATATAATCCCCTACCACCTCAGCCGATTCCGCGCGTGGGATTGTATGAGTGGGGAGCAGGGGGGCAGGGGGGCAGAAGAGAGTTAGAACTTCGTTCATCCACCTCAGATACTCGTTCATCCACCTTTGAACTGGATGAATCCACCTCAGAAGCTCAAGGGTTCCAATACCCAATGCCCCATGCTCCATGCCCCATGCCCAAAATCGGCATCCTTTTCTACCGCGCTCATTATTTAGCGGGGAATACTAAAGTAATTGATGCTTTATGCGAAGCCTTGGTACAGAAAAATTTACAACCAGTACCAGTATTTGTTTCTTCATTGCGTGAACCAGATGTTCAAGTTGAGTTGAGTGAATTTTTTCAACCCAAAGAAGCTGAATCAATCGCTGTACTGCTAAATACCACCAGTTTTTCTCTAGCACGCTTGGAAAGCGAAACACCCCAAACCGAACTGTGGCAAAAATTAGATGTGCCTGTGTTGCAGGTAATCCTCAGTGGCGGATCGATTGAGCAGTGGGAGTCACAGTTTCAAGGGCTTTCTCCCCGCGATATTGGGATGAATGTGGCGCTACCAGAAGTAGATGGGCGGATTATTACTCGTGCCGTGTCTTTTAAAGCCTTGCAAACTCGTAATCCCCATTTAGAAACAGATGTAGTAATTTATGAACCAGTGAGCGATCGCATTGAGTTCGTTGCTAAACTAGCAGCAAATTGGGCGCGTCTACGTTCCAAACCACCCCAAGAACGTCGAATTGCCCTGATTCTCGCAAACTACCCCAACCGTAATGGCCGCCTCGCCAATGGTGTGGGACTCGACACCCCAGCTAGTTGTGTAGAAATCCTGCAAGCTTTACATCAAGCTGGGTATGAAGTAGAAAATCCACCTGCTCAAGGAGACGAGCTGATTCAACGGCTGACATCTGGCGTAACCAACGATCCGGAAGGTAGAGAATCGCTTCCGGTAAACCAAAGTGTTTCTTGGGAAGAATATCAAGAATATTTCGCTTCATTACCGCCAGCAGTGCAGCAAGGTATTAGTGAAAGGTGGGGAATAGGGCATGGGGCATGGGGCATGGGGCATGGGAATAACCAATGCCCAATGCCCAATCCCCAATGCCCAATCCCCATTTCTGGAATTCAACTCGGCAACGTTTTTGTGGGAATTCAGCCAGCAAGGGGTTATGATAATGACCCCAGTTTGAATTATCATGCACCGGATTTAGAACCAACCCATGATTATTTAGCTTTCTACTATTGGGTTAGAGAAACTTTTGGTGCTGATGCTGTAGTTCATGTAGGGAAACACGGAAATCTAGAATGGCTACCGGGTAAAAGTGTGGCTTTATCGAGTAATTGTTATCCAGAAGTAGCTTTCGGCGCACTTCCCCACCTGTACCCGTTTATTGTCAACGATCCTGGTGAAGGTTCCCAAGCCAAACGTCGCGCTCAAGCGGTGATTATAGATCACCTCACGCCACCGATGACTCGTGCGGAACTCTACGGTTCTTTGCAACAGTTAGAAAAT
Source organism: Nostoc sp. JL23 (assembly GCF_017115065.1). NCBI lineage: Bacteria > Bacillati > Cyanobacteriota > Cyanophyceae > Nostocales > Nostocaceae > Nostoc > Nostoc sp. JL23. Next base: position 153,726 of record NZ_JABXKN010000143.1, read on the forward strand.
TTAATTGATGAGTATTATGAAGCCGACAGTTTAGATCCTTCGCGTTTGCCAGTGATTCGCGATCGCATCCACGAACTGGTGATCAAAGAAAATCTCCATCTAGATTTAGGAATCCAAAATGAAACAGAAATTTTTAATTCTGAATCCTTAATTTTGAATTCCATCGGTGGTTATCTTTGTGAATTGAAAGAAGCCCAAATCCGTGATGGCTTGCATATTTTTGGGCAATGTCCCCAAGGAAGGCAATTGAGGGATTTAATAGTAGCGATCGCTCGCATCCCCAATCGCCATTCTTCAGGTATTACCCGTGCGATCGCTCAAGATTGGGGATTAGACTTCGATCCTCTCACAGCCGATTTGTCAATGCCTAGCGGTGAATACTCAATAGTCAATGGCACAGAATGCCGTACCCTTGGTGATATCGTCGAAGTCCTAGAAGAACACGCTGCCCTCTTAGTAGAACAACTCATAACTCCTAACTCCTCACTCCTAACTCCCCACTCCTCACTCAGCACTACCCTTAACTGGATAAGCGATCGCCTCCTTCCCGCCTTACAAAAAACCGATCAAGAAATAACCCATTTATTACACGGACTCGATGGTGGATATGTCCCCAGCGCTCCATCTGGCGCACCCACACGCGGCCGCCCGGAAGTTCTACCAACAGGAAGAAACTTTTATTCTGTCGATATTCGCGCCATTCCCACAGAGACGGCTTGGGATATCGGCAGAAAAGCCGCTGAAACCCTTGTAGAATATTACACGCAAGAGCATGGCGAGTATCCCAAAACACTAGGTTTATCAATGTGGGGAACAGCCACCATGAGGACTGGAGGTGATGATATAGCCGAAGCCTTAGCTTTACTCGGAGTCCAACCTGTCTGGGATGGTGCAGCGCGGCGAGTAGTGGATTTTGAAATTTTGCCCCTAGCGATTTTAGGACGACCCCGTGTAGATGTCACCTTACGAATTTCTGGATTCTTCCGAGATGCTTTTCCCAACTTGATTGACTTATTCGATCAAGCAGTGTCAGCAGTAGCAGACTTGGATGAACCGCCAGAACAAAATCCCCTAGCGGATGCAGTTCGCCAAGAGACTGATTTATGGACAAGCCAAGGATTAACTATACAAGAAGCCGTGGTGCGATCGCGCTATCGCATCTTTGGTTCTCGCCCAGGTGCTTACGGCGCTGGACTCCAAGGTTTAATCGAATCGCAAAACTGGACAGATGACGAAGATTTAGCCCGCGCCTACATTAACTGGAGTTCTTACGCCTATTCTTCGGGAGCAGGGGGAGCAGGGGGAGCAGGGGAGGATAAAATTTCCAATGCCCAATGCCCAATGCCCAATGCCCAATGCCCAGTGCCCAATACCGAAGCCTTCGAGCAACGCTTGTCTCAAATGCAAATAGTCCTGCACAATCAAGATAACCGCGAACACGATCTACTCGATTCTGATGATTATTACCAATTTCAGGGTGGCTTAACAGCAGCGGTGCGTTCTCTACAGGGAAAAAATCCCCAAACTTATTTTGGAGATAATTCTATACCCGCCCAACCACGCGTTCGTCAACTGAAAGAAGAAATTGCACGAGTGTATCGTTCTCGCGTAGTTAATCCCAAATGGATTGCAGGAGTAATGCGCCACGGATACAAGGGAGCTTTTGAAATGGCGGCGACGGTAGATTATCTATTCGCCTACGATGCAACAGCAAAATGTGCTGAAGATTACATGTATCAAGGCATAGTAGATGCTTATCTACTCGATCCAGTTGTTGTAGAATTTATTCAGCAAAAGAACCCTTACGCACTGCGTGATATTGCTGAAAAATTATTAGAAGCACATAAGCGCAATTTGTGGGAGGATGTAAATATAGGAACATTAGAAGCTTTGAGGAACCTAGTACATCAAGCTGAAGCAGTTATCGAAGAAAAATCAATGGTGTAGGAAACAAATATGGAGAATCTTGCGTATTTGCACCTAGCTTTCGCCTACGAAGACAGCACACCCAGTGAATTGGTCTCCCTCAGTTCTTTGTTTAACAAAGCAGCTGCGCCAGACTGGAAAAGGCTTTCTGGTAGGGCTTGGAAGTATATGTTGCCCCTTGCTCTGTCTTTATCTATTCTTGGCGCTGTCAGCAGCGTCATGGCACTAGAAAAAGGCGATCAAGGTCCTTCTGTCAGAAATCTACAACAAAAGTTAAAAACAGCAGGTTTTTACCAAGCTTCTGTTACCCAAGTATATGATGTATCCACACAAGAAGCTGTGCGGCGCTTCCAAAAAGCCGCTGGTTTACCAGTGGACGGCATTGTTGGAGCAAGCACCCTGCAAAAATTAGAAAGTTGGCAAGCCAAAAAGCCCACAACTACCGCTACACAAGCTAAAAAAACTACTGCTGTAAGCGCACAAGCTAAAAAGCCTAGCCCTACTAGTTCAGCTAGTTCAGCCACCAGCAAACGCCGCAATCCTAACTACCTTGCTAAGGGGGATGAAGGTGAAGATGTGAGAGCTTTGCAAGAACGGTTAAGAGTCGCAGGCTTTTATTACGGAAACGCCACAGGCATATTTGGTCCAATTACCGAAGAATCTGTCAAGCGATTCCAAGATTCTTACAAATTAAGCGTTGATGGAATTGCAGGCCCAGCAACATTAGGTAAATTGCCAGGAACTGGCATCGGCGATGGAGAAGAGGCTCCCAAAAAGGTAGTCAATCGAGATAAACTTCGTGTAGGCGATCGCGGTGAGCCAGTTAGAATTGTTCAAGAACAATTGATCCAAGCAGGATATTTAGAGGGAGAGCCAAATGGCTACTATGGCCCTTATACTGCCGATGCTGTACGCCGATTTCAGGCAGCTAACTTCTTGAAAGCAAGTGGTGTTGCTGGCCCAACTACGCGAGCTAAGTTATATAGCTCAGTTAATACTGCTAGCAAAAGCGAATTTAATACCTTAGAAATTCAAACCCGACTACGGGAGCGGGGTTTTTATAAAGGCAAGCTCAATGGTGTGATGGCAGATGACACCAAAAAAGCGATTAAACAAGCCCAAGAATTCTACGGCATTAGCCTCAAGGATCTTAAGAGCGGACGCTTTTAACATCCGCTTTCGTGTCGTTAGTATCAGTCCCCAACTGGTTGCTTGCCTCCAGTAACAGCAAATTACAAACTGCTCAAAATTCCATTTATTTGGTTAATTTGAGTAGTTTTGTTTTATTTATCCACCCAAGTACTAAAGCGGCATCAGCGCCCGTTGGCACTTGGGACACACTGCATGGATGGTCATTTGACAGTCTAAGAGATGAAAACCTTCTTTTTGAGCAGTTTTTGACCCAATTTTTAAAATTGAATCATTTTTAAACTCAATAGTTGAGTTGCATCTAACACAAATTAAGTGATGGTGGTGGTGAGGATAGGGCTGGTTGATCTCATAATGCTTATGTCCCTCGCCCAGTTCTAATTCCCGTAAAATTCCCATCCTTGCCATCAACTTCAAAGTCCGATAAATAGTTGACAGACTGATCCCTTCACCATCAGTTTCGAGTCGATGATAAAGATCCTCCGCACTCAGATGTTCACCTTGCGGAAGTTCTTGAAAAATGTGTAAAATTGTTTCGCGCTGGGGAGTTAATCGCCAGCCTCGTTCATTCAGTTCTGCCTTGAGTGAAGTAGTTGTGTAGACAGTCATACTAATATTTCTCAACAAAGCTTGTTAGTTGAGAATATAACAAATCTTGGGAGCAATTTGCAACAATCATTGCCTATTGAGAATTCTTACTAAATATTTAAGAACAATTCATCAAATCTTGAGCCAAATTCAAGTAATAAGCTGTAGTGCATTTAATTTGCATACAGCTAATAGTTAGGATACTTGTAACGATTGCATCCCTTGACGTTGAATTTTGCCTAAGTTAAATTTGAATTGTCTAGTTACTCCCCACCTTCAAGATATCTGAGCAAAAATTGGGGAAAACTTTTATACAGTTTAATGCTAATTATTTGCTGTAAGCCTATAAAAGGCTTTTGACCTGGGGATCAAATCAGCCTTTTGTCCCTAGTCATTTGTCAAGTGTAGTTTTCTAATGACAAATGACTAATGACAAATGACTAACTCAGAGACTCCAAATAGTCGCGGATGAGGTTGCGGCGCTTGGGTTGACGTAACTTTTGCAAAGCCTTGGATTCAATTTGGCGGACTCGTTCGCGCGACAAGTCAAGAGCGCGGCCAATTTCTGCTAAAGAATAAGGATGACCATCTGCCAAACCAAACCGCATCAAAATTACATCACGCTCCCGGCTAGTCAAATCTGACAGAAGATGATGCAAATCTCTTTGTAAAGATTCTCGCATTAACATCTCTTCTGGAGTTACACTGTCGGTTTCGAGTAATTCACCTAACTCAGTGTCTTTATCCTTACCAACCTTGGTTTCCAAAGAAACGGAGCGAGGAACCCGCAACAAAACTTCTCGTACTTGGGTTGGTGTCATCTCTAACTCAGTTGCTAAATCCTCTAAAGTCGGAGTGCGACCTTTTTCTTGAGCAATTTTGCGTTGAGCCTTTTTAATTTTGTTTAACTTTTCGGTGATGTGAACCGGAAGACGAATCGTGCGACTAGAAGTAGCGATCGCCCGTGTAATTCCCTGACGAATCCACCAGTATGCATAAGTACTGAAGCGATAACCCTTAGTTGGGTCAAATTTTTCTACAGCCCGCTCCAAACCTAATGTACCTTCTTGGACTAAATCCAACAATTCCAAACCACGATTTTGATACTTCTTAGCAACAGACACAACTAAGCGAAGATTCGCCTTAATCATGTGTTCTTTTGCTTGGAGTCCTTGGGACTGAACTTGCTCCAACTCTTCTACAGTCAACTTGGCAATTTCAGCCCAGCGACGTTTGCCATTTGCCAAAGTTGGCCTAAGATCGGATAAAACTATATCAGCAGTAGCAGCCCATCTTTCCAAAGAGGGGCGATGTCCTAGTTCCGAGGTTAGACGTTCTTGAACTTCAACTAACCTTAGATAGGGCGTAATCACTTCATCCCCTTCCTTGGCGGCCTTAGCAAGTACTATCCGCATCCGCAAGTAGCGTTGGACTTTTTGAGCTTCTGAAACCTCTTCATCGCGCCCCAACAAGCGAACCCGACCAATTTCTTGAAGATATAGACGTACTAGGTCTGTACTCCGACGGTTAGTGCTAGCAGCAAAGTTAGCATTATTGTCAACAGAAGCCAGCTCTAGCTCCTGTAAATCATCTACCGATAACTCACTGTCATCAACCGTGAGATCCGAGTCCAAAGCCTGGCTAGACTTTTTGGTGTTGTAGGGGGCGTCTGTATAAAAAGATGTTGCTGGCATAAAGATCGTCTCAATGGCTCCAGGTAACAATAGATTTCGGTCAGCTTAGATTACGGTCAGCTATTCAACTGTTGCTATTGTTCCCGCGATTAACGATGAACTAACATGGTTGAACGTTCCATTACAATTTTTTTAGAAATTAACTGTAATGGTTTTATTGGATACAGGATTACTGAACTTAATCCGCTGCTAAACTTTTGATTAAACCAATAGCTATTAAATCCACAGCTAGGCTTTCAATATTTCAACTACTTAGTTAATATTTCAACCTTGATGGTTTTTAGATAGTAACTTTTGTAACACAGTATAAACATCCTTCAGTGAATGTCATCTTTATAATTGGCATAGTCACATTTACATGGCTGCAAAAGTAATATCCTGACGATTTAGCAATTTTTTCTCAGGATTATTCAGGTATAAGTAGAACTAATAGATATCGGGGAAGTGATTAGCATTAACGGCAAAAGTTCTCTCGATACGGAGATAGAAGATGCGGATAAATTATCAAATACCCTCTCCGTGTACCTGCGTCGTCTTCTATGTCAGTCTTGACGTGCCAATTTCAACTTGACAGACTACTAACTAGTAGTCCATCAAGCTAAGGAAAGCTTGTTATGTAGTAAGCACTGAAGTGCTTAATATAAGGACTAAAGTCCTTACTACGAACTTATTGAGCCAGCAAGTTGATTTGACAGACTACTAACTAGTAGTTGTACTCTGGCTTGATATCTCGCAACATCAGTTCATCAAGTGCTTGTCCGGGTGTGATTTCGCCTTGAAGTAACCGATAAACTTGCTCGGTAATTGGGACTGCAATGTTTTGTTGCTTGGCTCGTTGCATCAAAACTCGGCAAGTGTTTACTCCTTCAGCCGTTCCTTGTAAATTTGCGAGAGTTTCTGTAAGTGACTTACCACCAGCTAGCTGATAGCCGACTTGGTAATTGCGACTTAAGGGACTATTGCACGTTGCTAACAAATCTCCTAGACCCGATAAACCATAAAATGTTTCCGTCTTTGCACCCCAGTTTTTGCCGATGCGAACCATTTCGGTAAGTCCACGGGTGACTAAAGCAGCTTTGGCATTGGTTCCCAGTTGTAAACCATCGCACACACCAGCTGCGATCGCAATCACATTTTTCAGTGTTCCCCCCAGCTCCACGCCCAAGGGGTCGGGATTGGTATATACCCGGAAACGATGAGAAGAAAATACTAACTGCACTACTTCCGCAGCCGTGGGGATGTTACTGGCTACCACCGTGGCTGCTGGTAATTCCATTTGAATTTCTTTTGATAAATTAGGTCCAGACAAAACAACCACTGGATGGTTAGGGAATACTGTTTGCCAAATTTGCGACGGCGTGCAGGTAGTTTGAGGATCTAAGCCTTTCGTCGCCGTCACAAAAATTGTCTCTGGAGAAAGGGGGAAAGACTCAACTTGGGAAGCAACATCTCTCACACCAATCATTGAGATAGCAGACAGGATTATTTGGACATCTTTTAAAATTACTTGAAGACTTTGGGAACCTTGACGCGACCACACACGCACCTGATGACCATTTGCAGCGGCGAGATTTGCTAGAGATGCACCCCAAGCACCTGCACCCAGAATTGCAACGGAAAGTTTTGTGTTGGAGTACATCTGCTCACTCATAATTCCTAATTCTTAACTCCTAACTTTTGAGCGTGGGTAACGTTCCATCAATTCTCTAACTTGTCCAGCATGATAGGAGCTTCTTGTCAATGGTGAAGAAACAACTTGTAAAAATCCGATTTCTTCACCGAATGCTTTCCAGTCAGCAAATTGTTCTGGATTGACAAATTCGTTTACCTGCAAGTGTTTTTGACTGGGTTGGAGATATTGCCCAATGGTCAAAATATCGCAATCGACAGTTCGCAAGTCTTGCATAACCTGGCGAATTTCGGCATCAGTTTCACCGAGTCCAACCATAATGCCAGATTTAGTGTATGTGCTAGGAGAAACTTGACGAGTGCGCTGCAATAATTCTAATGTGCGATCGTAGTTTCCTTGGGGACGCACCCGGCGATATAGGCGTGGAACAGTTTCGGTATTGTGGTTTAATACCTCTGGCGCAGCCTGTAGTATTAACTCTAGAGCATTCCAATTACCGCATAAGTCAGGAATTAGCACCTCAATTGTGGTGTTGGGTGAAACAGAGTTAACTGCATCAATACACGCCATAAACTGAGAAGCACCACCATCAAGTAAGTCATCTCGGTTTACAGAAGTGATGACTACATGGTTAAGGTTCAAGCGGCGAACAGCTTGGGCCAGTCGTGTAGCTTCCGTGGGGTCTAGTGGTTTGGGTTTTTTCTCAAAATCAATATCGCAGTAGGGACAAGCGCGTGTACAAGCCGGGCCCATAATCAAAAACGTAGCAGTCCCAGCGTTGAAGCATTCACCAATATTCGGACAGGACGCTTCCTCGCAAACTGTATTGAGGGCTAAATCCCGCAAAATTTCTTTAACGTTACCGATGCGCTCACGCCCAGGTGCTTTCACCCGCAACCAGTCTGGTTTTACAGTCACAATCCGCTTTTACCACTAGAGTTATACAAATTTAATCCTAGCAAGCAAAGCCTTTGATGAAGCGATCGTATATAGATGTAATTCTGCTATTTGGTACAGGTTATGATATTCTTAATTTACAATGCCATTTTTATGGCGGGATGTGGCGCAGCTTGGTAGCGCACTTCGTTCGGGACGAAGGGGCCGCTGGTTCGAATCCAGTCATCCCGATTTATGTTGTAGAGCGACAAATTATTTGACCGTGGCGACAAATTATTTGTCAACACTCGTAGAGCGACAAATTATTTGTCAACTGCTTTCCTATGGAATTAAATATAGCTGACTTTCTTTGAGTGGAGTAGGAGGCTCAGTTATAAGCTCACCATAATTCCAATATATCTGCAAACATTCAGGATAATCCCGAACGAAGTGCGCCTTTCAACCCTCCCAAAAAGCTTGCAATTTAAATAAAAATTCAACAATACTAGTAACTTATTCGTACACCGGATGGTTGTTGAAACAACCCACTTGTCCTGTGGCTTGAAAATACTGCTTCATCTTTCAACCCACCCGGGATGGTTGTTGAAACTCTACCCGTCTAGAACCCTTGCTATAAAAGCTTCCCATCACATAATTTGGCAGGTCTGCTTAAAAAGTCTCGAACTGAAAATTAAAAAACTAAATGCATTGACATACTAGTTTCTTAAGTCAAGACTGGATAAGGGTTTTAAAGTTTTGGCGGGACTCCAGGGATTTTGCCCCCGCTTTGACACGCCAAAAAAATATTTGGAGGGTTCCCCCGACGAAGGGGGTGATTCAGTAGCCACCACTGTGGTAATCCACATCGTTATGAATAACGACTATGGCTAAAAGCCTTACTCCTTATTGCTGGGAGCGCACCTATCCTGTCTTGCGACAGCAGCATCAGAAGCGGGCAGCTACCAGGGTCAGAAAGCATGACGGTCTGACAACCGCCAAACTAACCCAGATTTTTCACAGTACATTGGCTCAAAAGAGCATGAACATGCTATCTGCTTGATAGGTTTTGGCGATCGCATAAATGGCACTCAAAACCAAGTTGAAAACCAATTTGCTTCAAATGCTCAGAGCGAAAATCCTTCCCGCCATCAGTAAATAGGTTTTCTGGAACCCCGTAAGTTCCCCACTCGCAATAAAGTTTATATTCCGAACTATACTGCTTGCGTAACATCGCATGACGCATAGCTAAAGCGACTACCAGAGAACTAGGTGGATCAAAACCTAAATAGATGCCCATAATGCAGCGCGAATAGCTATCTGTAATTTTTGTGAACCAAGGACGTGCCAAAGTTTCACCGTACTGGTCAACTAACATGACATCCAATTTTGTATGGTCGCACTGCCAAACATGGTTACTATGATGTACATCGAGCGTCTGACTATCACGAGTTTGATGGGAAACTCTCGATCCACGCCAACCGATATTTCTTACCTTTTGCTTCTGCTCTTTACGTTCAATAATTGGGTTAAGAACGCGATAAACCGTCATGTGGCAGGGATATTTCTCTAAACCTAGCTGTCCGGCTCTAATCTGAACTCGAATTGCGACTTGAGCCGGTGTCATTTTTCTACCGTCCTTGTTACCTTCTTTATAAGTTTTGACGATAAAATCTTGCCAACCATCATCAATTCGATAAGCACCTTTATCAGATCGTTCGGCTTCAGTAACGCCTGATAACCCCTGTTCTTGATATTTTTTGACTGTCCGAACCGTCTTGCCAAGTTTTTCTGCGGCTTGCTTTAATTTAATTCCGTAGGTTTTGCGATCGCATGACCCAATCAGACTTTGTAATACCTCCACTCTCAACTTAGCCTCTGCCGAAAGTTCAGTAACAATTACATTGTTTTCTTTTGCATCTGCACTCTCCGAAGTTTTATCAACCTGATCCGAGCGATCATGCAAAAGTAAAGATTCATCAACCTGATTGGAGTTTGGAGTTTCACCCATAAACAAACTTCATAGCTTGAAACTAATTGATTAGGCAATACAGCAAGTCTCTCTAAGAAAAACCAAGTTTACAGATTTAGCTTGCATCGAAATGAAGCCGGAATAGGAGTATGACTTCGCAAGTAGAGAGAAACAATAAGACATTAGTATACATGTGTCTTATTTGTTACTTATTTTTGCTTATATACTTAATACTATTTTGTTCCAAAAAGCGACATTTAATTTTTTATGTCTATCTCATTTCAGAAAAACGACACTTATTTCGTTATCTATAGTCGAAAATTTTTTAAAACTGTTTTTTGAAAAACGACGCTTAAAATGTTATGTATTCAATTTAAGACAGCTAATTAGTTAAATCATGAATGGTATTAAATTTAGCCTAAAAAAGCTATATACTTTATTCTGTAAGACTTATAGCTATTTTATATAAACGACATTAATTAGTTAAGACGATAAATAATTAGTTATTCGACAAGAGGATTGAGATTAGGATTGACGCTCTCCAGTTCCGTCGTCAATTTTTTAATTTCTGCGGCTAAGGTTTTGTCTAGCTGCAAATCGGTAATGGGAGAACCGTTTCTCTTACTTTGAATATTCTCAAGCTTTGCTTGTAATTTTTCTTTAATTAAAATTTGGTTATTCAATGCTTAAAGATTTCCCTTTATATATCGTATTTCTTTAGCTCAACTTTTATGCGGGAAGTGCATAAAAGTTGAATTATCTAGATGAGATTAGTCAATTAGTTGTGGGGTGGGAATTTGCGTATCGATATCCGCTTGGGAAAAAGTAGGGAGCAACCAGCTACTCTCACCCGCCTTGAATACTTTCGCAGGTTCAACATTCAATTCAATTGCACCAGTGGCTGGATTGGTTCTAGCAAGAGACTGTGTGCCATCGACAAACTTAACGGCGATTGGTTCAGTCAGTTCTTGTGGTTGAGCATTTGGGCCTAGAACCACTTGAGAACCTGCGGGTAAGTAAATACCATCGCAATCCCAATCATCATCGGTGATTGTTCCTGCGCCCAGAAAGTAGAGTTGGGTTGGAATTTTTTTTGGTTTATTGGCATAGACAGCCAAAGTCTTTCCAGTTTCATTGCGGCACTGCGCCCGCTTTCTAGCTGTTTCTATGACATTTTTCTGAGACTGCAATTGTGCCAGTCGTTGCTGGAACTGCTCAGGTGTATAGCCCGCTTGCTCAGGTGTATTCTTTACAGTTAGAAGTTGATTGAGTGCCTGAGTTACCTCAGCATAGTCAGCCCCCTTAGTGAAATCCTTACCTGCCCAAGAGGGTTGAGCAATTAGCATGTTCACCATCAATACGAGCGCAACAAGAAGAATTTTGAGAAACTGCATATATTTCTCCTTTTTTGAAATTAGTGTTCAGTACCACTGAAACTTTACCAGATTTCAAATCCTTGAAAATTTCGATCGCGATCGCACCAACAATACCCATAAGATTAATTAATAATCTTCTCCTCAATGTCTAAATAACTTGTAATTTGTAATCGCCTAAAAGTTGCTAAGAGTTAACTATTCGCTGATGGCCGATGTCAAACTCTTAACTGAGTAACGGCGATATTACCGGAAAAACATACATCTACATCGCTGCCAAGAGTGCGATCGCGTTTGCCATATTCCCCTACATAATAAAAATTATCACCTTCAATTCGATAGTTCACGGGCAAAGGTTTGGTACAGGCTTGGCAAAACACCACTTCAGGATCTGGTTCTCCTGGTTGCAGATGCGGTAAATTCACATTCCAGAAGCTTCCTGTTTCTAGGGGACGCTTGAGTAAATCGGCTAAAACTTCAGCAGTGAATTTGGCAGCTAGATCCCAATCAAAATTCTGCTTGGCTTTGCGATACTGAGAAATGGCAATTCCGGGAATACCGTGCATCGCGGCTTCTCGTACAGCGGCAACTGTGCCAGAAATATAGGCATCGACTCCTAAGTTGCCCCCGGCGTTGATACCTGAAAGTACAAATTTGACATCTGCGTGAATTTGTGTTATCGCAATTCTCACACAATCAGCGGGAGTACCTGCGATCGCATACTCAGTCTCAGAACGTCGCCGGAGGTTGATAGCACGAGTAGTAGTAACTTGATGTCCACAGCCAGACTGATGATCGGCAGGAGCAGCGATAATAGAATTTTTGCCGTTTACAGCTTTGAGCAGCGCTTGGATACCAGGGGCATCAATGCCATCGTCGTTAGTTAAAAGTATAGTCATGTATATATGATATTGATTTAGCTAAAATATCAGAAAAATGCAGATATCAACCATCACATAGACATCTACAGCAGAATTCAGAATGGGCTACGCCCCGCTGCGCTAACAGAATTCAGGAGTAAAATATGCTTTATAGCTCAATACGGTTCAGTTAAGGCTAAAACTCTTTGTCAAAGTCAATTTTTTTTACGAACCACAGAGGCGCAGAGGGCACTGAGAGAAGAAAGCAATGCTTAACTGAACTGTATTGCTTTATAGCTGGGTAAAAGACTTAGCTTGTCTACCTTACCTACTTGAAATCTGCTGTATATAAATTAAATATGCATTGTTCAGAACCCTTGTAGAGACCTAGTAGTATAAGGTCTTGACATTCTTTTTCACTCAGATATCTAATGAGTACGTCAGGAAAAGCTACTCGCAGATATGAAAATATATGGCGTTGTTGAACCAAAATATGAATCATGGGATATGATTTCTAGATGGTTTGCAAAATTCCGCCCTAAGCATTTGGGTTAATTCCCAAAATGGGCGGTATTTCTTGTGGCTAGTAAAGGGTTTAGTGTCAGGTTAATGCTTGCAGTCGCCCTCAAAACAAGTTTGTGCAATCAAAAATCCCGTACAATACATATTTGCTGGGAATATCAGAAATTTCACACTGGAGAAAATCGGGAAAGAGGTGATTTTTGCAGTGGTTCTGTAGTATTTTTGGTGCAAGTATGTCTTAGGGATCACACAATGAAACAGCTCCTCAAACAAGTTTTTAGCAGTCAAAAACACCTCATCCGGCTAATTCTACCTTTGGTGACGGTTATTTTCGCAGCCTCGGTGTTTGCTACACCTGCTTTAGCCACAGGTGTGTATCAAATACCCAGCCTGGCAGCAGGGAATGACACCTGGGTTTTAGATCAAGGTGAAGTCATCAGCCGTATAAATGAAGGCAAGATTAGCAGCGCTTTTAAGGATTTGGCAAAGCAAACAGATAAAGAAGTAAGAATTGTTACTGTCCGTCGCCTTGACTACGGAGAAACACCAGAAAGCTTTACTAAAGAACTGTTTAAAAAATGGTTTCCGACCAAAGCAGCCCAAGCGAATCAAACTTTATTGGTTCTTGATACAGTTACTAATGGTACCGCCATTGTTACTGGGGATCAAGTCAAGCCAATGCTTACTGACTCTATTGCCGAGAGTGTAGCTACTGAAACAGTAAGTGTGCCGTTACGCAATGGTGACAAATACAACCAGGCATTTCTCGATGCAAGCGATCGCCTTGTCGCCGTTCTCTCTGGCAAAGCCGATCCAGGGCCACCCCAACTAATTGACAATGTGCAGGTTGGAGGCACTTTCAAGAAAGCAGAAGAAACCAACCAAGGTAACGCTACTGCTTGGGTAGTAGGATTGTTAATTGCTGCCACTGTTATCCCAATGGCAACTTACTATATCTATCAGATAAATCAGCCCTCTTCTAATGGGTAATGCGGGAGTTAGGAGTTAGGAGTTAGGAATTTTTAACTCTTAATTTTTAACTCCTCACTCCTAAATTTAATCCTGAACATACTCTCGCCCTGTAACTAAAGCCACCTCAGCCCGGACAAATTCTCGGCCCAAATAAGCTGCATGATCTAATTGAGTTACCAAAGTAGGCTGAGTTTCTTCAAAAATTTTCACGCAAAGTTCTTTCGCCGTTCTCGCGCTAAAAACTGTTGTATGAGTTCGTTCTACCTTTTGTCGCGCCGGAATTACCTTTCCCGTTTCGGGATCGACAGCTAAACCGCGATCGTCAATCACATTTGTAAAATGCTTGGCATAAATTAATCCTGCATCTCGATCTAAGTAAATAATGAAATATCCACCGGGATCGAGGTCAATATGACGCTGGGAAAGTTTATCATCAATCGCGGCTAAATCTTCAACTATTAAATCCATAAGCATTATAAAAAGAAATTTTCTTTCTTGAGGGTTTTTACACTATATATCAAGTGTAATTCCTATCTTCCTTAGTCTTCTTGATATCTTTCAGATATTTTTGATTCCTTTTACTTAAAACAAAATCAGAGAATTAGACTCAACTATTCCGAATAGTGCCATCTGGCATGATGGTGTTACGAAAAGTAATGCGACGCAGACTAGATCCTTCCAAATTGGCTCCAGTCAAGTTAGCTTCACACAGAATACATCCCCCCAAATCAGTTCCACTCAAATTAGCCCCGGTAAGATTAGCTCTATCGAACCTAGTGTTGGAAAATCTCGCTCCTCTAAGGTCAGCGTTAGTCATGTTAGTAACTCTGAGGTTTGCGTAAGACAATCTAGCACCTCTGAAATCGGCTTCGGTCAAATCCGCAGCATCGAAACAGGATTGAGCCAATTGGGTATTGACGAAACTGGCACGCTTCAATATGGCACGCTCAAAATAGAACTCGTCCATCTTATTTCCAGTCAAGTCAGCACCACTCAGGTCAATCCCCGACAAATCTACGTCTAACTTGACTCCAGCAAAGTTTCTTTCTCCAGCAGCATATCTTCTAATCAATTCATCACGATTCAGGCGATCCATAAATATTTTCCTGAACTTATTAGGACTTACGCAGTGATGTTACGAAAGTAGTTCTTTTCCTCAAGCATTTTTCTCACTAAATGGCAACTCTGCATTAATCGCCTCAATCTGCTCCTGTTCGAGTTGATTCACTTCCTTAATATAGGGACGGATAATTTGTCCTAAACGATTATTGTAAAAGCGGTGCAAACTGTGATTGGGCATAGCGGGGAAACCTCGCCGTTTTTTGTGTCGCCCACCCGCACCAGGGTCAAAAATTTGGATACCGTTAGCGATCGCCCACTCAATCGGCGCATAATAGCAAGCATCAAAATGTAAGCAATCTATTTCTTGAAAACTTCCCCAATAGCGTCCATAGAGTTTGTCATCTTTAAATAAACAAAAAGACATTCCTAAAGGATGAGAATTATCTTCCTCGCTATATGCGGCAACAAACAAGACTCGATGGCGATAATCGGTGTGTAGCTGCTCAAAAAATCTCCGTGTAAGATACTTGCTACCCCACCAGCCAAACTTATCACAGGTATCAGCATAGAATTGGTGCATCAAGGGAAACAAAGACTGAGGAATTTGATCCCCACTCAGCGGTTGCAATCGTAAACCTGCTTTCTCCACAGCTTTGCGTTCCCGCTTGATATTGCGGCGCTGATTAGCGTTAAACACCTTCAAGTAATCATCAAAAGTTTTAAAACCAGCATTTTCCCAGATATAACTGTGGTGCAGCCAAGTTGTAAAGCCATACCGTTCTAGCATCGGACGCCATTGGGGATCGACGTAGAGAAAATGACACCCAGAAATCCGATTTTTGGAGCAAAAAGTGTCAATTTCATGCACCATCAGCGCTGTGATTTCATCCTCGTCTTCTCCTGGGGCAATTAAGAAGCGATAACCCTCAGCTGGGGTAAATGGTGTCATTCCCAGCAATTTTGGGTAATATTGGACTCCGATGCGATCGGCTAACTCTGCCCATTGATGATCGAATACAAATTCACCAGAACTATGTCCTTTAAGATAAAGTGGCGCAGCAGCAATCAGCGTTTTATCTCGCCACAATGTCAAGTGATTTGGCAACCAACCAGTTTTAGCCGTAACACTCTGGGAGGTTTCAAGATTGTTCAACCATTCCCATTCTAAAAATGGCGTTTTGAGTGGCATTGCCAAAGCATTCCAGGCATTTTGGGGTACTTCAGCGATTTTGTTCGTCCAAACGACAGAATAGCGAGGCTTAATTTGTTCCACCATCTTAGGGGAGTAGGGAGTAGGGAGTAGGGAGTGGGGAGTGGGGAGCAGAGGAGACAAGGGGGACAAGGGGGAATTATTGAACAAGTCTCTCCCTTGTCTCTTCTCCATGCCCAATGCCCAATGCCCCATCCCCAATAAATAACTTAACTTAGCGTAATCTAATCTGCTGGCCGTTGCAGGCGATAGTGCAAAAACACTTCTTGCTCAACTGTCTGAACTTCTATAAGTTGTAACTTGGGAGCTAAATCGGGTAAAAATCCTTTCCCTGCGACAGGTGTAGGTGCAGTATTACCACCTAAAATGAGCGGACAGACTGTTAGCCATAATTCATCAATTAAATCAAGTTCCAGCAAGGAAGCGACTAATTCACCTCCACCCAAGACCACCAAGCGTGTTATATGTAGAGTGGCTAGTTGCTTCAAGGCTGCGAGAATGTCAATTTCTCGCGTCGGTGTTTCAAAAACCAGAATCTTCTCAAATTCTGTAGGGTACTCCTGTACTCCGATTCCCAAAGTTGAGTGAAGCATCTGTAAGCGTTCTTTCCACGAAAATTCTCCTGCTGTTGTGGTGAGTAGCCAGCGTCTAACTGGTTGCTTAAAAAAGTGAATTTCCGGATTAAGGTTTGCAGAGTTTGTAATCACTATATGAACTGGTTGCGGAGGCTTCCCTCCTTGCGTCCGAAGTTGGACTAGAGTTGGATCGGTTACAGTAAGTGTTGTTCCATAAGCGTCCAAAGTCCTAGCACCGAACAAAACGGCATCAGAGGCAGCAATTTGTTTTTCTAAGTGTGCTTTATCAACCCTTGAGCCAAACCGAGCAGGCGATCGCTTAAAATCTGCTATCTTGCCATCTGCACTCATTGCTAAAACAACTGTAGTATGAGGACGATGTTGCAACATTAAATTGATTTGATAGTTTTAATATTTACTTTAGTCGTGTGTAGATTCTCAAAAAACCATACCGACAAGCTACTGTTTTATCATTTCACTACTGTATTGATATGCAACAAAAATCGCTTCTACATCTAGCATATACGAGTTTTGGTATACCACGTTTCTTTTTGAATTATAGCAATTTGTTATTTTTAAACATTGAAAATAAAATTCTGATAATTTAATAAAATGTCTCATCTAGCTGATTTAATTGCATATCTTTGGTGTTGTAGATTGCAGGTGCAAAGTGAGACACTTGATGACTAATTCCCGCCAATCTTCCTTTCGTCGAATTTTAGTAACGAGAATATTGCTGCTGTTTGTTCCAGTTTTACTTGTAGGCGAAATTGTTGCCTTGAATAAGGCACGTACTAGTATATTGAGAACTGCACGGCAAAATTTAACGGAAAGCGCCATCAGCAAAGGGGAGAGAATTGGAGATGCGATCGCAATCTTAAAAGCTAATTTACAGAGTGTAAGCAAAACGACGGTTATTCCGTCGGGTTCGCCTATACAAGAGCAAGAAATTCTCACGCAGTTAAGGCAACAACTTCCAGCCAGTATTGAGTGCATCCAACTAACAAATCTCCTAAACCACAAGATAATTGCCAGTAGCTGCGGGGATCGAGAAATTGGAGAATTAAGATTACCTTTGCCTAGTGATGGAATTGATGTCAAAGCAATCTTCCCACCAAAGGCAGGAACGACTGGAAAAAGAAATGCACAAAATCAACTGCAAATAGTTTTATCTGCACCAGTTTCCGATAGCCGAAGAAATTCAGTTTACAGCTTAAGTATTCAGTCTGCATTGTACCAACAAACCAGAAATCCGCCGGGATCGCTCACGGGCGCTATGGTAGTGATTGCTGAAGATGGCACAATTTTGGCACACCCATTCACAGACTGGGTGGGAACTAATATCAATCAGCACCCTCATGCTTCCCAAATCAAGAGCATAATTAAAAATGCAATTACGGGAAAAAACGATTCGATAAGTTTGTCTTTTAGACAGGGAGAAGAATTAGTCGCTGGCTATACAGTTATTGCCAATCCACTTACTCAACAGCAGCAGCAAAAATGGATAGTTTTAGCTGTTAGTAGTGTCGAGAATGCGCTGTTTGGTTTAGAGGAAATCAAATTAATTCTTATCGTTCTGACAGTTGGTTTGATTGGCGCAAGTTTGTTAGCATCCCTATATTTAGCTCCTTACTTGGCTCGTCCTGTAGAAGAATTGCGAGACTATGCTCTCAATATTCACTCTCACCATGCTGCACAACCAGTTCCGCACAATTTTCAAATTCGGGAATTCAATCAACTGGCCCAAGCATTAGACCAAATGGTAGAACGTCTGAAAGCTGGTTCAGAAGAACTGGAAATAGCTTGGAAAGAAGCAAAAAGCGCTAACCAGATTAAAAGTCAGTTTTTGGCTACGACTTCCCATGAATTGAGAAACCCATTAAATATTATTATTAACTGCATTCGCCTGGTTGAAGAAGGCTTATGTGATGACCGGGAAGAAGAAATGGAGTTTCTCAAACGTGCTGATGAAACTACGATTCACTTGTTAGGTATTATTAATGATTTACTCGACATTTCTAAAATCGAAGCAGGTAAGCTTTCAGTTATTTCCACGCCTATTGATCTCCGACAACTATTGTTAGAAGTGATTAATTTACAATCAGTTAATGTCCAACAAAAGGGCTTGCAATTGAAATGTGAGTTAGCTTCCAAAGTGATACCAATTAAGGCAGACGCGGGAAAACTGAAGCAAGTGCTGATTAATGTTATCGGCAACGCCACCAAATTCACCGACACAGGCAGCATCACCATTGCAACAGAAATTCAATCTAGTAATGGTAAATCTCAGGTGGTAGTAGCTGTCAAAGATACAGGTATAGGTATCGATCCGACTCAACAGCACAAACTATTTCGCCCCTTTGTAATGGTGAATGGCACTACGACACGTCAGTTTGAAGGTACTGGACTGGGACTAGCGATTTCACGAAACTTAATCGAACTCATGGGAGGCAGTATTACTCTTGAGAGTGCGGGACTTCATCAAGGTACGACACTGAAAATTACCTTACCTTTGATTGATATCTCGCTGTTAGCTGTTCCAAATAAAGAAGCAAATGTCGGGGATTTGGGATTTTCCTCTGGGAATGAGCCAGTAAAGGCAAGCCGCTACCCCAGCCTACAGGAGTCTGGGGGAAGTTCTTCTTTGGGGATCAACAAGTCTGTGAAAGTAGAGGTAGACAAAGAAAAGTTTCCGAAATCCCAGTTGCTATTTGGAAATGAGACTTGCGAGATTCGTCTTTCGCCCCTGCAAACTATCTTGGTAAGTCTTCCAAAAGCAGAAGTTTGTGCAAATGGGACTTTCAAGACGTAATTTAGTCAAAAGTCCATATTTATCAGCACTCCTGAAGAGTTATTGCTTTTGATCCTTGACGATGCGATCGCTCAAAAAAACAGGTTTACCGCCTTGGCTAAGAGATAATGTTAGAGCAGTAAGAATTTCTACTAACTCAGTGCCAACCCAGCCAGACGAAATCTCTGAGGGAGTATTGTTGAGAATAGAGCCAACAAAGGAGGTGCAAACCCGCCCCAATGGTTCTCCTGGCTCTAATTCCAGCACTACCTGCTTTTGATTAACAGGAATAAATTGATTGCCTTTCTGTTCAAACTCACCATGTAGCAGGGTTAGGGGTGATGATATTGACATTTCATCAAAAATCAAGCTGCCAAGGCTGCCTACAATTCCCAGCCGTCGCTGCTTATCAGGATTGAGCCAACACAAGTGAATATAAGCTTGAAAGCCATCTGGGTATGTCAGTGTTAGCCATACTAAATCAGCCAAACCTTGAGGCACAGAATCTGTATATGGACTCACCTCTGCTCCCCTGCTCCTATGCTCCCCTGCTCCCTGTAGCCACACCGTACCCGTTGCTTGTACTTGTACAGGAATTTGACCCAGCCAAGCGTTAAAGATTGCAATATCATGAATGGCTAAGTCCCACAGTGCATCAACATCTTGCCGGACAGGTCCTAAATGGGTGCGGGTGGCGTAGCCATAGCGTAAATCACCTAATTTACCCGCTTGTACTACAGTTTTTCCTTGCTCAACCGCTGGATGAAATAAATAAGTATGGTCAACCGTTAGTATTAAATGATGCTGTTCTGCTAAATGGCAAAGTTCCCGGCATTCTACTGGATTGAGAGTTAGGGGTTTTTCTGCCAAAACATGGTATCCCTGTTGGAGAGCATCTTTAATTAAAGCATAGTGGGTGGTAGCAGGAGTTGCGATCGCCACTCCTGTCAACCCTGGCACTGTCTTTAAATCCTGCCATTGAGTTGTTAATACTACATTTTCGTCTAAGTCAAACTGCTGCTTGACCGCCGCTAATCGTTCTGGATGTGGGTCTACTACAGCAACTACATTTACTTGGGGATGCGCTAAAAAATTCCGCAGCAGATGCACTCCCCAACGTCCAACTCCGATGACAGCAATTTTAATTTGATTTGTCATTAGTTATTAGTCATTTGTCGTTTGTCATTTGTCATTTGTCATTAGTTATTTGTATACAAAGGATGAGGAACAAATGACCACTGACAATCAACTGATTATCGACTAATCGCCCTTCTTTTAAGCTCAGGGTATTTGCGGATTAGGAATTGCTAAAAAAGCTACTTTAGCTGCGGCTTGTTCAGCAGTTTTGATCGATCGCCCCTTACCTTCTCCGAGTTTGTTTCCGTGCAGCCACACTTCAGCCATGAAACGTTCTTGATTGCGATGTGGTTGAGTGACTTCCACAACCCGATATTCTGGTAAAACTTTAAATTGCGCCTGAGTCCATTCTTGGAGAGCAGCTTTGTAATTAAGTCTGGCAGGATCGAGGCGAATTTCTGTTGCTAGTTGGTGGAAGTGGGGATCTAGCCAAGAGCGAATCAATTCCAGATTTTGAGTACTTAAGTAAAGCGCACCCAGAACTGCTTCAAAAGCATCTGCCAGTCGTGATTCTAGACCAACTTTATCGGCGGTAGCACTACCAGCGACTAGTAAGTATAACTCCAAACCATAAACTCTGGCCAATTGGGCGAGGATGCGATCGCTCACCAACACCGAACGAATTGCCGCAAAATCCCCTACTGGACAATCGGGATAATTTTCCCATAACACAACAGCCGACACCAGCCGCACCACTGCATCGCCAACAAACTCTAGCTGTTCGTAATTTGCCGAATCAGAGACAGTGGGATGAGTGAGCGCTAAATCTAGCAATTCCCACTTTATAGGTGCTTCTAGCGACAAACCTAATTTTTGGACTAAACTTTCGAGTTGCCGTTGACGGCGTGGATAGGCAAGGGGCATTGCATGATAAGGGGAAGGGGGCAGAGGGGCGGGGGGCAGGGGGAGCTATCTATACTTATATATCTAAATCTCTTGGACTATTACTCTAACAACTTTTTGCTACTTCTCTCTATCTAGCTTTTCTTGGATAGCTTGACGGCAAAATTCAGGAGGATCGTCTTTAGCTTTCACTTCTTCCTTCATTTCTTTAGTGACACGCAAATGTAGATATTCAGTTAGTGGTCGCTCTCTGTCCGTGGTGAATGGCTTTAAGTTATCTGGATTACCTTTATTTTTAGACATTGTATAGAAATACAAATAAATTTATTCTCCACGTGTATATCAGTGGAGAATGTTAAATCGATGGGCATTTTAGCCTGAGAAACTTGTTGCCCACCGATTTCCACTTTTACAAGAGGTAACTCTATTTTATGTTTACGCGCACAGAATTAGAAGTTAAAAGCTTGAGAGCGTTACGTGATTTATGTCTGATACAGTACGGCATCCAAGCAATAGGAAACCCTGCTGATAAGGCATCATACATTAATGCACTCCTGACCTTCCCTGTTATAGCCTGCAAGCAAGTGTCAGAGAATAAAGGATTGAAGTCTCCTATGCTTTCTCAAGTCGAAGCGTTAGAAGCGACACTAGAGGCTATGGGAACACCGACACCAGAGCAGTCAGCATTGCTCAAGGTGACGATGGAAGGGAGGAAACTAGAGTATCCAGCACGATACAGTCAAGAGAAACTGTTTGGACTCTATCGGGTTAAATGGCATTTGGATACAGCATTAGAGATCCTGGGAATGCTTTAAATGCTTTAAATGCTTTAGATGATGAATTAGCGATGTCTACGACGAGCTTCTCTACGAGACGCTACGCGTAGCTTGCTTCCCGAAGGGTACGCTTACGCACAAAACCCGTACAAAAAATAATAGAGTACAAACCATGAAAGGTTCATACTCCATTAAAGGGGAGAGAGCAGGACATAAGCCGGGTTCTGTTCTCTTGCGAGGGCAGTTATCTATCTGGGACGCTTGTTACCAAACGCCTCAAGCGGCTCTCATTGAGCGGAACTGGTAAAAGACCAACCGTAGTCCCTATCGCCTTGCTCCCAACCGGGGTTTACCGAGCCAGCACCTCTCGATACTGCTGGTGCGCTCTTACCGCACCTTTGCACCCTTACCAGATCAATTAAAAATGTAAAATTAAAAATTAAAAATTGTTCATTTTACATTTTTAATTTTTAATTTTTAATTGATCTGGCGGTATCTTTCTGTGGCACTATCCTCACGATCGCTCGCACTGGACGTTATCCAGCAAGTTTGGTCTTTCGGGAGTCCGGACTTTCCTCAAACCAGTAACTATGACTGATCTGCAACCGCCTGCGCCTACTCTCTCCTTAGTTCCAGTGTAATCTTGGATGACGTAGTATGTTGACATGCTATTACTTTTTTTTATTCCAAGGTAGAGCGTAAGTCCAAGGTAGTTTCCTGACTGTGAAAGGACAATTGATAATACTAATGGGAGGAAAATCACGACCTGGGGCTAGACCTAAACGCACTTCAGATATCCTCAGCACTAGTTGCAGGGAAAAGTCCAACTCTTTTCTTCTGTTAAGAAAGTCGTTGTACAACTTTTTTTGCCCTTTTTTTAGCCCATTGATATCAATTAGTGGTTTTTTTGCTAAATAGGTTCCAGCTACTTGATCGCGCTCAAAAACATCTTCTGCTGTTACTGTTTCAGAAAGGGTTTTCTTGGGAGCAATCAGGCTAGGACTTTGGGGTACAGCTAAGTCGCGGGTTAAGTCTGGTGATTTCCGAATTACGCGGCGCGATTGCTTGCTATGTTCAACTACTAAAGAACTGTTGTCCCAGTCAACGTATATAGCAACCTGATCGGATTTATTTTCAATGCTAATTCCTAAATCTTTCAAATCGTCAATTGGGTATGAGGATTTGAGTTTAAAGGAAATTCCAATTTTATCATCGAGATTTTGTTCTTTGAGTTGTTCGTCAACGGTTCCTTTTTTAAACTCAAATTTAACTTGATCATCGATGGATTCAATCATGCGGTTGAAAACGTATGAAACACCGATAATATAAATCGTCAAAACTACTAAATTCTGGTCGTTACTCCTCATAACTCAAAAATCTTAACTCCCGGTGCTAATGAATATATATTTGACTCATCGCTCATCTACAATTTTTAATTGCGCTTGATTTCTACAGAATTTTGCAGCCAGCCTCTTCGCCAAAAAAAGAATAGCAAACTAAATGCGATCGCTAACATCACTGCCCAGCAAAGTGGATAACCCCAATACCAATTCAACTCAGGCATATTATATGGTGATTTCTCAGTATTGAAATTCATACCATATATTCCGGCCACAAAAGTCAGGGGAATAAAAATTGTTGAAACTACCGTTAGTACCTTCATGATTTCATTCATTTTATTACTCACCGCCGAAAGGTACACATCCATTAATCCAGATGATAGTTCTCGGTAAGTTTCTACCATATCCATCACTTGCACTGTATGGTCATAACAATCTCGCAAGTAGATTCGCACTTCTTCACCAATCAATTCACTACCATCTCGAATCAAAGAATTAATTGCATCTCGCTGGGGCCAGATAGCACGACGTAGTTGCAGTAATTCTCGCCTAATTTGATAAATGTTTTGTAGTGTTTGGGGAGTAGGTTTAACTATTACTTCTTCCTCTAACTCTTCGATTCGCTCACCATAAAGCTCCAGTACGGGGAAAAAGCCATCAATAATTGCATCTAACAGAGCATAGGCTAAATAATCTGCTCCTTGTTTACGGATGATACCTTTATTTTTTTCAATTCGCGATCGCACTGCTTCAAAGCAATCATGTTCTGGTTCTTCTTGTACTGTCAGTAAATAATTTTTTCCTAATATTAAACTCACTTGCTCGCTATAAAAACCACATGTTCTTTCCTTTGGTACTACCATTCGGGCAATGAAAAGTAATTGATCTTCATAATCTTCTGTTTTGGGACGCTCCGGCACATTGACTATATCTTCTAAAACTAGAGCATGTAACTTAAAAACGTTACCCAATCGTTGTAATATATCTTGACTACCTAAACCTTGTACGTCTACCCAAGAAACTGATTCCGATTCTAGATAAGAGACACACTCCTCTGGAGTTTCTATTTGTTCGCGGATAAAATTGGTTTGGTTATAGTCAATCAAAAAAATTATTGGTGGTGGAGCATCTGCATCAATAAAAATAGTTCCAGGTATAGTCCCTGGTTGGTGATGGAACTCGTCTTCATACAGCTTGGTGAGTATTTTAGGAAGGCGACGTATTTTTCGTGCCATGCAATATTACCTAATAGTCATTTGTCATTGGTCATTGGTCATTTGTTATTAGTAAATAACAAAGGACATAAGGATAACTTACACGTTATTTTACAAAAATTAATATAAAGACAGTAATTTCTATAAGCAATTATTTAGGTTGCTAATTTGGTTCTCACCCAGATTTAATCTGACGAATTACGAATTGGTATAACATATTGCCTCTGAATCAGCAATGCTACAAAAAAACAGTTTGCCTTGGCAAGACAAACTGTTTAAAAAATATTTATCTGGGTCAGCAGAAATTAGAACATACCCATGCCACCCATACCGCCCATGCCACCCATGCCGCCCATGCCACCCATACCGCCCATGCCACCCATATCAGGAGCAGGAGCAGCGGATTTCTTCTCTGGCTTTTCAACAACGATCGCTTCGGTGGTTAAGACCAAACCAGCAATGGAACCAGCGTTTTGCAAAGCTGAACGCACAACTTTGGCAGGGTCGATAATACCAGCAGCAATCAAGTCTTCAAATTCGCCAGTAGCAGCGTTGTAGCCAATGTTGAAGTCGCTATCCCGGACTTTCGAGACAATTACAGAACCTTCAGCACCGGCGTTGTCTGCTATTTGGCGCAAGGGGGCTTCTAGCGCTCGTTCGACAATATCAGCCCCAATTCTTTCTTCATCATTTTGTAAGGTCTTTTTAATCGCTTCTACCGCCTTAGCTAAGTGAATCAAGGTTGTCCCACCACCAGGAACAATACCTTCTTCTACAGCAGCTTTAGTAGCGTTCAGCGCGTCTTCAATCCGCAGTTTACGGTCTTTGAGTTCGGTTTCGGTTGCCGCACCCACTTTAATTACTGCCACACCACCAGCGAGCTTGGCGATGCGTTCTTGCAGTTTTTCTTGATCGTATTCAGAATCAGTTTCTTCCAACTGTCTGCGAATTTGACCAATCCGCTTTTGTACCTCTGGCTTGGTGACACTGCCAGCGACAATTGTGGTGCTTTCTTTGTCAATGGTGATTTTGCGGGCAGTTCCCAGCGCTTCTAGAGCAGCGGTATCCAAGCTTAAGCCGATTTCTTCCGAAATCAACTGTCCATCGGTGAGAATCGCAATATCTTCTAACAAAGCTTTGCGGCGATCGCCAAACCCAGGCGCTTTAATTGCAGCCACGGCCAGTACACCCCGCGCTTTGTTCACAACCAAAGTTGCCAAAGCATCACCTTCGACATCTTCAGCAATAATTAGCAACGGCTGACCAGAACGGGCAACTTTTTCCAAAATCGGCACTAAATCTTGGATGCTGCTGATTTTTTTATCTGTCACTAAGATCCGGGCGTTTTCAAATTCGACGATTTGCCGTTCGTTGTTGGTGACGAAGTAGGGAGAAATATAACCCCTGTCAATCTGCATCCCCTCGACTACTTCTAGTTCGGTGGTTAGAGATTTAGATTCTTCAACGGTAATTACACCATCTTTGGTGACTTTTTCCATTGCTTGAGCTAACATTTGGCCAACTTCTTCATCGTTACCAGCAGAAACAGTGGCAACTTGAGCGATCGCACTTCCTTCTACTGGCTTGGCTATTTTGGCAATTTCCAGTACCAATGCCTCAATAGTTTTGTCGATCCCGCGTCTCAAGCTAACAGGGTTACTACCTGCCGCGACGTTCTTCAAACCTTCTCGAATTAAGGCTTGTGCTAAAACTGTGGCGGTGGTTGTACCATCTCCAGCGACATCTTTAGTTTTTGAGGCCACTTCCTGGATGAGTCTTGCACCAGTATTTTCCAAAGGATCTTCTAATTCAATTTCCTTGGCAACAGTGATACCATCGTTGACAATTTGAGGTGCGCCAAATTTTTTCTCTAAAAGGACATTGCGACCTTTAGGCCCCAAGGTGATTTTTACAGCATCGGCAAGGGCGTTAACACCCCTTTCTAGAGCTCTCCGAGATTCCTCGTCAAATGCAATAATTTTCGCCATGTTTCATTTCTCCAGCGCTTCCATTAGACAATTTAGCACTCACAGCGCCAGAGTGCTAATCTCTCAAGCTACTCAAGTTACAAATGGAAATAAAAAAAATTGATTAATATACAGGTGATGCTCATATTAGATACTGGCAGTAATGCTTGAATTGGGAGATGAATCTAGACAACTCCCTTAAGTACCTTGGTATTGCCGACCCTAGCGGCACCGGCTGGTTGGCAGTAGTATTTACGTTCCTCTTGGCTTGGGTTGTAACTTGGCGTTTAATTCCGACAGTACGCAAATTCGCCTTGCGGGTAGGTTGGGCTGACCAACCCAATGCACGGCGACTCAACCGAGAACCTTTACCCAATGCAGGGGGGCTGGCTATCTACGCGGGCGTGATTGCCGCGCTGGTACTAGCTAGCCTTTTACGACCGATCGAACTCCAAAACGTATTGGCTCAGGTGCTCACTATTCTGTTGGGGGGTTCGATATTAGTCCTTGTCGGCTTTATTGACGATCAGTTTGGCTTACCGCCCTCAGTGCGATTGTGGGCGCAAATTGTCACGGCACTATTATTGGTAGCTAATGGCATCAGTGTCAAAGTCCTGTTTGGCACTCCCATCGACTCACTTCTGTCCATGTTGCTAACAGTACTATGGGTAGTAGGGATTACCAACGCCATCAACTTGATGGATGGTATGGATGGCTTGGCAGGAGGAATCAGCTTTATTACCGCCATGAGTTTGTTGGGCGTTGCAGCTCAATTTAACAATCGTGCCGCGGCAATCTTAGTACTTGCAGCTTTGGGAGGTGCTGCACTAGGATTTTTGCGCCATAATTTCCATCCGTCACGAATTATTATGGGTGATGCCGGAGCATACTTTTTCGGCTATGTCCTGGCAGCAACTAGTATTTTAGGCAAACTGCAACAAAACACAGTTTATGCGCTAATTCCTACGGTTTTATTTCTGTTGTTACCGGTGCTAGACACCACTCAAGTATTTGTGCGGCGGCTACTAGCAGGAAATAACCCTCTCAGTACTCCTGGCAAAGACCACCTGCACCACCGCTTACTTGCTTGGGGACTCTCCCAGCGCAATGCTGCGTTTACCCTTTGGTCAATTACCTTAGTTTTCAACTTGCTGGCGATGAGAATACAAGGTATGAGTTTGGCTGTGATGCTGACAACCGCCAGTAGCATTATCCTGCTTTTGGGCTTTACAGTCTGGCAAAGGATACGCCAACAGCCTTAGTTACTGGTAGGGTGAGCATTGCAATGCTAGCCCTACTATGGTTTATTCTGTCCACAAAAAATTCAAGTTTGAGTTAAATTGTCTTGCAGCCAAACAACTAAATCTCCTTCTGTGGAAAAATCTAACAGTGCTTCGGCTAGATTTTCAAGCTGTTCAATAGATAACTGACTGATGCGCTCTGACAATTGCGGACTCAAATTACCAATGCGTCGTCGCAACTGGCGCATGACTAACTCTAGAGTTGTTTCCTGCTTGAGTTCCTCATAAAGTCTAGTAGTTTTGATATCAAAATCACCGAGTCCAAACATTTTTATCAACTCCTGACGACTGATACGCGGTAGTTTGTAAACTACAATTGTTTCTATTAAATCTAGCACTTTTTGTTGAAGTGCTTTATCGCTCAATTCCGAACGTGTCTTTGTAATCAAATTTTTGACTAATATGGGAGTTTGTTTTTTATTTACAACTACTAATTTGAGAATACCAACTCCCAAGGAATATTCAGTTACTTCTCCAAGCTCGTTTAGATATAGCCTCGTTACCAATTGGCTTTCGAGTAAGACTCGATAAGGTTGGACTTGGGTTGGTTCAAGGCTGTGGCGAGGGAATATAACTACTGCTCGCCAATCTGTAGTTGGTGCGTAAAGTCGTAAATACAGAAATATTTCTGAAAATAAACGAGCGTAAAATTCGTTATCTTTTTGAAATTGAACCTCCACAAAATAAATCGGCTGACTACTAGTATCAGCAACAGGAAGAAAGACTCCATCAATGCGAAATGCTGTTTGCTTTAATTCTACTGAAGCGAAATTATATGCATTTGCTTCTGATGCTTGCAGATTAATTAATTAAAAAAAAGCACTGGGAAAAGTTTGAAATAAACGATAAAAAATGGAGTCTGTCTTCATATTAGGTTGTCGAATTTGATTTCAATTTCATAAGTTTGTAGTTGGTGGTTTAGTGCTAAACTAGCTGTTTGTCGGGTGAGTTAAGCTCGATCGCATCGCCTTCACCACGGGGTAATGTGATTACTTCGCTCCGTTATCACTGCGCTCGTAATGACAATTTAAGGGGTCTATAACGCCTGAAACCCTTGCAGATAGCACTTGTGTGTACACCGTAGCGATGCATTGGGGGAAATCAGAAATTTTGTTCCCTCCCCTTTATAAGGGGAGGGTTAGGGTGGGGTAAAACGCTGGTTAATCAGCTATTTCAGACTTGTGTGTACACCGTAGCCAATACATACGGGGAGGGTTAGGGTAGGGTAAAACCTTGGTTAATCAGCTATTTCAGACTTGTGTGTATACCGTAGCCTTGTAGGAGAGAGGAATGGAAGTGAGGTTAAAACTGTACTGCACCCAAGTGAGAACCGCTATATTTACGCCATTACCATACCGCCATCGACATTAAAAACTTGTCCAGTGACGTAGGCGGCGGCGGGATCGGCAGCGAGGAAGCGCACCATCCCAGCGACTTCTTCCGGCTGACCGAAGCGACCGAGTGGGATGTATTTCAGAATATCTTCGGGGTTGTTAAGATCGCTGGTCATGTCAGTGCTGATGAATCCAGGGGCGACGGCGTTAACGGTGATGCCGCGAGTAGCGAGTTCTTTGGCAACGCTTTTGGTGAAACCGATTACACCTGCTTTGGCGGCGCTGTAGTTTGACTGACCTGGGTTGCCCATTAGCCCTGCAACGGAGGTAATGTTGATAATCCGCCCCGATCGCTGCTTCAGCATGATTTTACTGATTGCGCGTGTACATAAGAAAACACCAGTTAGATTCAGGTCTATCACAGCTTGCCAATCCTCTGTCTTCAAACGCAAAAGCAGATTGTCGCGGGTAATACCTGCATTGTTGACTAAGATATCCACACGGCTAAACTTTTCCATGACGGACTTAACTAGTGCGTCTACTTGAGCGCTTTTAGAAACGTCTGCTTGGATAGCGATCGCCTGACCTCCTGCTGCTGTAATTTCTGTTACAACTGCCTCAGCCGCAGCACTAGAATTGGCATAATTGACAACTGCGATCGCTCCTTGTGAGGCTAATTCAATTGCGATCGCTCGGCCAATTCCTCTGGATGCACCTGTGACAATTGCGACTTTATCTTGTAATAGTGTCATTTAATGTTCCTCAATCTTAGAAATACCGCGCTAATTATCTTATGGTGATTTCGGGAACATCTGAATATTGTCTGAGTAAAATCTCACTCTTGCAGGATGACAATCTTGCTGTCATGCTCCAAATTAAATAACTAATAGATAAAGTTATACGTCGTATTTAGCTAGATATAGCTATCCTGAATCAAACGCGCAGAAATAAGATCCTTGACTTGATAAAAGTCAGGGATCTGTGGGTTGCAATTCTCACAAATCAAATAGGATTGCTATATAACTCGAATAACAAGAATTAATGTTTTACTATAATCAAATATCTATAGTTATTTATCTGTGAATGGATGAATAACCTGAAGTAATATATTCACCTGGCTGGATAGACTAGAAAGTGTTGCAGCTATACCTTCGTAGATATAACTCTCGTGAACGCCTTTATAATTATTTGGTTGATCAGGATAGGTTTAAATACATATCTAATGCAGATGCACAACCTAAAAAAAATACGTATTTTATTATAAAAATTTAATATTTTGGGCTATTAAATCGTTCTATATTAACTAATTTAATCTTTTCCCAACAAAAACCCATGAACCTATACCTATTTTATTTTCTAAGAATTACTATTGAAACAAACAATTGAAAATCGGTGTGTGTCACATGGCAACTAAAAAGCAATTCAACAGCTTTGAAGAGATGCTGTCTGCTTCTGATGTACCTGTATTAGTAGATTTTTATGCTGACTGGTGTGGCCCCTGTCAAATGATGGTGCCAATTTTAGAGCAAGTCAATGCCCAACTAAAGGATCGCTTAAGGATTGTCAAAATCGACACAGAAAAATACACAGATTTGGCTACTGAGTATAAAATTGCTTCTCTCCCAACCTTAGTACTGTTTAAGCAGGGTAAGCCTGTGGAGCGGATAGAGGGAGTGATGCAAGCACCGCAGTTGGTGCAATATCTACAAACAAAGATTTAAGCTAACACTTAGAATTTTGATTTTAGTTCTTAGAGGCGCGAAATATCGCGTCTCTTTCAATAGAGCTAATTTCAAAGTCCCTTTCCCAAGCTTGGAAGAGGGATCTAGGGTGAGGGCTTTTGATTCATAAAACCTTAAGTAAATGTTAAGCATATTTACTTATATATCTAGAGAAAGTAGTTTAGAAATTAAGAAGACTATATTGTATAGATATAACAAAATCTATTGACAAGTAAAACAATATATGAATCATAAGCATCAAAGACCTGATAAAGCCTATATTTGGGTAAATATTGATTTTGATAAGGTTAAACATAGAATAGATGCGGTGACTTGCCAGATTGAGCGAGTTATACAAAAGCACCAACTTTCAAATCAAACTGGTAAATCAGGCAAAAGAAATAATTAGGTTATCTGTATCCCCCAATTTCTTGGGGGATTTTGACTCCCTACTCCCAATCTCTTAAAAGGTAAAAGTAGTCCGAAGTACACCTACTGTTGTAGTGTCATTGTTGCTGTTACCTTCTGGATTAAAGAGAACAAACGCACCAGGGGTAATGCTGATATTATCGGTAACTTGAAGGCGGTAATAGGCTTCTAAATGGTAAGGAGTCACCCGATTGTCGCCTGTGGGGGTAAGTTGAGCAGAACCACCAGTATCAGTACGGAAAAGCGGCTGACCAAAAAGAATCCCGGCAGTGTTACCTGGCTTGAATAAATCTCTGAAGTGAACTCCCGCCATCCAACTTGTAAAGGTGGTGGAAGCATTCACGCTATTTGAAGCAGCATCAACAAATAGTGCTGCACCGTAGCCAGATAAGGCTATCTTGGGAGACAATCGCCATGTTAGCGTACCCCCAACAGAGTTGAGTGTGACCGGTGTTCCAACTGCAACCCCTGCTAAAGCACCGATATCACCACTAATTAATCCTGTACCCAAAATATTGATTTCATGATAACTGTGGGCATAGTTTAAACCAATATCCAGAGCGGGACTTGGCTTGAAGGTTAACTGTGTGGCGATAACACTACTACCACTAAATAAACCTGCTCCCAAAGGTGTAGTAGAAACTCCTGGTACTGCCTCAGTAGCAGATTTTTGGGTTAAATTGGCATTTGGATTGCCATATAAAGCTCTTAAATCCAAATTTGGCGAAATATTAAAAATAAATCCCGCCGCCGATGCTAAACCAGTACCCGAAGTCCCACCAGAAATCCGTACCACAGGATTCAAGCCGGCAAAACGAGAAATTGACTCTTGTCCTTCACCATAAAAAGGCGTAATTGCTGGGAAAGCATCTGATGTTTCCGCCGCAGTTCCCGCAAACAAGGTTAATTTATTAGCAACGGGAAAGATATACAGCAATTTGTAAAGCTGAACACTGTTTGCGCCAACACTCGACAAAGTATTGACATTTAACCCCGGAAATTGCGGCTCAAAACTGGTACGAGCGCTACTTGCACTTAAAAGCGGCGAAGCTAATCCTAAACTTTGTTGTAAGCTACCTTGTCCATCGGCTCCACCCAAAAAGTTATAAGCTTGTAATCCAGTAATTAATGAATCTTTACCAGTAAAGCTAGTGGTGAGATTTAATCGCACTCTATTGACTAGGATGATGTTCGGGTCACTGTCATTAGGAGCGCCACCGCTAGCACCAACACCAGCAATAATTACCTCTCCATTAAGTTTAGTTGTAGTAGAAAACTGATTTGCTTCTAGTTCTGCTGTGCGAGCTTCTACAGCATCTACTCGACCTCGCAATGTTGCCAATTCCGCCGCAAATTGTTCTTGTAGTTTCTGCAACGTGGCTAAATCTTCTTTCTTGACCAAATCACCAGTTGCAGTCGCAATCAGTTCGTTGATTCGGTCTAAACAAGCATTTAAGCCAGCAGCAAATTCATAGCGAGTCATCGCCCGATTACCACGATAGGTTTGATTGGGATAACCTGCGATACAACCATAGCGCTCAACTAAAGATTGGAGTGCCTGAAAAGCCCAATCATTCGGTTGTACATCAGACAATTGGGATACGGATGTTACTTGTGCAAGTTTGTCTGAGGATAGAGATGAACTTGCAGATTTTGCTGTAATTGGCTGCCAAAAGTTAACAGCAGAATCTACTCCTAAATCTTGATTTTTTTGCTGTTGATTGATTGAGGATAATTTTTTTTGACTATCATTAGCTATCAGCAATTGACTGGAGATATTATTTGCTAAATTGCTTTGATGAGAATCATTTTTTTGATATCTGCCATTATCTTCATTAACAGCTACGTTTTTATCTGCAATTTCTAAACTAGGAAGGGCTTGCACAGGTGATAACCCGGCAATTAAACATAAAAACCCCATCCCACTAGCAGAAGCTAGTAGATATTTTGCCATCATAACTCCCAACACCGATAAGATAGTGGAAAAATTAATTGCGATTTTAAAATTGATTGATAAGTAAATTTAAAGTAAATTTAGCAAGAAAGTCTTGTTAACTTTAAATTTTGGATATCAGAATTTTTTCTGAATTGACTTACCAGAACATCAGCTTATATCGCAAGTATTAAATTATAGTAAATACTATTTTTGGAAAGAATTAACAAAAAAATATATTGATAGTTTTTATAGTTACGATAGCAAAGAGTGAATGGTTTTTGAACAGTAAGCTCTGTAGGATGCCTGATTCATAAGACTTCCAAATTTTCTCTGTTCAAATCTAAAATTGGATTGCTATATTGACAAAATAATAATTAAATAAGTCTGATTTTGTGATAAAGAATATAGGTATTGAGCCGAAATCTTTGGCTCAATACCTACCAAAGAATAATTTATTCAAAAAAATTAAGAGACTGCGATCGCTCATCGATTTGGGTGTAGGTAAGATCAGGAGGAAAACGGTGGAAAGAACTTTCAAGAATTTAATCCCACCAATAGGTAACAATGGCCGCATCACAATCCTGGTGAACATCTTCACCCCATAGCCCCCCTTCCAATCTAGTTCTCAGCCGACGCTTAAGCCGCAAACCGTAGTCTTCATTCGAGCCATCACTTACCTCTACTGAATCAGCTCGCCATTTTTTGCCCAAGTCTAAAAGCTCAGACACTTTTATGTCTTGGTTCTCTGTAAGGATGTATAACGTATCGGCAGGATAAGCAATGAAATGGATGATGCTGGTTTCAGGCATGGGACGATAGTTTGCCATTGCAAGTAGGGTATCGACCATACCACCAAAGCTTAAACCGTTTTCATCTGGTGCAAAGATTGGTTTTGTGAACAGAAAGCTTGACCATAAATTTCTGTGGTTGGAAAGGTCAGTAATTACCTCTTCCCCATCAAACTCATTGAACCGACGCTGCCAAACCAAAGCAGCGAAGAGTTCTTGGGGAGAATATGATTTCGCAATCAATTGGATTTTGCCTAAATCAAGCATCATATTGACGGTAAGTAATATTTTTAACAAAACATTTGTAACTACCCTTGCAGTTTATTTACCCAGTGCCTGCTATTCTTATAGTTACTTCGGTCTGTCATA
Source organism: Nostoc sp. JL23 (assembly GCF_017115065.1). Lineage (NCBI taxonomy): Bacteria > Bacillati > Cyanobacteriota > Cyanophyceae > Nostocales > Nostocaceae > Nostoc > Nostoc sp. JL23. Next base: position 188,078 of record NZ_JABXKN010000143.1, read on the forward strand.
GCAGATAGATTATCCTCAATAATGTTTTATTTGTGAGCGCTCATATACCATCGTGGTAATATGGGTGCTTTTACTTTATCGCTCATGGCAACAACTGTGCGGTTTAATTTTGAGGCGATGTCTGGTGTTTGGTACACTATGCTGAAATTGAAACTTTAACTTGACCAAAACGGCGATCGCGATTTTGGTAGCTCAACAAAGCCTGATAAAATGCTTCTCTATTAAAATCTGGCCAAAGAATATCCGTAAAATACATCTCTGTATAGGCCATTTGCCATAAGAGAAAATTGCTCAATCGCATCTCACCGCTGGTACGAATCAGCAAATCGGGTTCTGGAGTATCTGCTGTGTAGAGGTATTGTTCTACAAGACCTTCATTCACTTGTTCCGCGCTGAGTTCGCCTTGTTCCACGAGTTGAGCTACTTGACGACAAACTCTGGTAATTTCGTTGCGGCTACCATAATTGACTGCAACAGTAAAGTGGATTGCTTGATTGTTCAACGTCTCCGCCATTGAACGTTCCATTTCCATCTGTAGAGACTTGGGTAAAGCCGATAAATCTCCAATAAAGGAGATTCGTACACCTTCTTGATGCATTTGAGCCAACTCGCGGTGTAGTAATCGCTCAAACAAATGCATCAGAAAATCCACTTCTTCAATGGGACGCTGCCAATTTTCTGTTGAGAAAGCATAGGCTGTCAATGCTTTGACTCCCCAATCTTTGCAGCAACGCAATAGTTCTTTGAGCGTACTTGCTCCTTGGCGATGTCCAGCAATGCGCGGTAATCCTCGACTGGTTGCCCATCGGCCGTTACCATCCATGATAACGGCAATATGTTGGGGGATTTTTTGAGGGTTTAAATCTGTGGGTAATTTTGATTTGTTATTGGTCATTTGTCATTTGTCCTTCGTTTTTACTGATGAGTAGTTTCAAATAAATCTTGTAGATAGTCTGGTGTGAGGCTATTGTTCCAACTCCACAAACGACGCATTGTATAGGTGAAGGTGAAGAGGAGAGTTGCTTTGTTGGTTAATGACCAAGCATTCCAGTTGAGGGTACCCATCATGCGGCGGAGAGTACGCATGAGGTTGTTACGCTGATAGTTTTGCGATCGCGTTTTGATTAGCGTGCGTCCAATTCGCATCAATCCAGTATCAGGGAAAGCCCAGACTCCAAACCCCCAGAATTTGGTCATGTGATTGATTTCATCCTGTGCTAATTCCTCTAGAACATCCTGGAGTGCGCCAGTAGTATGAGCCATCAACCAAATATAAAGACAGGTAGCACCGTATTCTGTGGCAATGCGATGTAAGCCGTGGCGATATAAGTCTTCGTAAGCGTCATCTGTGGGAAGATAGCTTCTAACAGTCCGAAGTTTTGGGGTAATTTTCTCGCCTGTTAATTGGGTGTAGACTTTGATTAATGCAGGTGTGTGCTGACGTTCTTCCTTTTCCCACAAACCAAGTTCCAGCAGTTCGCCATCTTCACGGACAGTTCCACCAACAAACCGAGCCATTTGAGGATGCAATTTTTCCAAATACTGGCGACTGGTTTGGGTATAGCCGCGAATGGGGGCTTCTGTATGCATCGCACCTATCAATATAGATAAAAATACCTCTGCGTCTAAGCCGATAATTTGATTGCGGTTAATTGTTTGCCAGTCGATGAGTTTCCAAGGACGGGGTTGGGGATTGGCAAACTGTATCGGTAAATCTTGTAAGCGATCGTGTAGTTTTTCGACTGCAATATATCTGTCTATGAGTGAACGAATGCGGCGCTGTGTTTGTAAATAATGAGGGCTAGGATAGCTTTTACCTGCTAAGTCTTCTGTGATTGGGCTGAGGGTGTTAAGCATATTTTTATACTTAAGTTTTTATCTCTATGCCCAATAGCCTAAGCGATCGCACTTGCTTTTGTCAGTCGGCTGAAGTCGGCAGTTTTATGTGATAGGTTGCAAAAGTCGGGGAAAAAGTTGGTTATAGAAAATTTGGGTTTCAAACCTCACCCTTCTAATACCAATTTAATGTGAAGCTGCATAGAAAAGAGCTTCGAGAATAAAGTTATAAGAAGAGATAGATATTACCTGCTCAAGTGTAAGTTGATCAAACTTAGGTAATGAAACAGCCCTGCTTACCAAGGGGGAGTTAGAGGGGGTCAGAAGGACTTGTGTATACACTGTAGCTCCGACTACGAGAGGGACAGGCTTGCACTTTCGTTCAAAGCAGGGAAAGGTGCATCAAACTCACGTTAAACTACAATAGGTAGTAACCTCAGAGAGAGTTTCATGAGTAATTTAGTTATAAAAGTTGCTGAATTACCTAAAGATTTTCCGGCAATTAAAGCAATTAGAAAATCAGTTTTTCAAGAAGAACAAGGGGTAGATCCCACTTTAGAATTTGATGGCAAAGATGAAATATCCGATCATCTAATTGCCTATTTAAATGTGGAAGTTGTGGGTACTGCCAGAATCAGATATTTAGATGATAAAACTGCCAAAATAGAAAGGTTAGCTGTTTTATCGACAGTTAGAGGGCAAGGTATTGGTAAGAAAATTATGGAAAATGCCCTACAGGTGATAGCTAACCAAAATATTCCAGAAGTAGTGATTCATGCTCAAGAATATGTAAAAGATTTATACAAAAAACTCGATTTTGTAGAGGAAGGAGAAATATTTGAAGAAGCCAATATTCTCCATGTGAAAATGAGAAAAAGATTTTCACAGTTAAAGTAAAAATATTGTCTATGTATATTTTTTCATAAAAATGTATTTTTATGAGCAATTAACTAAAATATTTCATTAGGATTGACTCTAGCTGGACTATCCGAACTGGCTTTACAAGGTAGTCATTAACACTACCTGGCATCATGGCAATTTCCTCCTCTAAAGGTTCGCTAAAGGTCATCATTACAATCGGCAAATGTTGGCGATAAGGCGCTTTTCTAAGGATATTCAGCAAATTCCAGATATGAACATCCTTTACTAACTGGGAATCAAAAAAAACTAAATCTGGTTGGAAGCTTTGTACCTGTTTCAAAAAATCGTTACCATTATCTATCCACTTAACTTTGTAGCCAATTGTGTGGAGATAATCTTGCAACACTGTTGCTATGTTTTCATCTTCTTCTACAAGCAAAATAGTTTGATTTGTGGGGATGTTTGAAGAAGATGAGGACGAGGTAAAATTTGCTTCCTCTTCTGTCTCGTCTATCTCATTTGTCTCATCTTCCTCATTTCCCGAATGCTCTGGATTTGGTAGAAACAGAGTGAACTGACTGCCCTTTCCTACAGTTGATGTAAAGGTCACATCTCCACCATGTAAACGCGCTAATTTCCGCGTCAAGGCTAAACCCAAACCAGTGCCTTCATACTGCCGATTTAATCGACTGTCAAGCTGCTTAAACGGTTCAAATAGAAATTGAAACTGACTTGAGTCTATACCAATGCCAGTATCTGAAACTGTAAACGTTATCCCTTGTGGCACTTTTTTGACTACCAGCGATACTTCACCTGCTGGGGTAAATTTAATGGCATTGGTGAGCAAGTTGAGTAGCATTTGCTTGATGCGCCGCTCATCAGCAATACAAATATCAGCTTCTCGGTCAATTTCATGTGTGAGTTGCAATCCCTTTTCTGAGGCGCGATCGCGCACTGTCCAGATGGCATAATTACATATATCTGCCACTGACAAAGATGATAGTAACAGTTCCTCTTTACCAGCTTCTACCTTAGATAAGTCAAGGATATCGTTAATTACTGCCAGCAGATGTTCACCACTACTATATATAGAACTTACATATTCGTTCTGTTTTTCATTGAGAGAGCCAACTATTTCTTGTTGCAGTAACTGTGACAAACCCATAATCGCATTGAGAGGTGTCCGCAACTCATGGCTCATGGTTGCTAAAAATTCACTTTTTGCTCGACTGGCAGCTTCTGCTGCTTCTTGAGAGGCGCGTAGTTTCAACTCTGTTTGCTTACGTTCAGTAATATCCTCAATCATCGCTAGAAAAAACTCAGGTTCACCATTGCTGCCTGGTATAACAGAAACAGAGATATGAGTCCAAACTAAGCTACCACTTTGATGCTGGCAGCGTCTTTCTATCTCAATACGATGTCTTTCAACAAGCTGTTTCTGATGGGTGGAGGGTTGTAAAACATCCCTCGAAGTTCTCTTTAAGTCTGTTCTAATTCCTGACATTAGTCGTTTGTAAAGTTTTAAATCCTCCCTTTCTATGGAAATGTAATCTGTAAAGCGCTTGCTGTATAACTCTTCTCGGCTATATCCTAAAATCTCGCACAGTGCCAGATTAGTATCGACTATCTGCCCTTTCATATCTATCAGGCCAATGCCGATAGAGGAACGCTCAAAAATCGCCCGAAATTGCGCCTCACTCTGTCGCAGTGCTTCCTGTACGACGTTTCGCTCGTTCGCTTCTATAGCCAGCGTTATAAAATCTGCAATTGAGCCAGCAAAACTCTCTTCTTCTAAAGTCCATTGGCGACCTTCGCCTATGTGTTCGTGACACACTACGCCTACCAAATGACCCTCTAGCCAAATTGGTGCATCTAGTATAGATGTGATGCCCAAAACTGAAAGATAAGACTGTGATAATTCTTGGGTTCTGGGATCGTTTCTGGCATCATCTGCGGCAATAGTACGCTCCTCTTCTAAAGCTTGGAAATAAGCAGGAAAATTTGTTTTTAAAAGCGAGTTACCAAAAGTATGCTCCTTAGTTCTGACATCATACAAATTAACGCATTCAATTTTTGAACGTTCTTCATTATATAACCATACTCCCACTCGCTCTACTAACAGCGTCTGAGCAGCGGTTTCTGTGATTTCCCTCAACACGGCATTGAGATTACCTTGCTGAAATGTCTTGCTTCTTGCTAGTTGCACCAGCGTCTGGCTTTGTTTTCGCCGACTATTTTCTCTGATTCGTAAAGCCTCTTGGGCCTGGTTGTGGTCTGTAATATTTCTAGCTGACACCACCTGCATTAGTTGCCCTCAAGAAGAAATAATTTGGACTTGCAATTCTACGGAAAAAGTAGAACTATCTTTGTATAACTACAATTACTTGATCTGGTTTTTCATAACCGGAAAGTATAATTTTTCTAATTAAATTTTATAATTCTGGCTAATTAGTTATAAGCTAGATTTTGCTGATTAATTCTGTTACTTCATACTATTAATTTTTGCCAGGGGATAATTAGCATTTGAAGTAATTTCACTATTAAGTAATTCTACTATCAAGTAGTATAAGTAGTATAGTATTTTTAATTTGAAACTGGGGAGTGGTAAAGATTCTTCTCAATACCCAATCCCCAGTAGAATTTCTTGCTGAGTACTGACTAGCAAAATACTCTTGATTCTCCTAGAGAAAGATACCTAATGGCTCAAATTCTGCCAAACTTAAGGTAATGGCAGCTTTTACGGAGGTGGAGCGATGACAGATAGTGATGTAAGAATTGTTTCCCTGATCCCCGGTGGAACAGAGATTTTAGCGGCACTAGGGTTGGTTAATGCTATTGTGGGGCGATCGCACGAATGCGATTACCCTCCAGAAATCCTCAATCGCCCCATTTGTACCCAAGCACGTTTAAACAGTGATGCCTCCAGCAGCCAAATTCACGACGAAGTGAACAATTTATTGCAATCTGCTCTTAGTATTTATGAAATCAAAACAGATGTTTTAGAGCAATTGCAGCCTACTCATATTCTCACTCAAGACCAGTGCGATGTTTGTGCTGTTAGCTTACACGATGTTGAAAAGGCAGTTGCTACACTGATTGACAGTAAACCTCAGATTATTTCTTTACAACCCAATATTCTCCCGGATGTTTGGGCTGACATTGAGCGAGTCGGCAATATCTTTGGTGTAGACTCGGTAAAAGTCTTAGAAAATTTAGAAGCTCGCGTCAAAATCTGTCAGCAAAAAATCCAAGGACTTTCTTTAGATGAACTGCCTACCGTCGCCTGTATCGAGTGGACTGATCCTTTGATGGTCGCCGCTAATTGGATTCCTGAATTAGTTAACTTAGCAGGAGGACAGTCTCTATTTTGCGCTACAGGTCAGCCTTCTCCGATCTTGCCGTGGGAAACACTAGTAACAACTAATCCTGATGTAATTGTTTTTATGCCTTGTGGCTTTGATTTAAATCGTACTCGCAAAGAAGCCAATTTATTAACTCAACGTCCAGAGTGGGAAAAACTACACGCTACCGCAGCTGGTAGAGTCTACATTACTGATGGCAATTCTTACTTCAATCGTCCAGGGCCGCGACTGGTAGATTCTCTAGAAATTTTGGCTGAAATTTTGCATCCAGAAATTTTTCAATACGGCTACAAAGGAACTGCCTGGGAACTTTTGTAAATGATAATTTAGAACTTAGGAGTCAGAATTCAGTATTAATTCGAGTCCGGTGGTTACTGAGCTTGCGATGCCCTGAGCTTGTTAAAGGGTCGAATTAACTAAGTGATACTGGTTAAAAACTTTAATAGCCGACGAAGGATAATTCTGATTTCTGGATTCTGAATTCTGAATTCTTCTCTAAGGTGTTTGCTCAGAATCTGCCGATGGTTCATTGTTAAATAACAGCAGGCGTGCAGCAAGAATGGCAAATCCTACAGCCGCGATCGCTTTTAACACACGTGTAGGTAACAATTCCGCTACTGCACCCCCTGCTAACGATCCCAACAGGCTTGTTAACAGCAATGCGCCTGCTGCACCAAAAAATACTGCACGTGGAGAATTAGAACGCCCTGAAAGTGCGATCGCCGCTAGCTGACTTTTGTCACCCAATTCTGATAAAAAAACCGTAATAAAGCTCAGTCCTAAAAGATGCCAATCCATATAATTAAGGGGCAGTGGGGAATTTTTCTAATGACTAATGACTAATGACTATTAAATACATCCCAAAATAGCATTAGGGAAATTACCAACAACATTACGCCGGCTGATTTTTCTACAGTTTTTGGGCTGAGTCGGTTGGCTATCCAACTACCTAAAAGTACACCTAATAAGCTGGTGGTTATTAGGGCCGCCGCAGATCCGATAAATACCACCCACGGCGAATGAGATTGTGCGCTCATTAACAGAGTGGATAGCTGAGTTTTATCTCCAATTTCTGCTAGAAAAATGGTTACAAAAGTCGTACCAAAAACTACTAGCACTGATTGCTGCTTTTGAGGACTATCGGCAATTACAGGCTGAACTGACGGAACGATCGCGGGAGCTAAGTTAATATCATTGCTATCTTTCAGTTCTAGCTCGATCTCAGTGTGAGATATGCCAGAAATCTCCAAAGGTACAGAGTCAAGTTTCACAAGCAGTAGTTTTGGTTGCTAGAGTCTTTTCATATTTCTATCATTTTCTCAGATTTTTGTCATAAATTGCAACCTCACACAAAAAAAGGAGGGTTGGGTGTCAAAGGCCAACAGCTTTGTCAAAGCGTAATATTTCTAAACTGCGATCGCCATAAACTCCTTCTATTTGCTGGCGACAGCAGTCAATAGCAAAATCGTTGACTTCTTCTGGTTCAACCCCATACATATCTTGAAACACTTCTGATTCCACACGGCAGAAGCGAGGGCGATTGGAGTAGATGCGACATTCTCGCGTGGTATGGTCGAAATTAACGCACCATCCCCCTTCGCCTACCATGCTGAGGTAGAGTTCTAGTTCTGGTGGTGAGAGATACTCTTCTAAGTCTGGACGCTCTGCTGGGTCGAGATTACAGCAGGCTCCACATTGCTTTACACATTGCCAAGTTGACATTTTGGATTGGGGGAGTAGGGAGTGGGGAATAGGGAATAGGGAGAATAGACAATGCCCAATGCCCCTATTTTACGTTTTTATGTCTTTTCTTATAATTTTGTTAAGTAAATTAAATCTTACAGGCCATAGCCAGATATGATCGATTGCGGGTTTTGTAATTAAGTTATTGAATTTTTTAAGACAATTGAGAGGAGAAGAAGAAAAATGTTTGATGCTTTATCTGGATTGTTTAACGCTTTTACCAGTATCAATTGGGAAGTTATTTTCCAATTGCTGTCCGTGGCGCTAATTGTGATTGCTGGCCCAGCAGTAATCTTTGTGCTGGCATTTCGCAACGGCAACCTTTAACAGTGCTGAGTGCTGAGTGTTGAGTAGAAGAAAATTTTGGAATTTAAAACTCATAACTCAGCACTCAATACTGATAACGCATGAAGGGCAGCTTGGATAATATTGTCATACTGTGGTTGAGAGAGATCGACTTCTTTGGCGTTTTGACGATTAGTACCCAGCAAACCAATTATATGTCCTGGCTGCATGGCTAAGACTTTGCCTTCAGAATTTTTAATTCTTAATTCTGCTTCAATACCGTTTTTATAGAAACCACAAGTATATTGTCGCTGGTTGTACTCAAAGGTGGTGCTTGACTGGATAGGTGAAGAAGCAAAAAATTGTTGAAGCTTAATTGGCAACCTGACACCGATTAACTCTAGTTCGATACTAGTGTTACCGTTAAAGTAATTTTCTCGCAGTTTGTAAGCAACATCTACTCGCGGTGGTAAACGGAAATAGTCGCCCCAACGCCAAGCGATCGCTTTGATTTTATACTCCTGATTATCGACAGTTTGGGCGATTGTGAGTTTAATATGACCCTTCCCAACAATTTTTTGCTCAACCACTTGGACATTAGGTGTCCAGAAAACTGGATCGGGGTTGTCCATACCGCAGGGATGTAGAGCATTAAGCTGTTGATAAAGCTGCTGATTTAGATGATTGAGGTTGACTTCAGCATCAATTTTGAGCAGAGGCTTGAGATGTTGGGGTTCAAGACACTGGTTAGCAAACTCAATCAAACGCGATCGCAACACCTGTAAATTCTCTGCTGGTAGAGAGAATCCCCCGGCTGCTTTGTGTCCACCAAATTTGCCTAGTAAATCGTGACAATATTCCAAAGCTTCAAACACATGAAACTCTGGAATTGAGCGTGCTGAACCGCGTATATGTTCCTCATCTTCATAAGTCCCGATAAACACGGGAACACCGTAACGTTCCACCAAGCGGGAGGCGACGATGCCAATAACGCCGTGATGCCAATTAGGTTGAACAACAATTAATACACGATCTCGTTGTAGAGATGTAACAAATTCTGCTTCTACATAAGCGATCGCTTCTTGTTCAATTTGCTGACACATTTCCTGGCGAGAAGCGTTGATTTGTTCGCACTGCATTGCTCTTTCCAGCGCTACTCCCATATCATCTGTAGTCAGCAATTCAATCACAGTCTGGGGATTACCAATCCTACCGATAGCATTAATTCGCGGCCCCAGACGAAACCCGATATCTTCAGGCTTGAGGGATTTTGGATTTTGGATTGGAGATTTTCTCCCCTGCTCCCCTGCTCCCCTGCTCCCCTGCTCCCCTGCTCCTTCATCTCTCGCCTGTACTCCACCTACCTGAATCAACGCCTGTATTCCAGGTAAGTGGGATTTGGGTAAATGTTGTAAACCACGTTTTACCCAACGGCGATTTACACCAGTTAAGGGGGCTAAATCTGCGATCGTTCCCAGCGTAAACAGTGCTAGCATTGGCTGAATCAAGCCCTTAGTCTGGCCTAGTTGTTGTGCTAGAGACACTGCCAAAATGTAGGCAACACCAACACCAGCAACACCCCGATAAGGTGAAGATTCAGCTATTAGTTTGGGGTTGAGGATAGCGTTAGCTGGCGGTAATTTTTGGGGTATATCATGATGATCGGTGATAATCACTGCAAGACCAAGTTCTCTAGCTCTCGCAACTGGTTCAAATGCAGAGATACCATTATCTACAGTGAGAATTAATCCCACACCTTCGCGGTGAAATTCTTCAACTATGCGTTTATTAATACCATAGCCTTCGTGCATCCGGCTGGGGATAGCATAATCTACTTGTGCGCCTAAAGTGCGGAGACTACGCAAAAGTAGAGCAGTGCTAGTCATCCCATCAGCATCATAATCACCACAAATAGCAATTTTTGTTTGAGAAGCGATCGCATTTTCCAACAACTCTAAACTAATCGCCAAATCTGGGAAATCTTCCAAAGGCGAAGGCAAAACTAAAGACTCTGGATCTAAAAAGGCTTGTACCTGTTCTGGTGTTTCCATACCCCGATTAATCAACAACTGGCTGACAATCGGTGAAATATTTGTCAAAACCGCCAGATTTTGGGCAAATTCTGGTTTTTGTGGATAAATTTGCCAACGTTGATCGGGTAAGCGTCGGCGAGGCTTTGATAGTTCAGATACAGGTCGGTCTAGCACAATAAAAGTTAGGAGTTTTCAGTTATGAGTGTTGAATTGAAAGTTGTTTCTTAACTCATAACTAATAACATTATTTGCTATCTAAAACACGTTTATCCTACCATCATCCGTAATATACAAAGAGCGATCGCCTGGAGAGCGCCAAGTTGGACGGAGTTCTAGCCGCAATGTGCCAAAGTTAAGTTTAGAGACAATTGCTTGTAGTGATAAACCTTTTTCGCTCCAAAATATCAAAGATGTATTTGGCTCAGTACCCTCTATTTGTTCTAAATTTAATTTCTGCCCTGGACTCAAGGATATTGCATCAGTCCCAGAGGGTTTTTGAATTTTTATTAGATTAGGTGTGCTATTTATAATTTCAACTCGGATGTGTTGCCCAGGTGTAAACTGAATTGGGTGCGACCCACACTTAGAGGCACAAGTTCGAGCTAAGGTAGCACTGGGATTATTGATTGATGCAACTAGAATGGTAGCTGCAACTAAAGCAAATGACAGAGGCTTAAACATAATACACAGTATAAGTACTAAACTGAAATATTACTTCAATTTAGTACTATTAAGCCTCAGCATATTTTCCAGAATTAAGCTAATGCAAAGTCACCATTCTTCGATAAGCGATTTAATCGTGATTTAGCCAGTCGTCGAGTTGTTGTTGAGTCACTACTGGATGCGATCACTTCGTTATGCTAGTTGGACTGGTGTAAGCCATAATCAAGACAGAATTAGGAATCAGGAACACAGAAGTGAATCATGCACATCCTATCCCTTCATTATCCCGATGACTTACTTATTACCTCCGGTAAATCACCCCAAGCCTTAGAAGCAGAACTCACATTTTTGCTCGCAGTCAAACTATTTGAGCTACGCAGACTATCGCTTGGTAAAGCCGCCGCCTTTTGCAGCATGAACAAACCGCAGTTCATGTACGAACTAGGACGTTTGCAAATCCCTGTTATCAACTTAGATGATGACCAAATCGCCGACGAATTGCGCGATGATTAACTCTGTCATCGTTGCCGATAGCAGCCCCCTCATTTCCTTGGCAATTATCGCGCAACTGGAAATTTTACCCCAATTTTATCAGCGAATATTACTTCTCACAGCCGTATGGGATGAAGTAACAATCCAAGGTGTAGGTTTACCTGGTGCACAAGCCGTCAGTCAGTTAACTTGGTTGGAAATTCAAGCCCCTGAAGCCCTGATATTAGAACCATTATCAATCCTAGTTGATCGTGGAGAAGCTGAAGCTATAGCCTTGGCTCAATCCACTCCAGATAGTACAGTACTTTTGGATGATGCTCAAGCACGAAGGGTTGCAGAACGCTTAGGAATTCGCCGGATAGGTACTCTTGGCATTTTGCGTAAGGCGAAAAAAGTAGGCTTGATTGTTGAGCTTAAAGTATATATTGAGCAGTTACGCACCAATGGAATTTATATCCGACCTAGCCTTATTGATGCAGTGCTACGGGATGTCGGAGAAATAGACTAATCGCGGGTTGAGATAAAACTCAAACAAAATTTTTTGAGCGTTATGCAGCATAGGGTGACTCTTCTACGCATTATAGATTGAGTCTGTAGTGCCGCTATTTTAGTGAGTCTGGTATCACAAAACAAAACCCTGTACAAAGTTTTACCTTATTGTACAAGGTTATCTATTATCCTAAATACTTAGGACAAACTCTTTAACCGAAGCGTCCACTGATATAATCCTCAGCTTCTTTGGTTTGAGGAGAACTAAACATTTGCACTGTCGGATTAAACTCAACTAATTTTCCGCGACGTTTGCCATGCTCGTCAATTTCTGTATTGAAGAAAGCCGTGAAATCTGCGACTCTTGAAGCTTGTTGCATATTGTGTGTCACCATAATAATGGTGTATTGCTCCTTGAGTTCTAAGCAGAGTTCTTCTACTTGGCGGCTAGAAATTGGGTCGAGAGCAGAACATGGTTCATCCATTAATAATACATCTGGCTTCATGGCGATCGCACGCGCAATGCAAAGCCGTTGTTGTTGTCCGCCAGATAATGCAGTACCCTTCTCTTTGAGTTTGTCTTTCACTTCATCCCAGATAGCAGCGCGTCTGAGAGAATCTTCCACCAATTCATCGATGTTACCTTTATAACCATTAGCACGGGGGCCAAAGGAAATATTTTCGTAGATTGACTTCGGGAAAGGATTCGGTCTTTGAAAAACCATTCCGACTTGGCGGCGCAATTTTACAGAATTTATCTTAGGATCGTAAATGTTGCGATCGCGATAATTCAGTCTACCCTCAACCTTAGCACCAGGAATTAAATCATTCATACGGTTGAAGCAACGCAGTAATGTACTTTTACCGCATCCTGAAGGCCCAATAAAAGCAATAATTTGTTTATCAGGAATCTTTAGATAAACATCTAAAAGTGCTAGGAATCCTCCATAGAAGACCTTCACACCTTCAACATTGAAGACGCTATTACCTTGTTCAATTGTGGCACTATCTGATTTACTTCTACTATTGCTATAAGTCATGTGGCTGTTCTCCAAATAATCTGTGAATGTATCCAATTAGATATTTAATTATCTAACGTATTGAGAAGCGTTGCCGGATATAAATTGCAACACCATTTAAAGCTAAAATCAAGAGCAACAAAGCAATAATTGTCGCTGCTGCTGCACCAGCAAAACCCGGTTCAGGACGAGTGATGTAACTGTAAATTTGAATGGGTAATGCCATAAATCTCTGGAACAAACCGGGGTCAAAAGTGAGAAAACCCACAGCACCGACAACAATTAGAGATGCTGCATCACCAATGGCACGAGATACAGAGATAATCACCCCTGTCAAAATACCGGGAATAGCATAAGGTATGACATGACTGCTGATAGTTCGCCATTTGGTAACACCTAATCCATAAGAAGCATTTCTCAGAGAATCTGGGACGGCGCGAATTGCTTCTCTAGATGTGACAATAATTACTGGCAAAGACAACAAAGATAAAGTCAATGCACCAGAAATCAAAGCGGGGCCAAACCCAAGTAAATAATTGAAAACTCCTAAACCCAGCAATCCATAAACAATAGAAGGTACACCTGCCAGATTACTGATATTAATCTCAATAATCGCTGTCCACCAAGCTTTAGGTGCATACTCTTCTAGATATAAAGCTGCTCCGACACCAATAGGAACAGTAACAAAAATCACAACAGTTCCCAAAAGTACGCTACTGATAATTGCAGGACGAATGCCACCTTGGTCAGCAAAACGAGAAGGAGTTTCGGTGAGAAAGCCGGGTGACAAAAATCTACCTAATCCGTCTTTCAAAATATCAAAAAGTAGCAATGCTAGGATAAATAAACCAATCAGCAATCCTAACAAAAAAATTACTTCAAATACTTTCCCTAATGTCTCCCTACTGTCAACATTATCGGTAAATTCTACCGTAGAATCTAGAGAACTATTTGGTTGATAACTTGTAGCCATACTTAATTAATCGTATTTTTCTTTAAAGCGATTTGCAATCCAGTAACTAACAATATTCAAAACTAGGGTGATTAGAAACAGAACAGCACCTACAGCATATAAGGTTTTGAAATTTAGACTACCACGCGGACTATCTCCTCCAGAAATTTGTGCCATGTAAGCTGTCATTGTTTCTATTGATTCCGCAAAATTAACAGTCAGCTTTGGCTGTAATCCAGCGGCAATGAGAACAGTCATTGTTTCACCCACAGCGCGAGAAATACCCAATATAATTGAGGCGATGATTCCAGAAAGCGCGGCTGGTAGAACTACTTTAAAAATTGTTTCCAGTTTAGTGATACCTAAAGCATAAGAGCCTTCTCGTAAAGAGCGGGGAACTGCTTTAATAGCATCTAAGCTGATAGAACCAACAGTAGGAGTAATCATTACTCCCATCATTAAACCTGCACTCAAGGCGTTGAATATTTCCAGAGGGATAAAATTTCGTAGCAAAGGTGTGACAAACAATAGCGCAAAGTAACCATATACTACTGTTGGTATTCCCGCTAAAAGTTCCACTGCTGGACGTAAAACTGCTGCTACTTTTGGTTGAGCATACTCACTTAAATAAATAGCAGAAGATAACCCCAAAGGAATAGCAACTGCCATCGCAATACCTGTCGTTAAGAAAGTGCCATTAATCAACGGCCAAACGCCAAAATGTCTATCTGCAAATAAAGGCGTCCATTTCGTATCAAGAAAGAATTGAGCAAAGGAAACTTCTTGGAAAAAACCAAATGTCTCTTGAAAGATAATTACGACAATTCCAAAAGTAGTTAAAACCGAAACTAAAGCACAAGCGAATAAAATTACCCCAACAATCTTTTCAGAGATATCTTCAGATGGATTTTTATCCAATGATTGTCTGGAAAGTAGATAAGGATCGTTTTGAGAATTGAGATTTTGCATAAACAATTATTTTTTAACTACATTCAGACTACAATGACTGGAACTTTATTTAAATAAAGTTTGTGATTGGTTCACCTGGTTTTGCTTTTTTGAATTTTGTCCCTGTTTCACCAGTAGCAAATTTTTGTTTGACCTTGACATAAGCTTCATCAGGTAGTGCCACATAACCAACACTATCTACCCACTTCCAAGAATTTTCTAGATAAAAATCTACAAATTCTTTAACTGCTGGCTTGGTATCTAAGGATTTTTTACTGACATAGAGAAATAGAGGACGAGACAAAGGTGTGTAGATATTTTTGATGACATTATCTACAGGAACTGGCTTTTCACACTTTCCCGTAGGACTTTCTACAGCAACTAAATTGAGTTTATCTTGGTTTTGAATGTAGTAAGATATCCCAACATAACCCAAGGCTGATACATCACCTGAAACACCTTGTACTAGGAGATTTTGATTGTGACTAGGGGTGTAATCTGTACGGCCATTCTTGGCTTTGCCAGTTACAGCTTGAGTCATATAATCAAAGGTTCCAGTATCAGAAGCTGGAGCATACAGCTTCAGTTTTTCGTTAGGGAATTTGGGATTAACTTGATTCCAAGTCAAGATTTTACCGTCTGATTTTGCACCCCAAATTTTGCCCAGTTCCTTAATAGTTAGACATTTGGCGAAGTTATTTTTACGGTTAGCAATTACAGCGATACCATCTAAAGCTACAGGTAACTCGACAAATTCAATATTCTTACTTTTACATTTTTTGATTTCTTCATCTCGAATGGTACGAGAAGCACCAGCTATATCAATATCGCCATTACAAAATTTACTGAAACCACCTCCAGTACCACTTGAGGCAACACTAACTTTAGCTTCAGATTTGCTTCTGCTATATTCTTCTGCAACTGCTAAAGAAACAGGAAAACCTACAGCAGCACCATCAATACTTACTTGACTTTTCAATTCTTGTCCGCTGTTACAAGCAGTAATACTGCTGGCAAGAAGCATTAAAGATGTTAAGAAAAAGCTATTTTGAAATCGGTTACAAAAGCTCATAAATTATCCATTGAGATAAAGTGGCTGATAATTACTTATGCTTGGCTAGCTGCAAAATGTAGAGAATGCAGCATGATATCTCTTTTATCATGCTTTGTTCGCAGCTTGAATTTTGTCAAATATTGCCCCATTTCCAAAAAACTTGCTCTGAATAATATCCCAACCACCTAAATCTTGAGATGTGAATAAAGTTTTAATTGGCGGATATTGTGATGCTACTTCTTGGGTAACGCTAGGGTTAACAGGACGATATTGTAATTTGGCAAATTCCCGTTGAGCTTCTGTGGAGTAAAGAAAATCAACAAATGCTTGTGCAACTTCTCTTGTACTGTGTTTATCGACGTTTTTATCAACTATCGCTACAGGATTGTCAATGGAAATATTTACTTGGGGGACAACATAAGGTAGCTTAGTCCCATTTTTCCCCGCCAAAATCACCTCATTTTCGTAGTTGATTAAGACATCTCCCTCACCTTTTTGGAAGAATAAATCGCTAGCCTCACGGGCATCTTTCGTTAGAGTCGGGGTATTCTTATAAACTTTGGTGACATAATCTAGCGCTGTTGCTTCATCACCACCTGTTAGAGTTACCGAACCCCAAAAAGCCAAAAATTCCCAGATAGCAATACCAGAAGTTTTTGGGTTAGCGGCAATCACTTTCACGCCATCTTTTGCCAAGTCAGCCCAAGTCTGGATGCCTTTCGGGTTGCCTTCGCGAGTAACGATCGCAGCAACCGATCTACTCACAATACCACTTCTCGGTGCTTTAGTTTCCCAACCTGATTTAATCAAACCTGCTTGCTGAATTTTGCTAACATCGAGGGGAAGTGCCAAGTGTACTATGTCTGCTTCTTGCGAACCGTCAATCACAGCAGCCGCTTGAGCGACAGAACCGCCATAACTTTGCTCAAATGTGACATTTTGGTTGTGTTCCTGCTTCCACTTTTCGATAAATTTGGGAATTATCTGGTCATGAGCGGCTTTGGTGACAGAGAATGAAACGAGTTTTAAATTAACATCATTTTTGCTAGCTGAACTGCTTCCCGAACAGGAGGCAACTGCTATACTCAAAAAAATACTTATTAAAAACAGACTCACAAAGCTTTGTACACTGCGTCCATTCAACCAACTTTTAATTGCGTGTTGATACCGGAGTTGTAGACTCTGCAAAGCTTTTATGACATAAGCCTGTATCCCTTCACTTAGAAATTTACTTAATTGTGTTGGTTGTTGCGACTTGCTCATTGGAATCACCCCTAAATCTACGGTATTTCTACATGGATACCGTGATTATGAAAATTATAGGGTATATAGAATAATATTTATCATCTGGATTATTTTTTTTTACTTAGTGAGCAATTTTGCGATCAAAAAGTAGCAAAGAAATCTGATTTACCAAGGCATTTCAAAAAACGGGTTTTTCTGATGGCAAGCGCAACAATCCAGATGCATACATAATATTTGCTAAAAAATATGTCATTAGTAATACAAAACAGTAGTGAAAACTCGACTTTTTTTAGCCGTCAAGCTGTTTGTAAAACAAAGTAGCCGCACTACAGTAATTTTAATATCATATTTAGCGATCGCGCTTATTACGAGTATTAAAAGTTTTAGCTTGCGTATGACAACCAGGAAGATTTGGGACAGAAGCAAGAAAGTAGCCATCTGCATCTCGTTCGATGATTACATTAAATTCTCGCTTCATCATGAACTTCCCTAAATTTATAGATGGTATATTCTCTCATTATTGAAAGAGCGATCGCGCATCCTGTGAGAATATATAATCAGGCGATCGCTTACTTGTAGAAATACTCATATAGCCTTTTTGCTACTCTAACCAATTCTCTAATAGCAAATTAGGTATATTTTCAAAATCTTTGATATTGTTCGTAACCAAAATATCATTACGAGAACGGACAACAGCAGCAATTAGTGCATCTACTTCTCCTGTTGGTCTACCAATTTGCCTCAATTCACTTTGGATTTTACCAAATTCTCTGGCAGCATCTATATCAAATGGCTCAATGGGTAATAGTTCAGTTAGTTGTGCTAATGTTTCTAAATTTTTCTCAACTTGTTTAGAACAGTAAACACCTTTGTAAAGTTCTGAAACTACTATTGTAGATAGATAGCATTGAGTGAAATAGCGATTAAATATAGCTACTGCTTTGGGATTACCGTTAAGCAATGAAATGCAAATGTTAGTATCTAGAAGATACATTAGTCTTTCTTCTATTTATCTATTGAGTCTATCACCCTTCCTTCATAAATGTGACGCTGCTGGTCTATTTCAGCAAAGATATCTATTAACTCTGCTTGGTCTTGCCAAACTCCAAATAATTTATTCAATTTTGCTAGCCTTTCTTCCTCTGTTAAGTCTGGTTTTTCTACAACAGGTTCAGTAGAAGCAAGTTCTAGATTAACGATTATTTCTGCCCCATCAGGAATACTGTGAATTTGCTCTAATAATTCAATAGTTTGACCTCGTTTGATTCCTCTAATTTTCATTGTATGCTTACTCCTGTAATCACTACTATTTAAATATCAGACATTTTTCATTACTTAATGGTAAATGATGTAGCGTAGACGCGTATCGCCTGGTGTCGCACATCGCCCCTTTTATAAGAATATATAATTAAGCAATAAAAAAAATTAAGTACTCACCAACTGAGTCAGGCATTTCAATATACGTAGTACGTCGTACAATTCATTTCCAGGGTTTCGCATCAAAAAACCCTTTGATAAAGCATAACGCGGTGGATTTCCTTTCACTAATTTGACGAAAATAAACTCGCTTCCTGTGGCAATCATACCAAAACTAGGTTTATCGGTATACATATTTCCTAACAGATAAGCAAGAATTTGTGCGACTCCTTGTTCCACTGAAAAGGAAGCTCTTTTAGACTCAATAATCATCACCCAGAATTGCTCTTTCAAAACTAAGGTATCTATTCTACCTTTGATGATTACATCTTCATCTGGCACAGCAATATCTATAGATTCTTCTGATTTTACATAAAACGGAGCTAGATAAAAATCCCCAATAAAAAGTAATGGGTCTACAACAGCCATTCTAACTACATCTTCTAGTAAAGGTGGATAATTCAGAAGATTAAAATAACCCGTTTTTACCTTATCTAAAAGTTGTTTATCTAAATCATTAATTTCTGGTAAATATTCTTGCCATTCGTGGAAGAATGAGTCATCTAAAACTAACTGAATACCAAAGTTATCAATTAAATAGCGTAAGTCGATGACCTTTGCTTGGATTGTTTGCGTCATAGATTTTGGAGAGTAGAAAATAGGGCTTACACAAAATACCTCTAAAACTCTGATTTCTCCGTGCCCTCCGCGCCTCTGGGGTAGCCTGCGGCAAGCCGTACCCTTCGGGAAGCAAGCTACGCGTAGCGTCTGGTAGAGAAGCGTCTACGTTATTCCATAATAATTATTAATTACAAATTATTTTATCCTACTCATTAGTTGCTGCTTCCAGCCAAACTTCCACTTCATCTGCTAGCAACTTCTGAGCTGCATCCATCATTGAGGTTGCGATGTCTTTGAGGTCTTCGCGATTGTTCAAGTAAGTTTTTAACGCTTCCATTGGGTCGATGCTGCTACTTGCACTCAATTCAGGAATGCGGGGCCTGGCTAATTGACTCACTAATTCTGCTTGAATGGTATAGGTATGAGCGGGACTTAAAGCAGTATGTAGAGAGGAACTGTCAATTAAATCCATCTGTTCAGAGCGGAGTTTGTAAATTAGCCGCACTACAGCATCTTCAATATTATATTTAGCGATCGCTTTCATTAACACCGCCTGCGGATCATCTGCTTTCGAGATATCCACCTCAATGGTGCGGAAAGTCCGAACTGTTAAGGGACAAAATTCCCATTCAACCTTCCCCCGTTCCAGTTCCAACATTACATAGCCTTTGTCTTCTTTTTCTTCACTAAAATCTACCCGTTCAATACTCCCTGGATAAATCACCGGCGGATTGTTGGATTTATTCAGATTTTGGTGGCGGTGGACGTGTCCTAACGCTACATAATCAAAACAAGGTCGCGTCAGCAAAGATAGGGGTAGAGTAAAGCCTTTACCAACTGCCAAAAATCGTTCTGCGCCCAAGGTAGCATTGTCAGACATTAAGTGAGCCAGAAGGATAGTTGGCACATCGGGGTCAAGACGGCGAATTTCCCCTTCTAGAACAACTCGCAGACGTTCCGTTAATAGTTGGTTGACTTCCGCCAAAGACAAACCTTCAGTCTCTTGGCGAGTCATCAAAGTCGAACGAGTTAGCCAAGGTAGAGTAATTACTTGCACTTTGCCATTACGGGTTTCGATACAGTGAGTAGTTAATGTATCACCAACAACAAACCCTGGCACTCCCAAAGTGCGGTAAATATTTAAACTCGCGCCTCCCTGTCCTTGGGAGTGTTGGTCGTGGTTGCCTACCAACAGCACTGTGGGAATATTGGCATCCATGAGACGGCGAAATTGGCTGGCAAAAGCTTGCTGTACATAAGGCGGTGGTGTAGCATCCGGGAAAGCATCGCCACCAAATATCACCATATCAACTACATCTGTCAGCGCTCGGTCAATACATATAGATAGAGTATTGACAAAATCCTCCAATCGTGTATTTACTCCCGTCGCCGGATTAATTCGTCCGTGGGAAAAACCGCTTCCCATGTGGATATCGGAGAGATGGAGAATTTTAATCATATTTGTCCTTTGTTCTTAGTCATTTGTCCTTTGTCTAATACTAATGACAAATGACAAATGACCAATGACTAAATATGAATTCCGCATTCTGTTTTATCACTTCCCCGCCAGCGTCCGGCGCGTTCGTCTTCGCCTTCGCCTACTTTGGTGGTGATGGGTTGGTCGCCGATGCTGGGATAACCTTGGTCGTGGAGGGGGTTGTAGATGACTCCATGTTCAGCTACGTAAACCCAGCTGTCTTGACGTGTCCAAGTAGCTATGGGATTTACTTTCAGCCGACCTTTACCATCAAATTCAAATATGGGCATATTCGCACGGGTTACTGCTTGGTCACGGCGGCGTCCGGTAATCCAAGCGACGCTGTTGAGTTCGTCTAGACCCCGTAGTAGTGGTTCAATTTTTGTAATGTGGTGGAATTTGGCAATATCTTTGTCCCAGAGTTTATCGCCGTATTTGGCTTCAAAGGCTTCGCGGGTGTCTACATCTGGAGTTTTGAAAGTTTGCAAATCCAGGTTGTAGATTTGTATGGCTTTGTCTACCAATTCTAGGCTTTCAGGGAAGTGGTGCAAGGTGTCAAGAAAGATCACAGGAACCGGATGCTTCAGTTCAGTGTAAAGAATATGGGTAATTATCATGTCATCCACGTTAAAGGCGCTTGTTTGCACCAGTCCCGTTGGGATATTCTCTATAGACCATGCCAGTATGTCTTTGGGTGTGGCACTTTCAAATTGCTCGTTTAATTTGTCTAAGTCAAAAGCGATCGCTTGGTTTCTAGATGCCGTGGAGACTGTCATGATAATCTTCTATTCAAAATATTTTTACCTTGATTAAGATCGATCTTACTTCATTAAGACGCGTATTCCGCTCGGAAATAAGGTAATGATTTTGTGTGGAAATTACTACATTTTGAGAATGGAGAATGGGGAGTGGGGGAGACAAGGGGGCAAACAAAACCCCTAACTCCTAACTCAGCACTCAGCACGGGCTAAATCCTAGCTATCCGTTAACAGCACTCCTAATGCCCAATGCCCAGTAAAAATTATTACATAAGCATAAATGAATTATTTACTAAGAAATCTTAAGGTAATTTAAGTTTTATAATACTTTTATAGATATTTATACTGATTTTGATATGGTTAAGAAACTATTAATAAAAGGGATTTTACTTAAATGAACAACGCAAAATTCAGCAATCCATTAGGCCAGTCTATAATTATGGGCGCTTTAATGATGTTAACCAGCGTTGGGGTTATTACAATAATGAACTTTTTCTAAGATCAAGATTTCTCATTTTAGTAATAAGACTTCATATAGTCCCGCTCAAAACTGAGTGGGACTTTTACTTTTTTCATTTAGATCAATCAGTGTGTATTAATTTTCTGCTATCACTTGCGGTAGAGAATAATTCTGAAGCCGTATTATTACGCAGTTTTGCAGTCAGAGAATTTAGAATAGGGATGCGATCGCTATTTACCTTACCCCTAGTAGTCTGTCAAGTTTAAATTGATGGGTAAGGAAGTTCGTAGTAAGGACTTTAGTCCTTAGTTTCCCAAGCACTAAAGTGCTTACTACAAACCCTCAAAACTAGCTTGACGACGTACTAGTGACCAACTGGCGCTTTCGCTCCTGCACCGCCTTTACCCAGAAATAACAACAGAGGTAACGAGCAAAGAAACCCTACCCCTACCACTCGAAAGCAATCTGCGTAAGACAAAACCGCAGCTTGAGTATCTACTATTTGACTTAATAAAGCTAATGCTTGCTGTTGAGATGTTGTTGCATCCATGCCTTGACCTTGGAGTGCCCCGTTGAGTAAGTCGAGGCGCTGACTCGTCTCTGGGTCATAAGGACTAAGTTTTGCTAACAGGATGGCTCGATGAAAAGCTTCTCGTCGGTCAAGCAAAGTGGTGAGTAAAGCAATGCCAATGCTACCACCCAGTTGTCGGGTGAGGTTGTAGAAACCAGAGCCAGCAGAAATATCCTGTTTGGGTAGCGGGCCTAAAACTGCCAAACTCAAAGGCAGAAACATTAACACAGTAAAAGCCCCACGCCATACCAATGGCCAAAATAAATCATCTATGCCAGTTTGTGGAGTAATTGCTGCGAGTTGAAACATAACTCCAGACGATCCCACAGCGCCCATTGCAATTAAAAATCGGGCATCAATTTTACTAGACAGTTTACCTAATAAAACCATCACGATCGCAGATGCTAAAGCACCAGGCGCTAACAATAGTCCTGTCTGCGTTGCCGTAAAGTGCAGTACACTTTGAGCAAATATCGGCACAGCAAAGAGCGTGCCATAAAGCCCCATACCCACCACTGCTGAGAGAACGCTTCCCGCAGCTAAAGAACGGTGACGCAAAACTCTCAAATCCACAGCAGGATGGGCTATTCGCAATTCGTACCAAATAAACAATCCCAAGCCGATAAAACTAGCGATCGCTAATGTGGTAATAAAACTGGAGGAAAACCAGTCATCTTTCTCTCCTTCCTCTAACAAAGTTTGCATACAGCCAATAGCGATAACTAAAAACCCAATCCCGAACCAATCGACGGCTTGGCTTTGTGTCTCACTCTTATCTTTGTCTTTGGGCAAAAATACCACTGACATCGCCACTGCAACGATCCCGAAGGGAATATTCACAAAGAAAATCCACCGCCAGCCCAAACCATCTACCAAAAATCCCCCTAAAGTCGGGCCGATGGCTGGGCCAGCAATTACACCTACCCCAAAAACTGCTTGTGCTAAACCCTGTTCAGCAGGTGGAAAAGTCTCGAACAAAATCGCTTGGGCTTTAGCTAGCAACCCGCCACCACACAAACCTTGAAGAATTCGAGAAAAAACTAGCATCGGCAAATTAAATGCCAAACCGCATAAAACCGAGGCCAGGGTAAAGCCAATCAACGAGAAGATAAAGTAGGTTTTGCGTCCAAAGTAATCTCCCAGCCATGCAGATAAGGGAATTAAGACGACATTTGCGATCGCATATCCAGTTACCACCCAGCCGACTTCACTAACAGTTGCACCCAAACTAGCCTGTATATCTGTCAGGGCAACGTTAACAATACTAGTATCAATTACTTCTAGTATCGCACCCAGAGAAGCCGTAAAAGCGATCGCCCACTTCAATGGCCCGTGGACATAACCAAATTCGTCAAAACTAGAACCTTTAATGTTGGTAGCCATTATTTAGCACAAATAATATTTGGGAGATGTCAAGCAATGCCAAAGCTAAAATTAAGTATTGTATATATACGCTACGGTAGCGTATCATATAAAAACGGTCAAGAGAGTTTTCTATGAAAAGCGGCAGAAATACCTATGCTAAAGATGGATGGTCATTGCTGCTGTTTTAGTGCATGAGAATTGGGTTATGAGGCTTATTTCCTTTTCCAAAAGCTATGTTCTATGCCCAAAAGTAGAAGCAAATGGCCAAGAAGATATTGCTTGGGGATGATATTTTATGAGTAAGCAAATCAACAGCACCTCTGGACGCCCACGCAGCATCCATGCCGACCAAGCTATTCTGCAAGCAACTTTGGATTTGCTTGCAGAGGTAGGATATGAAAGCATGAGTATAGAAGCGATCGCTTCTCGTGCTGGAGTTGGTAAAACAACTATTTATCGGCGTTACACTTCCAAAGAAGAACTAGTTGCAGACGCGATAGAAAGTCTCAGAGATGATTTAGCGATCCCCGATACCGGCAGCTTTTGGGGAGACATGGATATCCTGATTAAGAATGCCGCCAAAAAAATAGATAGTCCCCTTGGTCGTCAGACACTTGCGCTGATTGTTAGTACAGCGTCTAGCAATCCTCAATTTGCCGAGGTTTACTGGACAAAATATACGAAACTCAGACGTGAAGCCTTTTCTAAAATACTTGAGCGTGCCAAGTCTAGAGGCGAAATTCACAATAATGCAGATGTAGACTTAATTATCGACCTTGTAAGCGGATCACTATATTATGCACTGATCTTCAAACCCACAACTGAGCCAGTAGAAGCATACATGCGCCGCACAATGAATCTTCTGCTCAAAGGTATTGGGAATGGGGAATAGGGCATGGGGAATAGGGTATGGAGAATGCGCTTCCTTAGATCAGAACTTTACAGGGACAACGAGAATAACCAATGCCCAATGCTCAATGCCCAATGCCCAATGCCCAATGCCCAATGCCCAATGCCCAATGCCCAATGC